>JBNKFP010000412.1:0-501 GCA_050289365.1 Cellvibrionaceae bacterium | reverse complement strand
AATCACGGTGATTACATTAAAGTCCAGGGCGTTGATTTTGCAAATGGTGCAGAGTCAGTTGAAGTGAGTGTTTCCCCAATTTATGGAGGCAAGATTGAAATGCGTGCTGATAAAATGGACGGCCCGGTGATTGCAACGGTTGAGATAAATACCGTAAGGCAAGAGGGTATTTGGAGTACATTCACAGCACCAGTAAATAAAAACATCAAGGGAGTTCATGATGTGTATTTAGTCTTTAGAGGGGAAAAAGATTTGTTTTATTTTGATTGGTGGAAATTGAATTAATGAAACCTTTTAATAATTCTTTTATTGGTTTGTCTTTTCATTAGCCACAAGTTTAAAAATTAGAAATTATAGAAACTACGACAACTATATTCGAACATTTTGAAAAGTTTATAGCACTTTCGGATAACCTGAAATCTGAACTTACAAAACGAATAGAACCAATAGCATTTCGAAAGGGGGATCTTATTTTAGATGCGGACAACATTTGTACAAAAA
>JBNKFP010000411.1:0-501 GCA_050289365.1 Cellvibrionaceae bacterium | reverse complement strand
AAACAGTCCTCAAACTGGCGCAACGCCACAACATGTTGGATCGTCTGCCCAGTCATGATGTCAATGAACTGCGACAATGGTTCCAATTCACCGACTTTCCCCACTTTATCCAAATCTACCTTACCATCCAGGATATGCTGCGCACAGCAGAAGATTTTGAGCTGATTGTCTATGAAAACGGCAAGGATATGGCCGCGCAAAATATCCTTTACCGTGAACTAACGGTAACGACTTATACACACACCCATTACCAAAAGAAGATGACGATTGAAGACATTTTGCGCGGGCTGGAAAACGGCCGTTCCCGTGTCAAAGCAGATTTCGGAGTCGAGATGCGCTGGGTGTTCGATGTGCCGCGCAATTTGGCTTTTGCTGAAGACGGCCGTTACCTGCCCGAATGCGCCGAGATCGCTCTCGAACAAGCCCTGTTCGGGCAACAACACGGCGGGGTGGTCGGCTTTGGGTTGGGTGGTAATGAAGTCGGCGCACCTCCAGAGTTAT
>JBNKFP010000410.1:0-501 GCA_050289365.1 Cellvibrionaceae bacterium | reverse complement strand
ATGCTCTGGCTCCATCTCTTTTATCCCTTCTTTACTTGGAGCTTTAGTTTTTTTCTATATGATGAAATTGACATTGTTTTAGCAGTAAAAGGCCTATATGTTCTCTTTAATGTTTTAGTGCACTTATTCACTTGGTGCAATGGCAAATGCAGGTTCGTTGGAAATCTAGAGCTTTGTGGGCTGCCCATCCAGAAAGCCTGCCGTGGAACCCTTGGGTTTCCTGCAGTGCTACCGCATTCTGATCCCCTGTCCTCATCTGGCAAGTCCTTATTTCAAGCTGATTGCATTTTTGAATATATTTTTCTCAACTTTGGATGACTAACTGATTCTGACATTTGTTTCTGGTTTAAATAGGTGTTTCTCCCATCAACAACAACAAAACATTACATTTTCTGACATTGTGATTGGTTCAATGTCAACCTTGGCTCTAGCCTTGATCGCGATACTTGGCTTCCTTTGGGTTTGCTTGTTGTCTAGGAAGAAGACATTGGTGGAAATTAT
>JBNKFP010000409.1:0-502 GCA_050289365.1 Cellvibrionaceae bacterium | reverse complement strand
ACGTCAGTGTTTGTTCATTGATGCTGGTAGCTGCTTGAAAAATAGCGATGATTAATCCGACGATCAGTCCCGGTAAAATAATGGTTCCAGTGATCATAATGACCAGAGAAAAAGCCTGACTGAACACATCGACTACAATTTCCGGTGTCATTGCCGTCTCCTATCCAAAACTGGATGCTAAGGTGCCTACGATCAATGCCCAGCCATCAATTAATACAAACAACATTATTTTAAAAGGCAAAGAAACTATCATGGGCGATAACATCATCATCCCCATTGCCATCAAAATACTGGCAATTACAAGGTCAATAACCAGAAAAGGAATGAATATTAAAAAGCCGATTTGAAATGCCGTTTTTAGTTCGCTGGTAATAAACGCTGGTACCAACACTGAAAAAGGAACCTGGTTGTATCTATCATCAGTCAGCGTGACTTCGGCAATATCTGCAAACATTTGTAAGTCATTTTCTCTGACCTGAGCCAGCATAAATCGCTTAAACGG
>JBNKFP010000408.1:266-503 GCA_050289365.1 Cellvibrionaceae bacterium | reverse complement strand
AGCACCTCCGAAGCTGATTTATTGTTTGAATTTTATAATTTATGTGTTGAATAAACATCGCTGTTTTACCTAGTATAAAACAATAGATTGCAACGCCGTGAGGCGCTTCGCTTACACGGCCTACCTACACAAAAAGGTTAATTTGGGAAATTAGGGTTTTATAATGAAAATAATCGCTTGTTTATTGGTTCTTATATCCTGCTCTGCCTGCGTCTCTGTAAGCAATCGTTATGCTCC
>JBNKFP010000408.1:0-256 GCA_050289365.1 Cellvibrionaceae bacterium | reverse complement strand
GCATCACCAAACCCGACACTAACTCTGGCGTAGTAATCCTCTCTGCTGGCGCTGATAAAAGTTGCGCATCGTCATCTTCATTTTTGGAAGTTGTTGGTTCAGAAGATAATTCGGTCAAGGTGCAAGGGTCTAGCTTGGGAATGGACGCGTTTACCATTAAGTCTGACTTTAAGGATCACTAGGGCTTTGTACATGCATTAACTCTACCAGTGGGAAGCTATTACATCGGGGTGCGTCGAGCGAATGCTTTGATGAC
>JBNKFP010000407.1:0-506 GCA_050289365.1 Cellvibrionaceae bacterium | reverse complement strand
GGCTTGGGGTAACTGTGAGAGGGGAAGTAACCACCCTCATGGTAACCTGAGTAGCCACCCCCGTACCCAGTGTCCCACTGGGGCTCCTAAGGGTGAGCATACGGTGTAGTCTTGGCCTGTTGTGCTGCCACCATGAGAGCTCGCCCGTGAGTGCGAGGTGGTCTTGTGAAGCTATCGCGTGCCTCTCCCATCTGATCAAACTGTAGTGTAAGACTTTCACAAGAGTACAATGAAAGGCCTGGGTTAGGTAACCAGATCACCTTGCGACCATACAACATAGATAAATAATGATCAGGTTCCTCATGCAAAATGTGCACATGAACAAAATGATCAACACCAAGAACAGGTACATCCCCCTCAATATAGGCCAAGTTGGCCATTTCCAGACACCCAAGATTCATGGCAATCCGAGTGACCATGGAGGTACACTTGATGGGTCCCGACATTTTGTGCACATTTTTTAAGTAGTTGACAATGTCGGCTACAGGGGTGTACAGATCGGAAGA
>JBNKFP010000406.1:0-507 GCA_050289365.1 Cellvibrionaceae bacterium | reverse complement strand
GAATGATACTCGTGAGGACGACCACAACAACGCGGAGGAGGTGGATGACGAGCCCTTCAACCCTCCACGTCCACCACCACGATGACCAGTAGGTGCATCAAGAGCTTCCATGCCATTCACATCGATCAAATTGGCAAGATATGGGAGACCACCCTCATCATGGCCCGAATCAACAGCACACTCGTAGTAATGATGATCCTTTTGCTAAAGTTAAGTTTATGATTCCTCCCTTCTATGGTTTGTATGATGCTGAAGCTTATTTAGATTGGGAGATGACTGTTGAGCAAAAGTTTAGTTCCCACCTTATTCCTTAAGCAAGCCACTAGTGAGTTTAAAGATTTTGCTCTTATCTGGTGGAATGAATTGGCTACCTTTGGGTTACAAACACATACATTGGATGGGTTAAAAACAGCAATGCATTAAAGATTTGTTCCCCCTTCTTATCGACGTGATTTACGTAAGAAATTACAACGCTTAGACCAGGGGGATATGTCTGTCCGGGATTAT
>JBNKFP010000405.1:0-512 GCA_050289365.1 Cellvibrionaceae bacterium | reverse complement strand
GTGTAATCCAAACTGGTCGACGGGTTCACCAACTGGGACCGGTACCCATATTTGCACAAAGGTGGGTGGTTCACACGATGAGTCATTGCTTCCTCTTTCTCCTCATCTGCCATTGGAGGTGGATTGGGTGGCGGGGCAACCCAACACTGCAAGCTGCGATACAAAAAGGACTGGTTATCATCATAGGAAAAAAGAATTTGTGGGTCAAACATCTCCGGCCCGTCAATCCACTGGAAGAACCTGCACCGACCCTGCTTCTGCAAAATTAATAATTATTTTAATCATATTGAAACAATCACATGGTCAAAATATGAATACTTTAATTAAAAAGATTTATTAAATACTCACAACCATATAACGACAATAAGTTCTTCTTTTATCTTTGTATCTTTGAATGATTTGTTTTCTCCTCCTATTGTTATGAGTTTGAAAGACCACTTTCATTGCTTCAATATTCAAGCCAAATTTTATGAGGACATAACATATATTGAGGAACAATTTTTGTTATTAGG
>JBNKFP010000404.1:0-518 GCA_050289365.1 Cellvibrionaceae bacterium | reverse complement strand
CCCATCACTGCTAGGAGTCACAGCGGCAACAGGCAATTTGACGTCAGATTACCAGTTACTGCTAGACAGATTCAAGTTTAGACATACATGCAGACATTCACAAATACAGGTTTATCAAGCTATAATCATCAAACACAAACACAAAAATTGATTAAATATATCATCAAACACATGTTCACATAGACAAGTATTCATCATCGAACACCATACATGTTTTGTACACAATACAACTTTCATATGTACAAGTTGATACATCTATTAACATCCACAAATTCCAATGTACAAGCTTTTTGGATATTCAAGGATCAAATGTTGACCAAGGAATGACAGACTCAAAATATTTTCTATTGCAATCAAACACTCAAGCAAGCAATTGCTTCATATCTTCGACGCCGAAGAGACGCAGTGAAGTCCAAGGCTTCCTCTTTACCTGTCTCATTGTCGATGAAGGTCTTCAATTGTCGTTGATGATGACATCACTTGTCCTTCTGGCATGTAAGCCTTCTGATTGTTCTTCC
>JBNKFP010000403.1:0-521 GCA_050289365.1 Cellvibrionaceae bacterium | reverse complement strand
GTTACTCTTGGGGATTTATTTCCCTAGATGCACTAGGTTGTCTGGGAGTCACCAAGGTTGTGGTTGATCCTGAAAAGTATGTATTGTCCTCTTCTTTGTGGGGATTTGATAGTGGAAATTGAATTAGATCTTGCTGATCGTTCGGAGTGGATTAGAGTTGAAAGAGACCCGACTCTTTGTGAGCTCCACAACGGAGACATAGGCATCCTTTGTGGATGGCCAAACTTCAAGAAGAAATCTTGTGTCTTTGTGCCTCTCATTTCAATTTATGTTCTGTTCTTGTTCAAGTTTGTTCTTGCTTAGAGTTTGACCTAACCCTAGGTGTGATTCCTAGTGTTTAGGTTGCTTCTAGTTGTTCTCTTTATTTCTCTAAGCTTTATTGCGTTTAGCTTGCGAGCCGTAAGCTTATCAGGACTTAGATTAATCATATTGGCTTCTGATCTATTTTTCTGCAACGTGAGATCCGGTTTGATCGGACATATTCGCCCCCCAAACAGGATATATCCGACCTGAGCCCGGAC
>JBNKFP010000402.1:0-524 GCA_050289365.1 Cellvibrionaceae bacterium | reverse complement strand
GGCACAGTCAAGCAGAGAAAACGCCAGCTAGAATAACTCCTCTTCGAAGTACTCCATGTCTTCACCATCTTCTGAGTAGTGTTATAGCAAGGGTGAGTAGACTTATGGTTGCTACTTAGCAAGTGAAGAGAAAAAGTAATGATATGCAGGCTCTAAACAAAACTAAGGTTCTACTGCAGAAATCATCCTACACATAAGGTTCATTTACAATAGCATCTAGTTACTAAGTGAGGGGAAACTACCCAACCCAAAAAAATAGTTCATGGAATGGGACGGAATTGAGGGTTGCCACGGAAACTGCATGATCCCAGTGGTTTCCTCACAACCTTTCCAAAGATCACATGGACTCATCCCAATGGTTGCCTTACAACCTTGACCAAGAATTCACCATAGCTTAACCCAAACTTGGCCAACAGACCAAACCAAACCAACACCAATACCAATACCAATACCAATACCAATACCCATGCCATCTAATCTAGGGAGGATCGCAGACCGCTCTTGATCGGGAGCACGACTATCAT
>JBNKFP010000401.1:0-526 GCA_050289365.1 Cellvibrionaceae bacterium | reverse complement strand
GTGCTAGCTGGCAATGTACATGCAGACCTATGGCAGCTGTCGTACGGAAGCATTGTTGCCAAAAGATACGGTCGATATGACGTCAATGGATTTCGCTTCCGTTCAATTGTTTTTGAAGTTTCTCGCCCGCTAACAGCCACAACTAATACAGGAGTTGTTACGAGAGTTGTTGATGCAGAAGGACATGAACCTAAGTACTATGGGATCATTAAAAACATAATCAAGTATAACTTTCTCAGGAATAAGAATCTTAAAACAGTGTTCTTCGATTGTGATTGGTTTGATACCAATCATGGAACTTGAGAAAACCAATTTGGTATGGTTGAAATCAAACATGCACATCAACTGCGTGGTTGCGACCCATTTGTCCTTGCTCACTAGGTGGAGCAGGTCTATTATATATCGTACCCATGTCAAAAGCTAAGTGCATGGTGGGTGGTCTGTAGAGTGAATTCTTGTGAATGACTACACACCCCTGACGACTCGGGTTATCATGAAAATCAAGTGCCAGTTGGAGAGGTTGATG
>JBNKFP010000400.1:0-527 GCA_050289365.1 Cellvibrionaceae bacterium | reverse complement strand
GCGCATCAGGAAAAAGTACAAATACCACAACCACTGAGACAAAAACAAATTTTCTCCTTCCCTCATTTGATTATTAGAACACAGAGTTTAGATCTTAACTCACATTCTCTAATCTAAAAAATGCAAAATAAAAATAGGAGAAGTGGCAATGAACCCACTACCACTTGGGTCCTATTTATAGGTCCAACCAAAAGACTAAATTATCCCTACGGTATGAAAAGGAAATTATAGCTACTAAAGGGTATTTTCATCCGACTTTCACTGCGCCGCACCTGACGCCATCGAACCAACCGTCTTTTGCTTCACTTCCACGCGACCTCCACGATGATACCACGTGCACCACCCGCCCTCGCTCCTCTGTCAGTTTTGAGGGAAAATTGAGAAACCCTAGCCCGACTCGCTTCGTGATGAAGCAAGCAACCGGTTGTCAACGCGTGTCCTCACAGCGTCTTCATTCGCTCATCGAGTTTGAGGCGTAAACCGACAAACCTCCTCACACTTAGTTTTGAGGCCCAAACCAAGAAACC
>JBNKFP010000399.1:0-528 GCA_050289365.1 Cellvibrionaceae bacterium | reverse complement strand
GAGGGGACATTGGCTGGCCACCGCTCATAGCCAAAATCAAGCTATCACTGTCTGCGGGAATCGGCGTTGAATCAAGCTTGTTGACAACACCATTTAAAACGCCTGGCCCTAAATAGGGTACGATTTTTCCAGACTGAATACCTTCAACTATTTCTGAGCCATTAGGAATCGACACGACTTTATTCTCCTGTATACCAGGTGGGTGAATTGAACCTGAATCCGCTTCGAAGTCACGAATTCAGGTTTAATTAATGCAGGAGCAATTTGCAAGCCAAAGGGAAGTGATTGATTATTAAGGACTTGTTGGCGAGTGTAAAAGATCAAAAGTCAAAATAAGCAACAAAATGTCGTGTTTACGACAATTTATAGATAAAACATTGAAAAATTCCGCCGTTGTCGTTTTGTCGCTATTAATACAACATCAAAGAAAAATTGTTGCTATTAAAACGCGTATAAAATGTTATGAGGGAATGAAAATGTATAATAAAAACAATGGGATATGATTTATTTTGGCGTTTGGCATAAAGC
>JBNKFP010000398.1:0-533 GCA_050289365.1 Cellvibrionaceae bacterium | reverse complement strand
TGGAACGCGTGCCAATCAGGTCTTTAGCTCTAGCTTAGTTCTTCACCCGCTCAGCAGATCAACGTCCATGCATCGGTATTTCGGTTTTCTGCATGCGATTGCTACCGCCCAAGTCTTGCGTCTCTGTTGTGAGAGGATTTCTGACTGTTCAAGTGTTGCCTCTGATTTTGATGTGAATCTTTCTTGTGTTGATTGTGGATCACTGCAGGGAGATGCCGGTATAGTTCTTGAGTCATCGGACCAAAAGACTCGAGGTTTCGTGGTTTGAATTCCTCTCCCGCAGTGATTTCCCGAATGCGCCCAACAGGTGTTCAGTGAAATGCCTGTGAGCATATAAATTGTTATTCGATCCGATTTTTATCGTCGATCTTGCTTGTGGTCTTGTTAGTGTCGTTTCGTGTTTCCACTATGGTTCCTAGCGCAGTTCCAAGGACCGATAGCTTATCTATAGCTAGGCGGTCTTGGCTGAGTTAGAAGAGAGGGACGTCGGGTCGATTTCAGGATATAGGTCAAATTCCATTGAGGAATTTTGA
>JBNKFP010000397.1:0-534 GCA_050289365.1 Cellvibrionaceae bacterium | reverse complement strand
CCACCTGACCATAAGCAATTGTCAGCACCAAAACAACCATGCACATGAAACAATCAACAAGCACAACGATCCTACGCTCCCACCCGACGACTGACAAAAACAATCCACGCCCACAATGGAAAACTGTATTCTGAACACAGACAGCAAGATACCCAACTTCAAAACTTCATAACACGCAAACTGCTGTACAAAAATTCATGTTTAAATACTCTATGGAAAGAAGAAGATATATACTACAAAACATCTCATATAAGCAATACCAGATACGGTTTCTAAATAGATTTAAAACACATCGCAAAACTGAACGTTCTCATGGAACAGGTGTTCAGTCTGAACCCAGTGCCTAACGGACAGCAGACACTAAAAAAATCATAACTTGAGCTTGACTCCGTGAAAAATAACATATGAGTACTCGTTCATGTTGTAGTCCTACACAGATTCTGCTTCAAAGGTTCCCTAAAACGACCTAGAACAGGTTCTGCACTGAATCAACTATTCTGACAATGAAAACTGACATCAATCTTTACAAATTCA
>JBNKFP010000396.1:0-542 GCA_050289365.1 Cellvibrionaceae bacterium | reverse complement strand
GGATAGGAGTTTGCTAAGTCATTGATTTAATGGGGTGACTGACGGGGCTCGAACCCGCGACCACCGGAATCACAATCAACTTGTTTTTCTATTATATTCAATTACTTAGCCTAAATCTTCCGAAGATAAATCAATATTTCAGTAAATCTAAGTCTTTGTTTTTATTGATATTAGATTTTGATCTTCGGAAATAAAATAGATTACTTTTTGTGCAAAATGGGTGGGTAAAATGACGACTGTAAACGCCACAATGGATAATTTGATGCGGGAAAATCGACTGCTTAAAGAGCGCCTAGAGCGCATGAATGAATCGAGAGGCGAATTGCTAGAGGCATACGACATGGCGCATGCGCAAAACGCCCCGCTTAGGCAAAAAATTGAATGTTTAACCAGATTCCTGTCGGGAACGCCATTTGTGAACTTTTGTGAACATTTAGAACCCCGCCATCCGCGAACTCCAAGCCAGCCGACTACCGTTAAAGCAGCCACAAATAATCAAAAAAACTCGCAACACTGACTAAAACACTGACAAAAAAATACCG
>JBNKFP010000395.1:0-544 GCA_050289365.1 Cellvibrionaceae bacterium | reverse complement strand
GATTGACTCTACCTACGAATTTGCAAAAAACAACGGCATTCTTTTCAAGCATCATGTCTTCGTGTGGGGTTCACAAGAACCTAATTGGATTAAAAACGGCGGGGGACTTTCTAACTCTGTTGTTCAATCTGAAATCGAAAATCTAATGAAGGCCTACTGCGCGCGATATCCAGACACAAAAATCATTGACGTGGTTAACGAGCCTCTGCACGCACCAGCGACTTTCCGAAATTCACTCGGTGGCTCAGGCTCAACAGGTTGGGATTGGATTGTTTGGAGTTTTGAAAAAGCGAGACAACACTGCCCTAACCAAGTGCTGGTGCTGAATGACTATGGCATTATCAACGATACGAATGCCATCAACCGCTACAAAGGCATCATCAATATTCTTAAATCGCGTAATCTCATCGACGCTGTGGGGATTCAATCACACGCATTCAGCGTGGATAACATGAGTGCTTCTCAGCTCAAAAACAATTTGGATAATCTGGCTCAAACCGGTTTACCGATTCATGTGACAGAACTCGATATTCGAGGCACAGAC
>JBNKFP010000394.1:0-559 GCA_050289365.1 Cellvibrionaceae bacterium | reverse complement strand
CACCCACAAAGCTGAGGGCCGCTGATGAGATGCCCGCTAGAAACGCCTGTTTCAAGTCCCCACCCATGGCCAGGGTTTGCGCAAAGGCGGTTACACCCACGGCGATGGCAATCTGGGCCACAGTATAGGTTTCCACCGCCGCCATCACAATCGCCACCACCGCCGGCAGAAAATAGCCAGAGGGGTCGGTATATCTCAGCGGGTTATTGAGAACGTAACTGTAGCGATTGTAGCTTTGGGTGTAGCTTGGAAATTGCAGCACCGGGTCGGCTTGAAGGAATCTCCCCAACCGCGGATCGTAGATTCTACCGTTCATGTGGATCAACCCCACCTCGTCGAGCATCTCGTGGCCGGTAAACCCCCGAACGGTAAGGCTATGATCGAAGTCCAGCTGGCTTGAGAGGTCCAAACGGCTCCAATCCACGGCCGAGCGCCGTTGCCCCCAGGCGTCGAATGACATTGTCTGCACCACTTTGCCCGCGACATCAGTGATCACATCCAGCGAACCCAGGTGGTCCTTATACAGATACTGCCGGAGGGAGGCTCCCAGCTTGTTGCC
>JBNKFP010000393.1:0-562 GCA_050289365.1 Cellvibrionaceae bacterium | reverse complement strand
CCCCCATAGAAGTGCTCTTAGTACTGATGAGTAATGTCCCTAGCTAATGTACAATACATACAAAACAAAATCAAAGATTATTAATGAAACAAAATTTTGTGGAATAGCATACATGCATATATTCTAGTGCTATACGTTTCTCGACGAGGTCTCAACAGATGTGTTTCTGTCGTAGGCATCCTGAATCAGTTTTTATAGCCACCACGGGATTGACCTGGACAAAGTTATGAAAAGAAATAATTTGTTAATTGGACACAAATATGGCAAGAAAATATTCATGATTGAAAGATGAAAGATATGTCGTTAATGAATTAAAGAAGGAAATCATCTCATGTTTGTGGATACACGCAGGTGCTAGACTTGATGTGGGTGAGAAAAGTATTATTTTTAAGAGCATTACATTCCAAAACTTCGTTCAAAACTCATGTAATGTTGGGCTTGTAACACGTGGACCTCCCCTGAAATATCAATTCGGCCAGGTAGATTGACACATAGGATTGCTGGGTAGACAATAATTCTGAGTGACACAAAGGTCGTAGGCAACTCATCCTTTATAGTATTG
>JBNKFP010000392.1:0-566 GCA_050289365.1 Cellvibrionaceae bacterium | reverse complement strand
ACCGCTTCCGGATCCGCCGTATCCGCCAAATCCATAACGGCGACTCTTCGGGTGCCCGGATCCGTGTCCGCCAGCCTTTCGGCAATTTCCACGATCTCGTCGGACTCATCAAATGGGTCAAAGGAGGCCATTTTTTCTCTCCTAGCGCAATAGGAAGGGAATATTGACAGTAACGGCTCCGGTTGGGCAGTCCGTCTCACAGGGCATGCAATACCAGCACTCGTCGTATTTCATGAAGGCCTTTCCTGTCTCTTCACTAATCCTGAGAACATCCAGCGGGCAGACGTCCACGCAGACGGTGCATCCTTTGTCAGCAATGCATTTATCATCATCGACAACGACCGGAACTGAGGAAAGCTGTTGTGCTAATGGCATTTTGTTTCTCCTTTTTCGACTGATTTTGGGTCAAGCCTGGACTTTAATTCGCTGTTTTTCGTAAGCATCTTTTTCTTCTTCATCGATCGGAATAATATAGGGCTCCACCGGACGCTTGGTAATCGTCATATTTCCGGTATGATTCTTCGACAAAAGTGTGTGGCAAAACCAGTTTTCGTCATCCTTTTCAG
>JBNKFP010000391.1:0-567 GCA_050289365.1 Cellvibrionaceae bacterium | reverse complement strand
TTAGATTTTGCAGTTGTCCTATTTTTTCTAGTCCATAGAGAAATAATTGAATTTTAACTCATATTTAATATGAGTTTGTATCTTTGATGGCTAATTTGTGGATGTTAATTTTATGTTAGGAAGTTAAATTGATAAATGTATGTATTATTAATGTAGTATGAACACTCAAATTACATTGGTCATTGATTTCATAGTTATCTAACGGGTAATTAATATTTTTATTACGGTGAATATGCAGATGGATCGTGTCATCCTTTTGCATTTCAGTGGGTCAGTTAACGAGCAATTTGAGTTAGTTGGCATGAGACCACATATGCTAACGTTTGAGAAATCACCATCATTCAATGATTTGGTTGCTAGAGTCAGGACAATCATGACTGTTTTTTTATGAAACGGGAGGGCGAGCTCCCCTACTGACTTTTTCCTTTTTTATTTATTGAAAGGAAAAGAATAAAGTACATAGAGGAAAAGATAACATAAAACAAGAATAGAATTATAGACTAGACAACCATGATTGCATCTGGGGAACTAAAGATCTCTTTGCTCTATGGATAACCAGAGCAAACT
>JBNKFP010000390.1:0-569 GCA_050289365.1 Cellvibrionaceae bacterium | reverse complement strand
TCTGATTTTCGGGCGACGGGAGAGGCTGACTCGTACCTTCGAACCCGTCATACTTCAACAGCTTTACCCAAGGTTTCTATTTGTAGGGCGGGTAATCCCAACAGGGATGTTGAAGAGCAGAGCAACGCAGGAGCGGTTCAATATTTAATCCACAGAACAAAGCCGAAGAACAAACCAAGCACCCCAATTAAAAACCCAGGGAAATTTTTAAAAATATGGTCAGTCGTTTTCAACGACAGCGGGGTTATTTTTGAGGATGAATCACCGTGAGGCGCCTATCGGCTTACACGGCCTACGGTGCTTGGGTGTGAATGGCGGAGGTAAATGAGAGCGAACGAACCGGTTGAAAGGCGGCGTCCGTGCCGAGGGGATGTCCTTTTTAGGGGTTAAGGGTGAGCTTCAACAGGGTTGAGAGAAGCCACATAATTCAACAAATCAGCCAACTGTTTGCTTTTACGGCTGCCAATTTTCTCGGCTAGATCGTTGTAGTGTTTGTTTAACGCAGGTTGCACTTTGTTGTGCAGGCGTTTGCCGGCGGTACTGAGCTTGATGGTTAATTCGCGCAAATC
>JBNKFP010000389.1:0-570 GCA_050289365.1 Cellvibrionaceae bacterium | reverse complement strand
GCACATCACCGACAAATGTAGGGGAGGTCATGGGTCTGACACATGGGCCCATATATTCATCAGTTAATCGATGAATATAATATTTTTATTTTTTTACTACTGCCTATTTTGGATGCCTCCCTAGATGGAGAGCCTCTAAAATAGGCAAAATATACATCACACAATAGCAAGACATTCAATATAGTTGACAACAATAGAAAGTAAAACAAGTTTGACAACTCAAGATAATTCAAAATACAAATGAAACTAAAACTATGACGCCACATCGTTGTCGTCGGCTCCTCCAGCCAGATTGAAGAGGGCGTTGACCAAGTTGTATCCCTGCCCACCGCCTTGTTGTGATCCTGAGCCACCCTGAAAGACATGTAAATGGATGTGTTAGGAATACAAAATGGATGTGTTAGGAATGCAAAGTAGTCAAGTAAACATATGAAACTATCTTTTACATAATTACATTTGTCTTACCGTGGGTGGCGTGGAGGTCGTAGGTCAAAGTGGTGGTGTCCTCAACGGAGATGATCCAAAGGGCGGTGGCACCTACCCTCTAGGTGGAGATCCCCACAGTGTCAG
>JBNKFP010000388.1:0-594 GCA_050289365.1 Cellvibrionaceae bacterium | reverse complement strand
CTTTATATAGGCCGAAGCAACAAAGTGAGGGGCTGGGGAAGGAAGAGCGGCGGCCGATGGCTATTGATGGCGCCGCTTCGAGCGGGGGAGGAAATGGAGGAATTGGAAACAGAAGGGGAGGGGAGAGGATGGGGCGGTAGCACCGTTTTGGGTGGAGTGGAGGGGCGTGGGAGGTGAGCCGGTGGTCGGAGGTGAGTAGGGCGGTGACGCTTCGGCCGGTGGCGGGCGGCTCGGCTGCTTTACGCAGGGAAGGAGATGAGGTGATGGTGGGCTGGCCTGGGCCGGCTGGTGGGTCCAAAGGTTGGGTGGGCCGGATGGTGGGCTGAAAGACTGGGCCAAAATCGAAGATAGAAAATAAAAGCCTGTAGAAATAGTTTTCGAATTCGATTCAAGGTTTTAAGTTTAAAACCAAAAGTTTTAAACTGGATTTGAACCGGGTTCAAACTGGTATAATTCAAATAAACTGTTTGAGGACTTTTCAAATCTAGAAATTTTAAAAATTGGTTTAAATATTTAAATTTAAACAAAGGCTTAAATGAATACTTTTAAATCACTTTAGAACAAAAAGATTTCAAAATAAAATTTGAATCTTTT
>JBNKFP010000387.1:0-610 GCA_050289365.1 Cellvibrionaceae bacterium | reverse complement strand
TCTATATCACCAAATACAACACCTCCCTCGATCTCACATTCCTATGCTCCCCGATCCTATATCTCTCCGTGAATCAATTCATCAAGGTATACTCCTCCGTTCTCTACATTGATTTATGCTTAGTACTCGATAATTATCGGGCGTTTATATTCTAACATATCCTTTTACATTTACGGGTAGTTAATTAGTTAATAAATAGAAAGGCTAGGAGTAAATTAGCCTTTATGAGTTAATATGAGTAGGATGCTCTTGTTCCTGCATTATATTGCACTTTGCACCTCATGCATCACACATTTTAATCTTGGCCATCTTTATGCAAATACGGGTAGATCACGCGGTGCCGGAATCGGAATTTCAAGCGGAGCAAGTCCAATGGGCATTTAGAGGTCCATAAGCATCATGTTGCGAGGAAGCTAACATTGTTGGATCAAGGCAAGCCCCAGTGCATTTAACCAATGTCATTATCTTTTATTTTGAATATTTGCTTTAGTGTTCTACCTTGTTTGTGCATTAATTTGATAGGCGTTGTATGACACCGTAGATGCATTACAAGTAACCTTCCTGATTACCCTTGTTAACCTTATCTCTTGGTGGAACATCGTTAGCTTAT
>JBNKFP010000386.1:0-615 GCA_050289365.1 Cellvibrionaceae bacterium | reverse complement strand
CTATATTCCCTTAGCGCTTTTGGTCCAATTCTCTGTAGCTAGTCTACTTTTTTTTCCTCTCCTCTCCCCTTCCCGTGTCGGTCCAGCGCCGTGGCCCATTTTTCCTATTGCGTCTGCCCAGTCGCACCGCTACCTTGGCCCTGTCTTTTTAGATAATTCCTTTTAAACCCAATCTTTTCTCCAAGGAAAATAATTCTAAAATCTTTTCTGAAACTCCTTTTTATAAAATTATCTCAGACTCTTTATTTAATTATTTATGACCGAGTCTTCAATACAAAAATAATTCTTTTCATTCCATAATTTTCTATATTTTACATCTTAGTCTATTTGTTTTAATTTAATTAAAGATAAGCCCCTATTTATTTATTTATAATTAGGCATATATCTTTCTTTTACAAAAATATTTTTTGACCAACTTCATAAATTATCTTTTATTTTTAGAAATTTTCAAGTTTAGAAAATTTTCCATATTTTTTTTCTTTTTTTCCTTCTTTTCTTTTTCTTCTCTCTTTCCTCCTTCTCTTCTTCTTCCTCACGTTCAGTTCTTCCTCACCAAGCAGAACGCGCGTAGAGCAGCCACGAGCAAGGAGCTGCTCCTAGCAGGCCCTCTCCATG
>JBNKFP010000385.1:0-622 GCA_050289365.1 Cellvibrionaceae bacterium | reverse complement strand
TCACTCCAATAATATCCGCGGGCTTGTCCCAAGTCTCAGTTTCCGATGGGGAAAATGCGGAGAATAAAACTTCCGCTACATGGGCTGCCGGTTTTATAATTTCTAGTTGGTCTGATCTAAGTATCGGCGTCGTATATGGAGAGGATAGGATCGGCGATTCTTCATGGGAACATGAGGGAGATGGCTGGATTAGTGTTATGGTCGGCTGGGAGCTGTAAGGCGACAAGCGTAATCACAAGGTAAAAAGAGTTAAAAGGTAAAAGGAACGGTCATTGAACTAAAAGAAATACGTTTGCCTTGGGCTAAGTTTTAAACCTGAAACAAAGGGACAGGCATCGACTTAAAAGAAACATGATTGTCTTGATCCACAAAAACAAAGAGACAGGCTTCGACTTACTTGTCGGTTATAAAAATAAATCGAGCCCATTTTTTTGGGGTGATTGTGACACGGAGGTTGTCTAGTTAAGGTGATTAACTATTTTCTTTAAAAATTTTGAGGCAGATATGAAAAATTTAAGTATTGACCAAAAAATTGGAATTTTTAGTGCGCTGGGGTCATGGTTGGTTGTTGTATCGTTAGCTTTGACTGGTTATTCAATTTATAGCGATAGCAGATGGAAAA
>JBNKFP010000384.1:0-643 GCA_050289365.1 Cellvibrionaceae bacterium | reverse complement strand
TCTTTGTGCTGCGCAGGTTGGACTTGGCCATCTTCGGTGTTTTAGGCCGAAATCGAATAAGTTTTTCATTTTAAGTTTTTTCGGGTTTTCTATTTTCTAGGATAGTAGAATAATTAGTAAAATGACCCAAAATTAAGTATGATTAAGAAATTTAGCAGTAAAAATTCTAGATAAATTAGTTTTATGTCAGTGGTATTTTCTGCCACTGTCATAATTAAGTTGAGATTAAGTTTAAGAAATTACGCTATCGGTAAATTTTTGAGATTAAGTTTTGAGATATTTAGTGGCAATTTTTTGTATTTTTTAGGATTTTAGTGTTCTTTTCTGATTAAATTTAATCCAATGATTAAATTCGATCAGAAATTAAGTTAATTAAGAATTGTGATTAACACTTTAGTGCATTAATTTTGCCACTATTTCATTAAGTTTAGAATTTAAGATTCTGCTATGTTATACACTATTTTAGATATTATTTGTTCGTCCATTTAGTAAGCATTATTTAATTATGCTAATCAAATTGGAACCAACAGGAAAATTTGATTACGAGAATGAATGATTTTAAGGTGATATGAGTTATCACAACTGAGTTTAAATTAGTTCTACCTCTACATATGGTAGTGTAGAATTAATTAAGTTTTAAGTA
>JBNKFP010000383.1:0-645 GCA_050289365.1 Cellvibrionaceae bacterium | reverse complement strand
GGCGCAGCGCCAGCTGCGTCCAGTGGAGCGAAGCGAAACGGTTTTTAACCGCCTTGTTATGTGTTGACTTCATATTCTTTGATATTAAAAGAATCTACCATAGAAAATGAATCATCTTCTGGGCCTGAGCTTCTGAATTGTTCTAATGCTGAACGTGATGACCATTTTTCAAATATATTTACCCTATTCTCATCTACAGAATCTTCTGACACTGAAAAGTCATCACACCCTTCCGTTTTTCTTGCTTGAATAACGGCATCACTTGAAATTTTAATAAAATCAGCTCTACACCCTTTTTTTATTATTAAATTTCCTGCAACTATTATTGCCATATTTTCCCCTTAAGACACATAACGCCGCCAACACAGGCCGAGCGACAGCGAGGTCCAGCCCGCGTCTTTTTGCGGGCGATTGTGCTTGGCCTTGTTATACCTTTTTATGTACATCTTTGTATAAAAGCATATCTACTAATTGCTCTTCTTTGTCGGGAGAGAAACCGCAGGTATGAACCCACTCTTTAGGGTTTTCATAGGTTCCAAACAACATATCCCACCAAACAATATCACCATAGTTGTTTTTATGGCGATTAGCTTGATGGTGAATTCTGTGCATTTCGGGACGCTGAAATATATAGCCAACCCACCT
>JBNKFP010000382.1:0-666 GCA_050289365.1 Cellvibrionaceae bacterium | reverse complement strand
AACAGAGGAATGACACTGGCAATTAGCCAATAAGCTGGCCCTTTGTTTTTTTCCGCCGAAGACAACAATACAGATAGCTCCCAAATTTTGACCAATTAATCCACAGGTTCGTATTTTACTACACCACCTATCGGGAATCATAGTTTGCACTAACGCTACCCTGGACAAACATGGCCGCTATTGGTCGAAAATCGGTTTGCCAATCTATGTAATACCCATCATTGCATAAATGTTCCTCCACCCACCGCTTCGCTGCCTTCAACCCTAAAGAATAGGTACGGCAATATTAGCATCCTATATATACCCAAAGCGTTTGAGATTTAGGCGTAGACAAACGTCTGGAAAACAGATAAAAAAGCATATAAGTGTCATGTCGTCAATCAACGCTAAACACGCCCATGCCCTCCACTCGCCGACAATTCACTGCGACTGGTTGATAACCATCGACCATAAACCCTAAAATTGCCCAAAAAAAACAATAAAAAATCACCAAACAATTTTTCTGCCCACAAAACTCGACGACCGTGCTAATTTTAGAAAATTAAAAATTAAAAACGATAAAATTTCCTTAAAAAATTAAAATATGCTCACAAATCATTCGACTATCTTATTAATATTTTGTTAGAGTATGTACAAGCAAAAAAGAGAAAACAAATATAAAAAGCG
>JBNKFP010000381.1:0-664 GCA_050289365.1 Cellvibrionaceae bacterium | reverse complement strand
GGAGGGGGTGTTAAGGATATTAGTCTAGTATTAGACTAGGACTCTAATCCTAGTCATAGTCATATTCTCATCATAGTCTAGTTTAGTCATGAGGCTCATATATATGTAATCCCTTTGGGACTGTTATTCATCAATCAATATAATCATCCATTATTCCTAACATGGTATACAAAGCTTAAGTTTTTTATCCTGCCGCAACCCTAATTCCTAGTTGTGCTTCCCCCGGGAAGATCAATCTCTACTCTCAGGGGCGGCAAAAAAATTTCACATTTAAATTTATAAGTTAATTTTAGTTCTTCCGCTGCACCCATACCCATATTTATCTCTTTTATATTTGTCTATGTCATGAGAGTCCACATTTATCAGTCAGCCTTTATCATATTCTTTTATCCAAATTCTTTTTATTTGGTTAATCACATCAATGTCATACTGCATCTAGATCTTGTGGTAGCCTTTTTGTTGATTTTATTTGTTGACTTGACTATTCATTTTTTATCTAGGACATTTTGTCTTCTTGGTCTTCTTCATAACTTTAGTGACAACTTTGTTTGTTGCCTCTCGCTACTTGATCAAGGACATTCTTTTGACGCTATCATCATTATCACCAGTGGCGAAGCCAGCCTCAAGGCTCAGTGGTGTCATCCTGTATTAGATTGGTGTCATC
>JBNKFP010000380.1:0-671 GCA_050289365.1 Cellvibrionaceae bacterium | reverse complement strand
ATGAACTCAAAAATCTAGGTTTTAGGGGAATGAGGAGAAATCTATGAAATCGAAGGGACTAGAGCTATGGATTCACTCTAATATTGGAGGTAGATGATAAGACTCATCCTATCACCCAAATCCACTAAAGGAATCGAAGAAATACTTCCCCAAACTTGCGAATGAAAAATAGGGCAAAAATACTCCAAAAATCACGAAAAAGAAAAATGATCCATGCAACTTGGAGACGAGATTCACGTGCAAAGATCAGCTATATTCAGATAATCAAATGTCTACAAGGTGTTGAAATTGCCACAACATCCTCTCACTCTTTGGAGGATTAGAGGGATCTCTCACTTTCTCTACTCTCCTCTCTTACACCATGAAGCACACCCACACCTCTCAAAAAGCAACTATAGCTAGGGGGTGGAAGAGGGATGGTTGAATCCTTAATCCTCTCCACCAACCTTTGGGGTCCTATTTATAGAAAAGCTAATGACTAAACTGCCCTTATGACCTAATACAATGAAAATGGCAAAGTTGGGGTAGAAGAGTCTGATGCAGCCTATCGCATCGACCCGTCCATCATCGGCTTCATCTCCACGTGACCTCCGTGATGATGCCACATGCATCATTCATGCTATGGCTCTGCTAGTCTTGATGCTAGACTAGAAAACCCTAGCCCGACTCGC
>JBNKFP010000379.1:0-702 GCA_050289365.1 Cellvibrionaceae bacterium | reverse complement strand
TAAACAGGTAATGGTGCATACCTTTGTGACCACATAGTCAATCGAAGGCTCAGCTAGCCGGAGTCTTCTTGGTGATATCATTGGGAATCTGGTCCAAAGTATAACCAACAGAGAGCTTTGCTGCCATTTTGGAAATCGGAAACCCAGTGGCCTTTGAGGCAAGAGCAGAGGACCTTGACACCCTGGGATTCATCTCAATCACCATCACCTCTCCATCTGCAGGATTGACTGCAAACTGCACATTGGAGCCACCACACTCCACACCAATCTCACGAATGATGGCCACAGAGGCGTCCCTGAGCCTCTGATACTCTTTGTCAGCGAGTGTCTGCGCAGGGGCTACCGTGATGGAATCCCCCGTGTGCACGCCCATGGGGTTGATGTTCTCGATGGAGCAGATGATGACAACATTGTCGGCCATGCCGCGCATCACCTCCAGCTCGTACTCCTTCCACCCGAGGTGGGACTTCTCCACGAGCTACTGCTGCGTGTGTGATGCGGCGATGCCAGCCCTGCAGATGTCCTCGAACTCGGCCCTGTTGTAGGCGATGCCTCCGCCAGTGCCACCGAGCGTGAACGCCAGGCGGACGATGAGTGGGAACTCCCTAATGTCCTTAGCGATGGCGAGGCACTCCTCGAGCGTGGTGCCGATGCCGGACGGCGGCGTCTTGAGGCCGATGTGGTCCATGGCCTGCTTGAAGA
>JBNKFP010000378.1:0-702 GCA_050289365.1 Cellvibrionaceae bacterium | reverse complement strand
TAGTGATGAGCGAGCTGACGTCAGCAACGCCCGTCGCTACTGTGCCTTTATATTAGTAGCTGGACACTGTACCCTGCTTCTTCTTCCTCAGACCGGGTATAGTGCAAGTCATGACTGTTGTCCGTATGGTGACCATAAAAAATTGGAAAATGACGGGGCAGGTTTTGATTTCATTTTTTTAGGGATTGACTCTAGAAGGTAAATCCATGCCATTGATTAAGTTTTTTGTTGTTGTTTAGATGTGTATTTGAAGCTATATTTAAGATTAATTTTTTTAGGGTTTCATAATCATTTTTTTCATAAACTCTATATTTTGCATAGGTTTAGTTGTCTTATTTGTATGGATTTTGTAGCCCATTATATATTCTTCGATTTGTATGGTTTATTTTTTTGTTTAGATGATTTGTATGGAGTATTTAGCGGATTTATTAGTTCTACATCTAAGATTTAGAAATAGGAGAGAGAGAATATATAGAAATATGTTATATTTTCTGTAAAATATGTGGTACATCATATTTAAATTTAGAAAATATTTGAATTGTGAAACACTTGAAATGTTTAAATATATGGTACATCATATTTAAATTTAGAAAATATTTAAACTTTAGAAATATTCCATATATATTTGAAATGGTTAAATCATTTAAAATGTTGTGAAACACTTGAAATTAACTATTTTTATAGAAAATGAAGTACCATAGA
>JBNKFP010000377.1:0-769 GCA_050289365.1 Cellvibrionaceae bacterium | reverse complement strand
TTACAGATCCAATTGGATTTATCAAAGAGGTATCAATATGATCACTGACACAGAAATTAAAGCAAAAGGATTTCAAATACTTTCTCAATATCTTGGCGATATCGAGGCGGAACGTTTTATAGCGCTTATTCAGAGGGAACCTTTCGACTATACGAAGTGGCGACAAGAAATAGATGAAAATTTGAGTATTGAAGAAATTAGTCAAAGGGCGATGTCTCTGAGAAAGAAATGCCCCGAATAAGCGGGGATTTGTTTCCTCTGTAGGATCCAGGATCGTGGCTTCTTCAGGAGGGAAGCAAAGGACAAGAAAGTTGTTGCCGTAGATTCAATGATGGGCTTTTTTTCCACAGTTTATACCCAAAGCGTTTGAGATTTAGGTGCACAGAGCACGGAGGGCCCGGAGAAATAAGCAAGGGAATCTACGGTTGGAAAAAGCAGGGATTTGGCATTCACTGTGAACGTTTTTTCTCCTCTCGTTGTTTTTCTGTGCTCTCTGTGGTGAAACCGTTTTTCGGCAATGGACGCTGAACTGAGCACACACAATATGGAATCAATCCCCTCGGTTAATCGCTCATCCCCGGTTGAGGCAAAGATCCGCCTGTTCCGCGCGCTGTTTCGGGGCCGCGAGGACGTGTACGCACATCGGTTTGAGAGTCGCAGGACAGGCAAGGCCGGTTACGCCCCCGCATGCGCGAACGAATGGGTGCGCGGTGAGTGCGAGAAGCCGCGTATCAAGTGCGCCGACTGTCCGCACTGCCGCTTTCTCCCG
>JBNKFP010000376.1:0-778 GCA_050289365.1 Cellvibrionaceae bacterium | reverse complement strand
GCATGAGATGAGCAAGATAAAAAGCATCAGTTTGGTCATTGGTATGTTTAATACCGTTGTATTGTGCAACGGCAGAGGTATTTACGAGCTTAAGCTCATAACCTTGCTCAATAAGACCATCCACTAGCCAATACCAGTTGAAAGTAGATTCAACAGCTATTGCCAGCAGTTGATCTTGAAAAGGTTTTAAGGCGTTGATAACGGTTTCCAGATCATTTGGCAAACGTTTTTGAAATAGTATTTGATCGTTGTCGTCAATAACAACGGGAACGTTATTATTTGAATGCAGATCAATAGCGCAGTAAAGTGTCATGGCCGCCTCCTGTGGGGACTGTGGGTTGTGGTGACACTCAGTTTACTCCTCCTATTTATGGCGAGGCCACAGGAGGCTGGCTACATGATTTTCAGATTTATTTAATTGGGCCAAAAATAAGTCTGCCCCCTTTTTGCTTCGTGTGAAGTATGTTGTTTAATTACGCTCTAATAGGCCAGCTTATTAGTCGATAGGGGCAATGTCTAATATTCGAGACGAGACATATGGCTGGGATAAAGGTCGAGGGTTGATAGAGTCAGAACAAATTATTAGCGCTGAAACTACTGAAGGAGAGGTTAAGACGAATAAGGTTACAGATTTATTTTTCAGTCCAATTAAATAAATCCGACCCCTTTTTTACAATCCTTTTTTCCGTTGCAAGCAATTCCATTTTCAAGTCTTACGCCTGAATCCGCTGAAATCACAGTAATGGGTTTGGCAAGGCAATCAGTGTATGTAGCGGGG
>JBNKFP010000375.1:0-799 GCA_050289365.1 Cellvibrionaceae bacterium | reverse complement strand
AGTATTGAGGAAGCTCATAACTAGTTGAGAAGATGGCCTCTAACCAGAGCTAGGATGAGGAGCACATTCAGACCTGCACCCGCAAGGTTCACCGGCTTGAAGAGGTGGACATGCTCACCACTAAGATTGATCTTCTGATGAAGAAGCTTGAGAACTCAGGCCTTGATCATCTCAAAATGGTCGATGCCCGAGTAATGTGTGAAGAGTGCAGAGAACAAGCCACATGGGCATCAACTGCCCGACGGTCCCCTAGGATATCAACTTTGTTGGTAATTTCAACAATGATTTTTGTCCTAATCAAGGCTTCAATGCTGGGTGAAACAAGCCCAGTTTCTCGTTCGACAACTGCCAATAGGGTGGTAATGGGTAGAATTTCAACAAAAATGAGCCCTCTCTCAGAGATATCATTAGGGACTAGATAAGGACAAATGATGAAGTTGGCAAAAAGATTCATGCCACTGACAAGCTCCTGGAGAACATCAAGGCCAAGATGGACATCTACACAGTAGCTACACAGAACCAGCTTAGCTTCAATAAGATGTTGGAGACACAGATTCAGCAAATGTCTACAGCAATTCCAATTCAAAGTAATGGGGATTCTTCTAAGACCCCTGTTCAAGAGAGTGTGAGGTCCATCTTCACTGCGTTCAAGGAAAAGGCTCCAAAGCCTACTCAAGGATCTCTAAGAGGAGTCGGTAAGGATAAAAAGCCCAACACAGCCAAGAATTTTTCGCCAAATTTTTCTCGATGCATCAAGAATGTCACATCTACTGCGACAAGTTCTCCAATTACACTGGTG
>JBNKFP010000374.1:0-1399 GCA_050289365.1 Cellvibrionaceae bacterium | reverse complement strand
TTCTATTTGCCGCATTAGCGTATGATATAGTTGATTGGTCGTCATCCTGCACTATCCTTTTTGTTTTTGAGTTTAAAGAATGGTGGACGACCAATCGCTTTTTTCAAAACTGTCGGTTAGCTAGAAGTTTAACAAAATAATCCGGTAGTGATAATCTTTGGGTCAAAAAAGGTTGGCAAGGTGATCATGAGTAGAAGACCGCCGTTAATTTTGGATGTACATGCCCGGGAGACGTTAATTGAAATGCGCAACCATCATCCAAAAGCGTACATGCGCGAGCGAGCTTCGGCCCTTTTGAAAATTGCTGATGGTATGAGCCCCGCTGCAGTTGCCCAAACAGGCCTCTTAAAGAAAAGACGCGCCGATACGGTTTATGATTGGCTAGATCGGTATCTGACCAAAGGAATTGCTGGGTTGTACCTCCAAGCTGGACGGGGACGCAAACCAGCTTTTTCCCCCTAAATCGGTTTCCGCTGTTATTGAAGAAGTGACCTTGTTGTTACATCGTTCTCCTGCAGCTTATGGTTTCAAACGAGCGCGTTGGCGTTTACAGGATATCGGTCGTGCTTTGTCCTGGTTGGAAGGAAAAAGCGAAGCAGGTATCTACAAAGTGCTTAAGCGGTTGGGCTTTAGTCGGAAACAGGCGCTCCAGTTCATTCACAGTCCAGACCCTGACTTTCGCGCCAAGTGGCAGCGCATCCTCTATGCCTATCAGGAAGCGTTAGAAAGTCCCCAAACGGTCGTTTTGTTATTTGCAGATGAGCTTACTTATTATCAGTATGCCAGCAAAGCCCCGGATTGGCATCCCAAGGGAAAAAGCCAACCCAAAGCTCGGCAACAACCGGGTGTCAACAAGAAACGACGTATCGCCGCTGCCCTAAATGCACTCACTGGCAAAGTAACCTATATTCAGCGGACAGTCGTGGGGCAACAAGCACTGATCAGCTTTTATGGCAAAATACGGGCGACTTATCCCCAGGCGAGCAAGATTTATTTAGTGGAGGATAACTGGCCTGTTCACCAAGAACCAGCCGTATTGCAGGCGGCTATTGACCAACAAATAACGCTGCTTTTCTTACCCACTTATGCATCTTGGCTCAATCCAACCGAGAAATTATGGCGCTGGTTGAAACAAGACATTATCCATCTGCACCGTCATCAAACTGACCTGATTCATTTACGCGACTTAGTCAATGGGTTCTTGGACCAGTTCGCACAAGGGTCGCGGCCATTACTTCATTATGTAGGGATTATGTCTTTAGATGAGCCCGATTTGATTACCGGATTAATTTGTTAATGTGCAATAGTGATCTTCTGGCAGCTTTAGGATTGGCTCAAATGGAGAAATTAGCGGAACG
Source organism: Cellvibrionaceae bacterium (assembly GCA_050289365.1). Taxonomy (GTDB): domain Bacteria; phylum Pseudomonadota; class Gammaproteobacteria; order Pseudomonadales; family Cellvibrionaceae; genus JBNKFP01. The sequence goes on along the minus strand of JBNKFP010000374.1, from coordinate 41 downwards.
TGTTATATGGAAAAACCAACTTTGTAATTGGTATTGTGATC
>JBNKFP010000373.1:683-1413 GCA_050289365.1 Cellvibrionaceae bacterium | reverse complement strand
ACAGAAAAAGATAGTCTACCCCTGCGTCGGATCGAGCATAACGGTAAACCGCCCCTGTCCTTTGCCCAGCAAAGATTGTGGTTTATACACCAACTCGAGGGGGGAAAGGACATTCAACATAACCTTCCCTGGGTATTGCGGCTGGAGGGAAACCTCAATATTCCGGTATTGGAACAAGCGTTTAACAGTCTGATTAAGCGACATGAAAGTCTGCGCACCTGTTTTCAATCCACGGGTGAAGGCGTGGTTCAGGTCATTTCGCAGACATCGACATTGACGCTGCCTATAACTGAGGCAGGGGAAGCGGACCTTGCAATGCAGTTCGCCGCCAATGCCAATTACAATTTTGATTTATCGACTGGGCCGTTATTGAAGGTGAGTGTACTGCGTCTATCTGAGCGGGACCATTTTTTACTCTTGAATATGCATCATATTATTTCCGATGGCTGGTCGATCGGCGTGTTCAATCAGGAGTTAGCGGCGTTTTATCAGGCACTGATCGAAGAAAAGATCCCCGCTTTGGCTGCTTTGCCTGTTCAGTATGCGGACTATTCCGTTTGGCAGCGACAGTGGTTGCGGGGGGATGTTTTACAACACCAGTCAGCCTATTGGCAGAACCAGCTCAAGGGTATTCCGGCATTGTTGGAACTACCTACGGATAAGCCCCGGCCAGCGATTCAGCGTTACCGGGGGTGGAATTATCGGTTTAGTGTGTCAACTGACTTGACAC
>JBNKFP010000373.1:399-673 GCA_050289365.1 Cellvibrionaceae bacterium | reverse complement strand
AGGTGCTACCTTGTTTATGGTTTTACTTGCCGGGTTTGATATTTTATTAAGCCGTTATAGTAATCAGAGTGATATTTGTGTGGGTACACCGATTGCCAATAGGCAAAAGCCGGAGTTGGAAAAGCTGATTGGTTTTTTTGTAAATACGCAGGTTATGCGCACCAAGCTGGGGAGAGAGATCAGTGTTACGGCGCTACTGCGACAGGTTAGGGAGACGGCCTTATCCGCTTATGCTCATCAGGATATTCCCTTTGAACAACTCGTGGAAATATTG
>JBNKFP010000373.1:0-389 GCA_050289365.1 Cellvibrionaceae bacterium | reverse complement strand
CCGGAGCGGAGTTTGAGCTACGCGCCTTTGTTTCAGGTGATGTTTGTATTGCAGAACGTGGCGGACGGGGCGTTTGAGTTGCCGGGTATTCGGGTTTCACCGGTGGATAGTGATATTGCCACTTCGCAGTTTGACTTGACTTTGGATTTGGTGGAATTTGAATGTGGATTGAAAGGGGCGGTGCAGTTTAATACGGATTTGTATGAGGCTGTAACGATTGAGAGGATGGTGGAGCATTATCAGAATCTGTTGCAGGCTATGGTGGTGCAACCAGAGAATCGGGTGTGGGAATTGCCGCTGCTGAGTGAGGCTGAGCGCGAGCAAATTCTGGTGGAGTGGAATAACACCCAAGCGGACTACCCCAAAGACCAGTGCATTCACCAGCTGTT
>JBNKFP010000372.1:0-1626 GCA_050289365.1 Cellvibrionaceae bacterium | reverse complement strand
GTGTCAAAATGGCGACTTATTGAAACAAACCTGCAGCGCCATTGGTTGCGTTGTGCATTGGAGTCCCATGATCCCTGTAACCTCCGACCCTAAAATTCTGGTCGCGTTAGATTTCGATCAACTCGATCAAGCCATTCATTTAGCCAAACAATTGGACCCCAAGTATTGTCGACTCAAGGTTGGTAAAGAGTTGTTTACGCTTTATGGCCCAACCGTTGTGGAGTCTTTGCAAAAATTGGGTTTTGAACTTTTCCTGGACCTTAAATTTCATGATATCCCGGCGACAGTGGCCAAAGCCGTGCGGGCCGCGGCTCAGTTGGGGGTATGGATGGTGAATGTTCATGCCAGTGGTGGCCAGCGCATGATGGAAGCGGCTAGGGAGGCAATCCAGTCGTTTGCTCAACCGCCGCTCTTAATCGGCGTGACGGTTTTAACCAGCATGGATCAATCGGATCTGGACCAATTAGGGTTTGGTAACCCCGTGACGGAGCAAGTGTTGCATCTCGCAAAACTCACGCAAAGCGCAGGTTTGGATGGCGTGGTTTGTTCCGCGGCGGAAGCTGAGATGCTTCGTGCCCAATTGGGGAGGGAGTTTGTTCTGGTAACCCCCGGTATTCGCCTAGCCGGGGACAGCGCAGATGACCAGCGTCGTATCGTGACTCCGGAGCTGGCGATCAAGGCGGGCAGTGATTACTTGGTGATAGGTCGCTCCATTACTCGGTCGGGTAGTCCCGCCGAAACCTGTCGTAATATTGCCATTTCACTGGCAGATGCCGTTCAATGAATTCGAGTTTAGGAGTGGTTGTGAAAAAACAGGAACTTCTTGTGGTGACGGTGGATGGTCCCAGTGGAGCAGGCAAAGGCACCTTGTGTCAATTGCTCGCGCAAAAATTAGGGTTTCATCTATTGGATAGCGGAGCACTGTATCGTTTAACCGCATTAGCTGGGCTTGATGCGGGCTTAGATTTGCACGACGAGCCTCAAGTCGCCGCGGTTGCCGCTAAATTGGATGTGGTCTTCGAAGTCAATCAAGCTGCAACGGTCATACGGTTAAATGGTCGAGAAGTCACCCAAGACATTCGTCAGGAACAGATCGGTATGGGAGCGTCGATTGTTGCAGCACATACTCAGGTGCGAGATGCATTGCTCCAGCGCCAGCGCGCCTTTGCTCAGGCGCCTGGCTTGGTGGCCGATGGTCGAGATATGGGAACGGTGGTATTTCCTGAGGCACAAATCAAAGTATTTTTAACTGCCAGTGCGGCAGAGCGAGCCCGGCGTCGAGTCGAGCAGTTGCAAAAACTCGGCGTGGCTGCAGATTATGATGCTATTCTCTCCGACATTGAGGCTCGCGATCATCGTGATAGCAATCGCCAAATCGCACCTCTAAAACCCGCTACCGATGCAGTGGAGATTGACAGCACAAATTTATCCATTGAATCGGTGGTGCAAAAGGTGTTGGACTTGGTGCCTCGCGCTGAAATAAATCTTTAAATCATTCTGGTGGGCAATGGTGAAAACTCTCTATAAATGGTGCAAACGTTTATTGTTGCTCGCCTGGGTGGTTACCCTGGTTTTGTTTGCCGCCATTGTGACGAATAAAAACTCACAGTTGGTCGACTTTCAATT
>JBNKFP010000371.1:0-1674 GCA_050289365.1 Cellvibrionaceae bacterium | reverse complement strand
CTGGGCTATCCATGACCGGGTTGCGGGCGGCGAATTTTTCAAGCGGCCAAGGCATTGCCTATATGCACGAGTCACTGTACGCAGCGGTGGGCAAACGCCTGACGTATGTGTTGAATATTGGCGCGCGGGCGATGACCAAGGCGACGCTCAATGTGCACGCAGGGCACGATGATTATCACTGCATTGACGACACCGGATTTTTCCAGTTTTTTGCCGCCAACGCGCAACAGGCAGCGGATTTAAATATCGTGGCGCACCGCATTGCGGAATTGGCTTTGACCCCCGGAATTGTCGCTCAGGACGGCTTTTTAACCACCCACCTTATCGAATCAATGTTGGTGCCAGAGCGGGAGTTGATTGCCGAATACCTGGGTAAGCCGGATGACATTATCGACACACCCACTGCCGCACAAAAAATGATTTACGGGGATACGCGCCGTCGTATTCCTTTGTTGTGGGATGTGGACAACCCGGTCATGGCTGGTTTGGTGCAAAACCAAGATGCCTACATGCAAAGCGTTGCGGCGCAGCGGCCATTCTTTTTTGACCATGTGCGCGATATAGCTGAGCAAGCCCTACAAGAATTTGGCGAGCTTACCGGACGCCATTATCAACGTGTCATGGGCTATCGCATGACCGATGCGGAATATGTGATATTGGGACAAGGCAGCGTTATTCCCAGCGCACACGCGGTCGCCGATTATTTGCGGGAGACTCGTAAAATAAAAGTGGGCGTTGTTAATTTGTTAATGTTCCGACCTTTTCCTGGCGATGAGCTCAGTCAATTATTGAAAGGTAAAAAGGGTGTTGCTGTGTTGGAGCGCCTGGATCAACCTCTGGCCGCTGACTTGCCGTTAATGCGCGAAGTGCGCTCTATTCTGGGTAAGTGCATGGAAAACAGCCGGGTTGAACTAGACCGCCACGGCAATCCTAAGTCGGTATTACCTTATCCTGAGCTAGCCCATTTTAGCTCGTTCAGTGAAATGCCCGATTTGTATTCCGGCTCTTTCGGTTTGGGTAGCCGTGATTTGCAACCAGAGGGTTTAATCGCCGCAATAGAAAATATGCTGCCCGATGGTAAACATAAAAAACAGTTCTATTTATCCATCGATTTTATTCACGACAAATCGTTTACCCCCAAGCAGTCGGTGTACCAAGACGAATTATTGGCACAGTATCCCAATTTAAAAGACATGGCGCTGCACGGCAGTGAAAATCCGAATTTGATGCCGCCCAACAGCATCAGCGTGCGTTTTCATTCCATTGGTGGTTGGGGGGCGATTACCACCGGCAAAAATATGGCGATGACGCTGTTTGATTTGCTGGGCTTTCATATCAAAGCGAATCCCAAATACGGTTCCGAGAAAAAAGGACAGCCGACCACCTATTATTTGTCAGCAGCACCGGAGCCGATTCGCATTAATTGCGAATATTTCTATGTCGACGTTGTGCTCTCACCGGATCCTAATGTTTTTCATCACACCAATGCTTTGGCGGGATTAAAAGAAGGTGGGGTATTTATCATTCAGAGTGATGACAGTGACCCGTTAAGTGTGTGGTCGAGCATTCCCGAACAGTATCAACAAATCATTGTGGATAAGGGCATTCGCGTGTATTACCTGGATGCCTTCAAAATTGCCCGAGAAGAAGCCACTGATCCGGAATTGCAATTGC
>JBNKFP010000370.1:0-1716 GCA_050289365.1 Cellvibrionaceae bacterium | reverse complement strand
AGAACGCAACATTGACGCATTGATATTGGTGGTCAGCGGTTGATTGCGCGGGTCGCGTAAACGCACGTCAAACACGGCACCGGTGGCATCAGAATATTGGGCGCCAAACCCGGCAGAAAACAACTGAAAATCCTGCACGACATTTTCGTCAAATACCGATGTATTGAACTGGTGAAAAATATAGCCTGCAGGTAAACCATCAATGTAATAGCGATTATCATTGGGTGATGAGCCCCGTACGGCAGGCGCTCCACCACCCACAGGAGAGACCACACCCGGCAATGCGGTTATCGCACCGAGCGGATCGCCAAGGGCACCGGGCATATCCACCAATTTCTGACTGTCTTCAGTTATTTCGGTATACAGGGCTTTGCGCTGACCTATAACCTGAACCGTCTCCATTGTTTCTTCCGCTCCTGGAGCTGGTGCGTTATCTTCTGCGTATATCCCCATTGACCATACCATCGCCAGGGTGCCAATACTGTTTGTACACATTTTCATAGTCTTTCCCTTAGATTCATACCCGTTACTGAATTGATGGCGTCATTACAGCTCATCGCAGCAATTCAAGTAGTAACAGTTACGTTGAATTTGTATCAGTTTGTAACGGGATGTTGCAAATCGTCATAGGGAGTGACACAACTCACACAGAGCCAGGAGTGTTTTCGTTCACGCCTTAATTTCGGAATGACCATTTATCAATAGCGGGCACAGTAACATACCTCGACAGGGTTTTCTTTAGGCGGTTCAAGACTGAAGGACGCATTAGACAAAAAATGAAATCGGCTAGATACAGTTTCTGTTCTTACGCAGCCAACATTTTGCCAAATCTGTAGTATATTTCCCCGCTATTTTTTTTATCAATGCCGTGGCCTATAACCGCACTTCAAATTCCCCCATTTTCCGGGAATCCATTCACTCCAACAAAAAGGATCGCTTCCGTGAAAGACAATCAACTCTCTATTGGTCGCAGGGACCTTTTACTGGGTGTCAGCGCTCTCGTCAGCGCTTGGTCAGTACCCAGCTGGGCAAATCTACCGTCACACCTAAAAGCTCAAATAAATTTAGAAAAAAAACGCCCAGCGTTATCGCCAATGTTGTATGGCGGCTTTATTGAACACATTGGCAATCTCATCAATCACAGCCTGTGGAGCGAGGTTCTTGACGACCGAAAATTCTATTATGGCGTCATTGCAAAACCAGAAACCAAACCAACCGACCCCCGTGCTTCTATGCGCTTTATTCAAAAATGGATTGCTGTTGGACCTATGAGCGCCATTAGTATGGATTCAAAAAATTCCTATGTTGGCGAGCACAGTCCAGTCATTACAGTCCATAAATCCAAATCACGAGGGATGGCGCAAAACGGATTAGCCCTAGCCGAGAATAAACAATATCAGTGTCGCTTAGTGGTTGCAGGGGACCCCAAAGTCCATTTAACGGTGACGTTGATTTGGGGCAAAGGTAAACAACAACGTCAGTCGCACACCATTCCGGTTCAATCCAGTTGGACGACGCAACAAGTGGTGTTTAACTTGGCTCAGGGCTCTGACTCTGGCCGAATTGAAATCACTGGCAAAGGTAAAGGTCATTTCCGAGTCGGCGCCGTATCACTGATGCCCACCGACAATGTGAAAGGTTTTCGCAGTGATACCATTGCATTAATGAAGGAGATGGATTGCAAAATTTTGCGCATGCCCGGTGGTAATTTCGTTT
>JBNKFP010000369.1:0-1716 GCA_050289365.1 Cellvibrionaceae bacterium | reverse complement strand
TGGCCAAATCTTTAGATAACAAGCGTGGCGCTGTCAATGCCAAGGAAAGTATTGTGGCCGAGGACATAGGCAAAATGCCGGATTTGAATTTGGCTGAAGCCATTCAGCGTGTTCCTGGTGTAGCCATTGTTCGAGAAGGCGGTGAGGGTCGCAAAATCTCGCTGCGCGGATTGGATTCCAGCTTTACCCATGTGACTTTGAATGGTATGGAAGTACCCGCATCCACCGGCGGCTTGGACAGTACGGGAGGTGCGAATCGCGGCAGAGGTTTTGACTTTAACGTATTTTCTGCAGAATTATTTAATCGAATTGACGTGAATAAATCGTCTACAGCATCTGTGGAAGAGGGCGGCGTCGCCGGGTCGGTCGAGCTTTACTCCATGCGTCCTCTGGATAATCCAGGGCAAAAAGTCGTTGTATCCGGGCAGATGGGGTACAACGACTTATCGGAAAAAAATGATCCGAGAATGACCGCGATTTACAGCGATACCAATGAAGAAAACACCATTGGCTGGATGGTTTCTGTGGCCTATACGGAGCGCACTGCATACCAAGATGGCTTCGGAACCGTGCGCTGGGATAGCCCAGGACCTGAAGCGGATAACAAACCCTTTGCCGGAAATAATACGTCTCTGTCGGATGAAGAGGTCAATGGGCTTTGGTACCCTCGACTGCCTAGGCAAGATAGCTTTCACCACGATCAGGACCGCACCGGTCTATCCGGTGCGTTGCAATTCAGACCTTCGGACACAATCGAATTCGGTTTTAACTATGTATCATCGAAGTTTGATTCCATCATCGATAGTTATAATTCCTTTGCCCAGTTTCGAACGAACGGTCAGTGGGGGTGGCCTCACAACACGGTAGAAAGCGTTACGGTGGCGACTCAAGGCGGAGTGGACTACGCCGTAGCCGGAACATTTTCTGGAGTAGGCTTACGGACCGAAAGTCGTCGACAGGCCGATTCAACCGAATTTACACAAGTCACTTCGGATTTCGAATGGATAATAAAAGACAACCTTGTGTTGACGGCGATGATCGGTCAGGCGACGTCAGATTTTTATGAAAGCTATTTCCGCGCAAATATTGAAACCCATAAAGACAATGTGAATACGGCTGAGGTTGACGATGGCGGTGCCGTGTTTTCGTATGATTTTACACGCAACCCTAATGTTGCTGCGATCAACTATGATATTGATGTTACTGACCCGGATGAATTTGACATTTTAAGCAACGAGCGTATTTACGATTACGCAATTGATCGAACCAACAATACCCAGCGCGTGGATTTGGATTGGGATCTAGACGAAAGCCATAATTTTAAATTTGGTCTGATTCTCAATAATCGCGAGTTGGCGAGCAAGGAATATCGTCAAAATGACCCTGTACCCACTGATCTTGCAGCGATAAGCAAAGTCTATCGGTTTGATGATACCGGCAATTTTGGTGGCGATACAGAATTGAACTTTGTTGTTTTAGATTTCAACAAAGCCATTCCCGCTTTTGGTAAAAATCAACAATTGGCCAAAGGCGCTGGCATTCAAACTTGGACGGTAGAAGAAGATACGACTGGACTCTATGCTGAGTATAATCTCAATACCGAAATCAGTGGTCACGGACTTCGCGCCAATGCAGGCGTGCGTAATGTTGCAACGGATGTTACCGCAAGGGGTTGGATTTATGATGAACCCTATGTTAAGAAAAACAGTTTTAACA
>JBNKFP010000368.1:0-1770 GCA_050289365.1 Cellvibrionaceae bacterium | reverse complement strand
GGTACCACCATTGTCCAAAACATAATGAAAGCGAGACCCAATGGTCGCTATATCAAAGCCATTTTGGTTTAGGATCAGAGCAAGAATGCTGGCCAAAATCACCGCCGGAAGGTGGGCTGGCACCGGGGTTTTAAGTTTTGGCCACAAAAGCATGAAAGCCAGCGTAAAAGCTGCAACCGCCAAGCTACCAGAATCTATTGTATTGAGATGGTGAATAATGGTAGCGATCTTCTCGGAATAGTGTTCTGGCATTTCAGTAACGGACAAGCCGAGAAAATCTGGAATTTGCAAAGTGGCAATAACAATACCTATACCCCCTGTAAAGCCAAGGGTAACCGGCTCAGGGATGTATTCTATAAAGCGACCTAGTCTGGCGTAGGCCATAGCAATCAAAATGATGCCAGACATCACGCTGGCAATGAGCAAACCAGCCAGGCCATGACTCGCTGTGAGCGGATGTAGGACGACAACAAAGGCAGCGGTTGGCCCAGAGATACTGTAACGGCTGCCGCCTGTTAGGGCGATCAAAAATCCAGCAATCACAGCAGAATAGAGTCCGTATTGCGGGGGAACCCCACTGGCGATAGCTAGGGCCATAGCCAATGGGATGGCAATCACGCCGACGACACAGCCGGCCATCAGGTCCTTCGATAACCTTGATCTTGAATAACCCTCGCCCAGAACCTCTCGCATTGCGTGAGCTAACTGCAACGAAAATAAATGGGCGCGATGTGGCATCGAATCGGATTCCAGTGGAGAGTTATAATCAAACTACCATTATATGTGCAGATTATTGACAGTCAATGTTAATCAAATTAACATTCATTCAAATCACACGACAGAGGCTATATGAGTGGAACAGCGCACTGCTAGACTGACACTTTTAATTGACCCTAATAAAAAAGCGGTATTTGAACGATTGTGCGCGCAGGAGGATGTCACTCCGTCACAGAAAGTACGGCAATTCATCCGCGATTACATTGAACAGCAGCTAGGTCCAAATTGGCGAGAAAGCTTTTTGGCACAGCCCAATCAGAAGGACGAATAGTTGGGGATTGTTTTGGATTTTAGACCCAATAATCTTTGCCAAGATGCAAAACCAGTGCAATGCTGTGATCAAATGAATCGATATCATTGACCCACTTGAAGGGGCGAGCGGATGAAACGGTCGGCCTTGATGCGTGAATCTAGCACTTATGCTTCATCTCTCTATATTCAAAATTCTAACCCCAATACTGTCGATGGCTTAGATTCTCCATTCGCAGGCCTTCAATAAATGGTCTAAATTGCTACTACTACCTTGAGTTTTTAAACCTAATTACCTGTTGGCAGTATTTTTCCTCTGGTTGATGCTTCTTCTTGCGGCTGGGCGCGGAGACCGTTTTTAGACTCCGTCAAATGGATAGAGCTGGCATCTCATGGCTTAGGGCCAAAATTCACCACGGCTCAATTTTATCTTTCCTTGCGTTAATAAGTGGTAAACTGCGCGTCTATTATTTGTTAATGGTACCGATTATGGCCAACGATGGAGAATCATTCGAACATAATAAGGTTAGGGTTTTTTACGCCGCATGGGAAAAGGAGTTTGATCAACTCATTACCCCTTTCGAACGATTTGTAAAACACCAAGCCACCGCGGGCCTGTTGTTAATGTTCACTGCATTAGTGGCATTGGTCCTGGCGAATTCGCCTCTCGGCGAAAGCTATAAACACATACTGCACATGCCTATTGGGTTTAGCTCTGGTACGCAAGGCGTCGAAAAAACGCTG
>JBNKFP010000367.1:0-1801 GCA_050289365.1 Cellvibrionaceae bacterium | reverse complement strand
AACGGAAAATTCCTGCTATCGAAAAACAGCAAGCATTGTAACATCAGAGCAACTATAATAATATAGCTTCAGTTTAGGACGCCACACTAGGGCTTTTTGCATCTACGTACATGGTTTGAAATACAAACCTGCAAAAATTAAAACAATAAGTCCAATTACCGAAAGAATATATACTGGCCTCCACTTTTTACCCGTATCATTTAAAAACCTTCCAGTAAAAAAAACACTTATTCCACTTAAAACTTCGTTTAAAACAGCTTCTTTCCCAGCCATTTCCTTTTCATTGGTATAAACACGAAAGCCACCAATAATAGCAGTTAATATAAGAATGCAAACTACAACAAAATACAAAATTTCGACGATACTATTACACTCTGAAAAATGTATGGTCATAACTAATTACCCCATTCTAAATCTATAACATCATGGCCTCCGCCAATCTCAACATTTACTGGCTGCTTCGTTATCGGCCTAGTCAACATAGAAGCGCCGCCACCAACAGCAAAGCCAATTCCCACCATACTTTCATTTTGAAAATAAAGACGCAATCCAACTCCAACAACAAGAGTGAATTCCATATCTGGCACCGCACCAATATCAATAACATCCAAGCTACCAACTAGCTTTGCACCTATTCCAGACGAAAAGTCAAAACCAGCATTTGCTCTGCCACCAGCAGAGTCACCAGTCACATTTAAATGTATACCACCTTGAAGTCCGGTTGGAATCGGTGCATCGCCGACTTGATTCGCTACACTAGAAGCTACCGAATAAATGGGGTGTGTCGCACTACCTGAAATGCCGACTGTATGTCCAGGACCTCCATCACCTCTATTCACGCACGGACGTCCTCCACAAGATCTGGTAGCCTTTTGTGCTTCCGCTCTCTTAGCCGCACTTTCCCCATTAAATGCCTGTGCAAATGCTGCCGTGATGGCACCATTGGCATATTTACCACCGGTGGCTTTAGAAATCGTGCCGCCGATAATCGATGCGGATACAATACGCAAAAATCTTCGATCTGCGCTGGTGCCAAAGATACTATTCACATTAGCCGCTTTGGTTAAACCAGCACTGAAAAACCCATGCCCAAACTTACCACCCTGCAACACACTCATCACGCCGCCGGTCAGCGCATGGGCACCGATATGGGCTAAACCGCCTTCAGCCCAAAAACCCGATGTTTCAGTAAACGCTCCGCCAATGGTAGAAAACGCCGCTGACGACACACCCGCAAACAAGCCGTTTCTAACCGCGTCCGCAAAATTGCCCCCTGCCCCCAGAGTTGCGCCAGAGGCAAAGCCTGAAACACAACCAATACCCGTGCCACACGAAATCAGCAAGCCTATTGCCACCAGTGCGGGTATCTCTAATTCCTGGCCGATTTTACCAACTATCGCACCAATGACAGCACCAATAATAAAATTGGCGAAATTACCGGTAGGGTCGGTAGCATTGAGAGGATTGTTGTGAACATAGGTATAGCGGTTATACCCTTGGGTGTTGGTTGTTCCGTCAATATAGGAATCCGCTTGAACAAACCGCGCAAGCCTCGGATCATAAATCCGCCCGTTCATGTGGATCAACCCCACCTCATCGAGCATTTCATGCCCGGTAAACCCTTTTGTGGTGAAACTGTGATCAAATTTAAACAGGCCTGATAGGTCCAAACGACTCCAATCCTGGGTCGAGCGCCGCAGTCCCCAGGCATCGAATGATAGAGTCTGCAACACTGTGCCCGAAGCATCGGTAATGACATCCAGGGAACCCAGGTGATCTTTATACAGATATTGACGCTTCG
>JBNKFP010000366.1:0-1810 GCA_050289365.1 Cellvibrionaceae bacterium | reverse complement strand
CGACCTTTGAGATTGATGAACTCCTCATACAGGTGGCCGCAATAGGGGTCAATCGACCGGATATATTGCAGCGTCAGGGACTTTATCCCGCGCCCGAGGGCGCTTCGCCTATATTGGGGTTAGAAGTTGCGGGTGTTGTGGCCGCTGTTGGTAAAGATGCTGGTCCATGGCGAGTTGGACAGCGAGTTTGTGCGTTGACCAATGGTGGCGGCTATGCGGAATTTGTCAGTGTGCCAGCTAAGCAGTGTTTAGCCGTGCCCGAAAGCATTGATTTGGTGGTGGCTGCGGCTTTACCCGAGGCATTATTTACGGTCTGGAGTAACGTGTATGAGCGGGGCGCGCTCGGCGTAGGTGAAACCCTTTTGATTCACGGCGGCAGCAGTGGTGTTGGCACGATTGCAATTCAAATGGCCAGAATAACCGGCGCCAGAGTTTATGCTACGGCCGGCAGCGATGCCAAGTGCAGGGTATGTGAGAAGTTGGGAGCTTTACGTGCAATAAACTATAAAGACGAAGACTTTGTTGAGGTGATTAAGCAAATCACAGGGCGTGGCGCCGATGTCATTTTGGATATGGTCGGTGGCGATTATATTCAGCGCAATATCACGGCGGCGGCTAAGGATGGCCGAATCGTCAATATCGCTTATCAGTCCGGCAATGTTGCTGAGGTCAATTTTATGCCTGTGATGCTCAAACGTCTTACCTTAACGGGATCTACATTGCGCTCGCGTAATAAAACAGAGAAGGCGATGATTGCGCGTCATGTAAGCCGCAAGATTTGGCCAGCGGTATTGGCCGAAAGGATCAAGCCCATAATTCATAAAACGTTTTCTCTGGAAGAGGTTGTACAAGCCCATCAGGAATTGGAGAAAGGCGGTGTGATTGGCAAAATCGTGTTGACCACGGACCGCTACGGTCAGTTTTGAGTGTATAAAATTCAAAATCGCTACGATTATAAAATAATGGCGTAAATATCCACTAACCTGGCGCTGCCGATCGATAACTCTGTGTCATTTGGTCTAATCTCAAGTTGTACCACTTGGAGAGACTGATAATGCAGTACGAATTCGATCCCAAAGCTGGGCTGTTAATGGCTCCGAAAGGATTGTTTGACTACAGCGCGGGTTGTGATTGTGTAACACGCGCTGACGCTTATATTCGCGATTTTGGTGTTTTTCAGATCACGGTAGATTTTCGTGAAACCACTTTTATGGATAGCTCTGGAATCGGCGCACTGATCACTCTGATGCGTAAGCTGCCCAGTCAATCACCACCCATTAAGCTGATTCACCCATCGCCGTCCATTTTAAAGCTGATGGAGGTGTGCCATTTGCACCGATTGTTTGACATTGAGCGCACGCCAGTGGAGGACTAGTGTTTGCTGGGACGCTCATTGATTTCATCATTTTAATCAATCAAATCATACTTTTCACGCAAGAGCTCTATGATTTCTGCTTTGGGATTTGCAGAGATAGGTGGCCTGGTTCCAGTAATTCGCTCAGCTATATCCAAATAGGTGTCTGACACTCCCATCAGAATTTCCTTAGGTAGAGCGGTGTTTTTAGCCAGTTCTGCACGCTCTTCCATACGATCTTTGTTTAAGAGTATGTCTGAGTCAGGAAAATGGTTCAGCAGCTGTTGGCGAAATTCTTCTTTCGACTTCTCAACGATTTTTCCGTCTCTATAGGATGGTCCGTCCCATATTCGCGATGAATCTGGCGTGCCAACTTCATCCATGTATATTAACTTTTCCTTACCCTCGGCGTCGGTGACGTAGCCAAATTCAAACTTGGTATCTACAAACACTTGA
>JBNKFP010000365.1:0-1838 GCA_050289365.1 Cellvibrionaceae bacterium | reverse complement strand
AGCGGGCGACAGAGGGGGGTGCAAGGGGATCTCCCCTTGGAAAAAAATCCTGTAAGAGATCCTTTGGTTAAAAACAGAACCATAGTCTTCGGAACCGACTTGGTACTTGCAGTAAAAATTCTCAATGTAACCATGTCACGCATTCATGCAAATACCACAGTGACAAAGCAAATAAGCTTAGGCAATGACCATTCAACGTGACCCTTTATTGCTCCAGCACCCGTTGATTCGTCAACCGAAACGGGTGCGCTACGTAAGTGCCCATGATGCGCATTTCCTGGGTAAAAAAAGCCAATTCTTTTAGGGCATATTGCATGAGTTGCTCAGAAGGGTGGCCTTCCACATCCAGGTGAAAACTACTGCCCTTCGGCACACCGCTGCCCATGTAACTTTCCAGCTTTACCATGTTAATGCCATTCGTCGCAAAACCGCCCAGTGCTTTGTACAACGCCGCTGGAATATTGCGTACAGTAAACATTAACGAGGTGATGAACGGTACCGACGCGTCGAAGTCTGGCAGACCGGCGTCTTTCGACAAAATAAGAAACCGTGTGGTATTGCCGGTTACGTCCTGAAAATTTTCCCGCAGAATAGTCAGGTCATACAGTTCGGCCGCCAGGCTGGAGGCGATCGCTGCCCGGCTTTTATCGCTACCTTGGGCAATTTCACAAGCCAAACCGGCGGTGTCGTACCCTGCGATGGGTTCCAGCCCCAGTTCATGAATGTGCTGGTCACACTGCGCTAAGGCTTGAGGGTGCGATGTGACTGTTTTGATATCACTCAGCTGAGCCCCTTTTAACGCCAACAAACAATGATTAATCGGTTCAAAGTGTTCACCAATAATGTGCAGGTGCGTGGAAGGCATTAACCGATACATTTCTTCAACCCGTCCAGCGGTTGAATTCTCCAATGGAATCATCGCCAGTTTGGCTTCGCCACGTTCCACCATAAACATGGCTTCTGCAAAGGTTTCGCAGGCAATGGCCCGCATGTCCGGAAAAACATGGCGGCAGGATAAATGAGAGTAGGCACCTTCCAGCCCCTGGAAAGCAATGATATTGGTGGTCTCGGCCATAGCAATTCCAAAACTAAGTTGATGAGTTCAGAACGCAGAATTATGACACAAGCGCGATACGTTGCAGATTGACTTTTAACAGCCCAAAACAAAAAAAGGGCAGAGTCTTAACGACCCTGCCCTTTTTTAAAACGGTTTAGCAATTACACAGCGACGATGTTTTCCGCTTGTGGGCCTTTAGGGCCTGCTGTCACCGTAAATTCAACCGACTGGCCTTCAGTCAGTGTTTTAAAACCTGAACTGACGATAGCACTGAAGTGTGCAAAGACGTCTGGACCAGATTTCTGCTCAAGAAACCCAAAACCTTTCGCTTCGTTGAACCACTTAACGGTACCTGTTGTTGTATTAGACATAATAATAATCCTGAAATTTAAAAATAAATGTGCCTTCAAAAGGCTTGAATGCGTAAAAACAGAGACTGGAACTTAAAAACTGCAGGACGTGGTGTTACGAATAAAACAACGAAATGTAGGATGTAAATAGGAGACTTAATTTCTAGCTGCGACCCACAGTATAGAGTTAGTAAGTGGCTGTCTATGTTTATTTTAAAATACTTTTTCAGCGGTGTGTGACCGTGACAAACGTGGTAACTGCTCGTGGCGGCGCTAGAGCCAATCGCTTTTGTCTCAACTTGTCCAATCCACCTTGTGAAGTTCATAGTGCTTTAACTGCCGCTCACCAACCTTAACGTCACCCTGATAGGCAAAGCCATTCTTGATCATTACACGACCCGACGCGGGGTTCTCCGGTAAATGACGAGCAT
>JBNKFP010000364.1:0-1840 GCA_050289365.1 Cellvibrionaceae bacterium | reverse complement strand
GTGTATGATTTAATTAAGAAACAGCTTGATGTGATTGATACCGGGCAAGCGAACGCATTTGTCGGCGGGCTCGAAGCAATTGATTGGTCCAGAGATTATGTCGATGATGCTGTGTATTTTGGTACGGTTTCTGGCACTGTTGACGCTCCCACAGGCAAATTAAACCGAGCGTTAATCACATACAGCGCCGGTGCTTATACGGCATCTATTGGTCAAGTCTTGGATGTAACGGATAAGCCTTTTAGCGCAACTCCTCTTGCAGTGAGAGATCGCTTAGGTGAGTACTGGGTCTATTCGGGAACGGGTCGGTTCTATGTTGTGGACGATAACTTCTCCACTGCTCAGCAGTCCTATTATGGTGTCAAGGAAAAACAAACGAGCGGTGTCGTTGACGGTACCACGATCAGTGTCAGTAATTTGGTCAATACTACCGATATAAAAGTCTATACAGATGGTTCTATCGATTCGAAAAGTAATCCTGGCTCTGCCATAACATTGAACGGATTAGCGACGCCAGCCAAATACTTTTTGGATGTGTTTAATGCGGTGAAAGCGTCAGACGGGTGGTATTTTGATTTTGCGCGCTCGCGCTCGCGCAACATGACGCAAGCTGTTGTTTCTGACCAATCACTGGTATTCAGTGAATACCGTCCAAGTGGGCTTAAGTGTGAGCCGGAAGGTTATGGTTATCTCAACGCACCGCAATTGCAAGCTGGCATTCCTGGTGAATTTGCTCCTCTGGGTGTCGATACGAATTCTACAAACAGTGCTGGGGCTAAAGAAGTCAATCTGAGTGAATCCTTGGGTTTG
This sequence comes from Cellvibrionaceae bacterium, assembly GCA_050289365.1. Classification (GTDB taxonomy): domain Bacteria; phylum Pseudomonadota; class Gammaproteobacteria; order Pseudomonadales; family Cellvibrionaceae; genus JBNKFP01. The sequence goes on along the minus strand of JBNKFP010000364.1, from coordinate 1,030 downwards.
GGAAGTCCTTCTGCCCCCAGCTTATATCAACGGGGTGACGGTAAAAAAATTGCAATTGTGCAAAATTCCACAGGGGAACTAACGTCCAGTATTATCGAGGCAGGGACCACTCCAGGGCAGCGTCAATCCTGGCGAGAACTGGAAATAGACTGGAATTAATTTATGACGAAAAGGCAATTGGGTTTTTCTGCTGTTGAATTAATATTGGTCGCATTGGTGGTTTGCTTGCTATTGGCGATCATATTTAAAAACTTTCAAGAGTCCGTGTTAATGGAGCGTCGATCCCTGGCTCAGCAGGCTCTCGTGACGGTTACAGGGTTGCAGGAGCGATGGTTTGTGCGCATGTATGAGTACGCAGTAAGCATAGATGAGGTTGGTGGCGAGGACAGTGCCGGCGATCATTATCGCTTGCGGATAACTCAAGATCCGTGCGGTGATCGCAGTTGTTTTACCGTCACTGCAGTTGCTATTGGCGAACAAGAGGCCGATGTGGATTGTGAGAAAATGTCCATTACCAATACTGGCGTTCGCCGCGCGGTGAATCGGCGCAATGAAGATACTTCGGCTACGTGTTGGGAAGATACCTAGCCATCTCAATCTCTACAATTCCGCGACTAAATTTTGGCAGCTATTGCGCAAACGCGATAGATTATTGCCTTTATTGTTTTTGCGATAGATACGGCCGTTTCGGTTGATTGTAACTCTCTCTACTTGCACGCTTCCAAAATTATGAGGGCACAGGGTAATCTTGCCAAACTGTAAAGCATATCCCTGCGAGTTGAAAGAGATGTACTTCTGATTGGACGCTTGCAAAAATACAGTGCCTTTGAATTTTAAATCAAAGTGGAAGATTGGAATTTCGTCGGTATCGATTTTTGCATTTTGGTTCTCATCCTGAAATACCGCAATTGATTTGAAGTCTGATCGAATACATTCTCGCTGCTCATTGATTCCGCAAAAGACTGCTCTCCCGCCCTGAATAATGGCCGAGTTGCGAGTTTTAACCAGGTAGTGTTGGATTAGGCGTGCC
>JBNKFP010000363.1:0-1850 GCA_050289365.1 Cellvibrionaceae bacterium | reverse complement strand
GGCGAGCGGGGGGGCATTATCCTGTTTCGCGTATGCATCTCCGGCTACCCTTTGTTTTTTTCTTGCCGCAGCCGATATTTAACATAGGGTAGATAGATATCCTGCCAATCGACGGCTCCCTCGGATTTTTCAATGATCTTTAAAGATTGCAGCGGGCTGGGAACCCGCTCCATTCTCCTCCAGGATCCAACTGTCCTTTTTTTTACACCAAACAATTGCGCGGCGGCTTCATCCGTTTTCTTATGGATAAATACAGCAAGCTCCATAGGTTTACTCCGTTTATCAACTTACTTATCCATGAAATGATTTAAAGACATCTAAGAAGAATCATTAATTTGTGAATTTACCGGCTGTTTTTCAACAACCCGGAGGGCGTTTAATGACCTGTCGACTTTTCCCCCGGAGGGTGAGAGTTTTTCTCCAGTCGTTCCAGGCGGGTATAAATGGTTTTCAGCGCAGGAATGTCTTCCATTACCTGACTGCGCTCAATGCGCACCGCATAGGCAGTCATAATACGATTGAGAGGCGTTGTTACATCCAGTCCAATCTGGCGAATGGAAACGCTGATCGAAAACAGTATTGCGCAGACGGCCCAGGCCCATCGAGGCATGTAGTCCATGGACCTGTTTTTGAAATTTTCGATCTGGGTATCATTATCTTTGTCATTCATAAATTTATCCCTGAAATAAATATTGAAACTTCGTTAAACTTTAAATTGATTTGACAGTGAAATTAGACCACATCCAACCCCTGAAACAACGACGTAGTGATTTTTAGCTACACATTTCGTGTAATCATCCCGACAAAACCTTCAAGCCGAATCAATTTTTAAAATTAAAATTCCCGCCACAAAGAAAGGATAAAAACCCACGTCACCACCATCGTTCCTGCGTCTGATTTTTGCGTCGTCTCTACAGTTAGCTGCCGCCACACACGTCCCCGAATATTAACGCAGCCTTACCTCAAATTTCGGGCAACAGTTTCATCAGAACTTGCAAAAAAATGAACAATCGATGTGATTGATCGACCGCGATAGGGGCCGTGAGAGAAATAAGCAGAGTAATACACCCGTTGTGTAGCGATGGCAATCAACCCCATTGCTCTATGCCGTCGGTGCCATACAATTAATGTTGTTGAAGGTCATTGCGATCCTCAACACAAACGAGGTAACAACATTCTATCACTGAAAATGTGACAAAACAGGAAGGAAATCATTATGGCAGACTTAGATTTAGGCCTGGCTACAGATTGGGACGAAGGCGACACCCACGGACGCATCAGACTGCGGCAAAACCAGAAATACCCCAATTCACCCAAAAAGGATGTGTTGATCAGCTCTCCGGTAAGTATCGAGTTTTCGGTCAATACCAATTATTCCACCTCGCAGGAAGCGGACAAATTTTTCTTCACGACCCACCACGGCCATATGAAAAAAATTGTTGCCGTCCTGGATTCCCAGGGAAATCTCAGTATCGCTGGCCAGTTGCAAGCTATGGCCAATAACCTTTCATACGAGTAACCGGCGCGGTAACGGGTATGGAAACGGCGGACGGCGGTTGATCGCCGTCCGTTGTGACACAGCTATGTAAATTCACGAACTTCACATCAGTTCGCTATTCGATAATATCGATTTTGGCCGCTCAGGGACGGGGCCAATACAATCCGAGTGAAATCGCCTAAGCGGAGCAGGTTAAACTAGTTTTCACCTCTCCGCTTTTGATCCCGGCTCATCCAGCGAAAGGGTGAACGCGGGCAGCCAGCCAGATTATCGCACCCAGCACCACCGCGGCAAAGGCGCTGAGCACGGCGATTTTCAAACTCATCCACACCGCCCCCATCAACTGTGTATC
>JBNKFP010000362.1:0-1850 GCA_050289365.1 Cellvibrionaceae bacterium | reverse complement strand
ATACCAATGAGCGCCCGATTATTTTTCCGAACCTTAATGAGTTTCAGCCTGACCCTTGTCGTCACTAGCTGCGCTCAATCGCCCGCCCAAAAGACCAACCCCAAAAACGAAGGCCCGCTCAACCAGACAGTTCAATTACGCCAGCGAGACCCACAAAATCCAGAAAGCCAACAGGGTATTGTGATCGAAAAGCAACTGGTGCGCATCGTTGCCGACAAAAACACCATTTCAATCAATGGCGTAGACATTGGCAACGTTGCAGAATTGAAAAAATGGTTAAAAAAAGCACGTAAACCCGTGATTACCATTGCATCACACAAATGTTTGCCCTCAGACGATGCCGCGGAAATTCTTCGCTTGGCTCAGCAAGCCACAGAAACACCCGTCGCCTTTTCATCTTATGGAAGTTACGATGATGCCCAGTGCCAGTGAGTTCTACCGAGGAAAAGTCGCCATTATCACTGGGGCCGCTTCAGGCATTGGTTTCGCTTTAGCAAATACCTTGGCGGGATACCAATGTCATGTGGTTATGACCGACATAGACTCAATTCCTGCCCTACCACATTCCTCAGCAAACAGCGAAACCTGGACTCGACAACTGGATGTTCAGAACCAAGAGGCTGTTGCCGAATTAATCCGAGAGGTTACTGAACATTTTCAACGCCTGGATTTAATGTTTAATAATGCAGGGGTTGCTGTAGGGGGGCCGGCTTTTGAAACCGAATTGTGCGAATGGCACAAAACCATCAACACAAATGTATTGGGCGTAATCAACGGCAGTCACTGCGCCTATCAATATATGCTTAAACAAGGATTTGGCCACATCATTAATACCAGCTCGGTTGTCGGTATACTCCCCAATGTTTTAGCGCCGGCCTATACCACCAGCAAAGTGGCAGTCGCAGCATACAGCTTGCAATTACAATTGGAAGCGTCCGCATTCGGCATAAAAGTTCACACTCTACTGCCCGGTGCGGTAGACACACCCATACTCGTTGGCGGCAACCATGGCCGCCCGCCACTGGGCATCAGCAAGGAAAAATTGCAGCGTTACTGGAAGAGACACCACCCGATATCCAGCGGTCAGTTTGCCCTATCTGCACTCGACGCGATTGCGAAAGGCAAAACCTGGATTATCTTGCCCTCTCGCTGGCGTTATCTGCCGATTTTAGGGCGGTATATTCCCGGTCTTTGGCTCTGGCATTCTAAAAAATTAATCCGCAAACAGACTTGGTTCAAGCAGATCTTTGCGATGAACCACACCCAATAATTGTATTTTATTGTCTGACAAAAAATCACCCATCATCGAGTCTATGCCATGCAGAATATTGAACAAATTCGCCTCTACTTAAAGCGATTCGCACAACAAAGAGATTGGGAGCAGTTTCACTTCGCCAAAAATTTAAGCATGGCACTCAGCGTTGAAGTGGCCGAATTATTGGAACATTTTCAGTGGCTGACACCTGAACAAAGCGACAACTTAACGGAGCAAAACCTTCACGCTGTCGCCGAAGAAATAGCTGACATTCAAATGTATTTGATACTGCTTGCAGATCGTCTCAACATTAACATATTGGAATCCGTAGAACACAAAACCAAAATTAATGAACAAAAATATCCGGTCAACTTAGTCAAAGGCAGCCCTAAAAAATATCACCAGTATTTAACTCAAAAACAAGATGACTGAATTTTAAGACGCCCGTCAAGAATATATACAACATAATTTTTAAAAATTATTTTCACATTTTGATTTATTCCTCAATCTCGCAAAGGTACAAGTTCCTCCCCTAATTAATTTATTTGAGGAACCGCTTACTACCAATCTAAGCCTCTAACCAATGGCTTCCAAC
>JBNKFP010000361.1:0-1853 GCA_050289365.1 Cellvibrionaceae bacterium | reverse complement strand
CAGTCGTGTGGTGGACTCCCTTCAATACCAACTCACCGATTTAGACAGTAAATGGATTTTACGCGGCGATTACACCATGTTGAAATTTGTGAGTATGCCATTTGGTTGGCGAGATATTCGCTTGGTTACCCGTGGCAGCATACAGTACTCTGGCAGTCAACTGTTGTCGGTAAACCAGTTTTCCTTAGCGGGTCCTACACGGTCGCGGGCATTTAAAACCAATACTTTTTTTGCAGACGATGGACTTCATTTGGGTGTGGACGTGTTGTTTGACAGTTTGCCTACGGGGCTCTGGCAACGATATGTGCAGCCGTTTGTGTTTGTCGACGGAGCCTATGGTTTGGCGTATCTTCCTGGCGGAGACAAAAATACATCGGAACTGATGGATGCTGGAATTGGTTTTAAAGTGACCCCCGCGAAAGGTATGCGTGGCAATTTGACTTTTGCCGTGCCCGTCAATGCCAAAATTTCCAAAGACGCGGATTTCGAGAAGAACAGCGACTTAAAGATCTATTTGGATTTTCAATATTCGATGTAGTGTTGCCGCGATTTAAAACAATTTTGCCAAAAGCACGGGTACCGCGGTTTCAACTCTTAAAATGCGTTGTCCTAATTGAATGGGGTCGAATCCCAGGTCACAAAAGGCCGCGACTTCTTTGTCTATAAATCCGCCCTCTGGGCCTATTGCTAACATAGTAGCTTGGCCTTGTGCGGAGGCTGCAATGGGGTAGTCTCCTGGATGCGCTATCCATTTATTGCAAAAATTTCCAGTTTTCTGCGGTAATTCGTCCTCAATAAATGGGCGAAATCTTTGGAAAAATTCGATTTTTGGCATTTGGGTCGCCTTGCCTTGCTCCAATCCAAGGATAAGTTGCTCTCTGACCGTTTCTGGTTTGAGAAGAGGCGTTTGCCAAAAACTTTTTTCAACTCTACTGGTTTGAATTAAACACAGACGCTCAACGCCCATCGTGGCTATGGTTTGCAATGTGCGCTGTAACATGCGCGGCCGCGGCAGACCTAGTACTAAGGTTAAGGGCAGGGTGGCTGGCGCGTTTTGTTCAAGCTGCACAATTTCTGCGATTGTGTCGTTTTCATTGATTTCGAGAATTCTGGCTTCACCTATAGCACCATCCAATTCTCCAATGCACAGTATTGAGCTGGTTTTCGCTTTTAAAATCGTTTTGATGTGTTGGTGATGTCTACCGCAAAGTTTTATATGCTTCGAGTCGATATGAAATTTGGGTTCAATAATGATCAGGTTCAAGGCGTTTTTATCTTTGATAACGATGGATTTGAATCAAAACAGTAACGGATTTGATTGGGGAATCGACTGCATTTTAACCTGAGTATATTGTCGTGACTAGGCAATTGCTCAGATTGGATGGCAAAAACAGGTGGCGCGTTGAGTTGCTGTAGCACTGTCGCCAAAGTTCCAAGTGCGAATGCAAAATTGGTCAAGTTGAATCCATTAAAAACCATTCGATTAGGTATCCCTGACGGTCTTTTGCACTTTGAGTTTGCCTTAGTTGGCTGCATTCACGGCTGTATTCCTGCTTTACCCATTGGATTGCTGAAATCAGCGATCCACCATGATCATCTTCGCCAGCAGATCCAACCAGATTACCTTGAGCGATCACTCAATCACGGTAGGACGCAATTTCGCTTTGCGCACGGGCTTCTGCCGCAAAAGCCCCAATACCCCAATAATATTAGGGTTTTTAGTCTTAGTGGAATCGAGATGATATACCTCTTGGCGGTTAAGGGGCGGAACGTGTTGTGAGCGTGTCTAGCACTAGGCTAATAAAGGTCTCGATCAGGCGGCTTGCGTTGTTGGTGGCGGAATATCAATGATA
>JBNKFP010000360.1:0-1864 GCA_050289365.1 Cellvibrionaceae bacterium | reverse complement strand
GTCAAATTACTGGTATCAATTGTGATATCGGAAACCCGTGACACCGGCTCCAGTATCTTAGATTCCGCATCGATGGCTTCGTGGAGGCCGGTGGATTTGTTGGAGAGCGGGTGTTTTCGTCGCGTTTCGCTGAAGCGCTTAATCAAAACCGCGTCACTGGCATCCAAGTAAACTACGGTATATTGGGCTTGGTACTGTTCGTGCGACCATTCCAATATTTCTGGAAAGCGGCTTAAGTCGCCGCCGACATTGCGCGCGTCAATCCCAATCGCAAACTTGTTCGCTGAGCTGGTGTGACTTTGAAAAATTTCCGTGATCAAGGTGGGAAGCAGGTTAACCGGTAGGTTATCAATACAGATAAAGCCACTGTCTTCCAAAAGCTGAAGAGCGGTGGACTTACCCGATCCCGAGCGCCCACTGATGACTACAAACTCCATTATCCACCTCCAGTATCCATTTAACTGCTATAGGATTCGATCGCTGCACCAAAGAGCTCTTCACCATCGGCGGCATTGCGCAAAGAGGTGATATAGCGCTTTTGCTGCAAGTGTTCAACCAAATTCGCCAGGGTTTGGAGATGTTCGGTCTCGGCATTTTCCGGCACCAGCATGGCAAAAATGATGTCCACGGGGGCGCTGTCGGATGCATCGAAATCGATGGGCTTTTCCAAGGTCATGAGCGCACCTATGGTTTCCCCGGCTGTTTTGAAGCGACAGTGGGGGATGGCTATGCCTTCTCCGATGCCGGTTGATCCTAGCCGTTCACGAGCAATGAATTGCTCGAATAATTCTTCGGCGTTTATATCATCGGAATTGTCCGCAATCAATTCTGCCAACATTTCCAAGGAGCGTTTTTTACTCGTGCAAGGCACATGACACAGTGTGCGCTTGCTGGTCAAAAGGGACTCAATCTGCATACCAATATTTAACCGCAATATTTATCAGGTTGGTAATTTGAGTATTGCCTCGTCAAACCAATCGTTTGCGCTCGTTTGAAGGAGCAATCCCCAAAGATTCGCGATACTTCGCGATGGTGCGCCGTGCTACGTGAATACCTTGTTCTTCAAGTAACCCAGTAATTTTGGAGTCACTTAGAGGTTTTCTTGGATTTTCAGCCGCAACCAGCTTTTTAATGATGGCGCGTATGGCTGTAGAAGAACATTCTCCGCCGGATTCGGTACTGACGTGGCTGGAGAAAAAGTATTTTAACTCGAAAATGCCCTGAGGCGTGTGCATATATTTTTGGGTGGTGACCCGTGAAATGGTGGATTCATGCATTTCGACGATTTCGGCAACATCATGAAGCACCATTGGCCTCATGGCTTCCGGGCCATGATCCAAAAACGCCTGCTGCTTTTCGACAATGCACGTGGCGACTTTCAGCAAGGTTTCGTTGCGGCTTTGCAGGCTTTTAATAAACCATCGTGCTTCCTGCAAGTTGTCGCGTAAAAATGTATTGTCGTTGCTGCTGTCGGCGCGCTTTACCAGTGAAGCATAATCGGAGTTGATGCGCAGTTTTGGTGCGATTTCTGGATTCAATTGCACTGTCCAACGGTTGCCTTCCTTGCGTACAAACACATCAGGAACAACGTATTCGGTGTTGTCTTCGCCGATTTGTTCTCCGGGCCGGGGATTTAGGCTTTGAATAATTCGAATCGCATTCTGCAGCTCGTTTTCTTTTACTTTGAGCTTGCGCATCAGTTGCTTAAAGTCCCTGGACCCCAAAAGTGGTAAGTAGTTTTCCGCTAGGTTCACCGCTACGCTGTACGAGGGTAGGGTATTGGGCAGCTGGCGCAGCTGAATAAGGAGGCACTCGGAAAGGTTTTGGCTGGCGACGCCCGGAGGGTCAAATTGTTGGATCCGAT
>JBNKFP010000359.1:0-1881 GCA_050289365.1 Cellvibrionaceae bacterium | reverse complement strand
ACTGTCTTGCTATTGCCCAAAATCAAACTAAACCTGTTATTTTTTTTGCGGTCGGTTTTGAAACGACTGCCCCCGCAACGGCCGCTTTAATTAAACAGACGCAATTATTCAATTGTCAAAATCTGTTTATCTATTGTAATCATGTGTTGACGCCCGCCGCTTTAAATGCATTGTTGGCGACAGAGTCCCCGAGTGAACGCCGCTTTGATGGCATTATTGGCCCCTCTCATGTGACCACGATTACGGGGTATCACATGTATGAGCCCTATGCTCAACAATTCAATATCCCCATAGTAGTTGCTGGATTTGAACCGCTGGACATTCTGCAGGCGACTCTAATGTTAGTTCGCCAATTAAATGCTGGCGAAGCTCGTGTGGAAAATGAATACACGCGGGCCGTATCGGCCGATGGCAATCTGATCGCTCAGCAATTGATGCAAGAAGTATTTTGTATTCGTGAACAATTTGAATGGCGTGGCTTGGGTAATTTAGCCAACAGCGGCTATGGTTTGCAAAACCATCTGCACGCGCTGGACGCGGAAGTGCAATTTGACTTGATTCAAGTGCAGCAAAAAGATGTTAAGGCGTGCGAATGCCCAGCGATTTTACGCGGCGCAAAGCGGCCGCAGGACTGCAAATTATTTGGCACATCCTGTCGGCCAGACAATCCAATGGGGGCTTGCATGGTCTCCTCTGAAGGCGCTTGCGCCGCACAATGGCAATACCAGCGTTTTGCCTGATGAGTCTGCAATGAAGAAAAATCCTGTTATCGATATGAATCATGGCAGTGGCGGCAAAGCCATGGATGAGCTTATAGCGGATATTTTTCGCAGCGCTTTTGACAACCCCTACTTGGCGCAGGGAGATGACTTTGCCGCATTGCCAGAATTGCCGACGGGTCAGTTGGTGATGAGTACCGACAGCTATGTGATTTCACCTTTATTTTTCCCCGGTGGTGATATCGGTTCACTGGCCATTCACGGAACCGTTAACGATGTTGCTATGGCCGGCGCAAAACCTTTGTATGTCAGTGTTGCTTTTATTTTGGAGCAGGGCTTTGCCATCGCCGAATTAAAAAAAATTGTTGTCAGTATGGCGCACGCTGCGCAGGCCGCCAATGTCAAAATTGTGACCGGCGATACCAAGGTGGTTGAGGCGGGCAAAGGGGACGGAGTTTATATCAACACTACGGGCGTCGGTGTGCGCCCCTCGGGGTTGCAAATTGGGGGACGCCAAGCTCGACCGGGCGATAAAATTGTGATCAGCAGCAGTCTTGGTGATCACGGAATTGCCATCTTAAGTCAACGGGAAAATTTGCAGTTTGGCTGTGATTTAAAATCCGATTCCGCACCACTGAACGGGATGGTGCAAACCTTGGTCGACAATTATGGTTCATCCATTCGTTGTTTGCGAGATGTCACACGCGGCGGGCTCGCGGCGGTATTAAATGAAATTGCAGCGCAATCGAAGGTCAGTATGCTCCTTGATGAAACGGCGATACCTGTTAAACCGAGTGTCAGTGCCGTTTGCGAATTATTAGGTTTGGACCCACTCTATATCGCCAACGAAGGTTGCTGCGTTTGTATTTGTGCGGTGGAAGTGGCTGAGGACCTTGTGCAGACTCTGCGCAGGCTAAATTACGGTGAAAGTGCCAGTTTAATTGGTGAAGTCAGCAGTGAAAATGCCGGGCGAGTGCTAATGTCCACTGGTTTGGGGGGAAGTCGATTGGTGGATTGGCCGATGGGTGAGCTGTTACCCAGGATCTGTTAAGTGGTCCTGGCTCATTTTGCCATTCGCATTACCGGAAATGTGCAGGGCGTAGGTTTTCGGCCTTATGTGTGGCGATTGGCTCAGCAGTTTAGTTTGCGTGGGCGGGTGGCC
>JBNKFP010000358.1:0-1910 GCA_050289365.1 Cellvibrionaceae bacterium | reverse complement strand
ACAACCTGAGCACCGATTGCAGCGCAAAGCGAACGCCTGACAGTGGTTTTCGGCATCGGCATCGGCATCGGCATCGGCATCGGCATCGGCATCGGCATTTATTGTCAGCGAATACGCACTATTCATGGCAATGGATTGCGAAGAGGTTACTTATAGCAATCCTCACCAATTTAAGACAAACGTGGAAAAATCCTGGCAACGCTACAGCTCAAAACAAAATGGGACCGACCTTCATTGGTTAGAAAGACCGCATAAAAAACTTTTCCTCGCATAAACCCGGCGACCAATCAAGCAAATCTGCATTGCATGATCTATAACTTTACTTAAATAAGCCAACGCCCCATCAATAAAAATACCAACAACTGTATACCAATTTATCTCTCCCTATCGACAGCCTACCATTAATTATTGATACCCCCGATAATATCTGAAGAAAATCCCAGCAAAATAATCGCATTGAATAAGAGTGATCGAATATGGACACCCTTCCCAACACAGTGGCAATCTTTCGTATTTATGCCGGCTATCCCACCGAAGGCGGGCAATGGTTGGGTACGGCGTTTGCCATAGGGACTCATCAATGTTTGACAGCGCTGCACGTTGTCGAAGAGCGTGTGGCGCGGGACCTGTATTTGCAAGGAGGCAACCTTAGTGAACCGCAACAATTGCGGACGATCATACTTTGCGAATCCAGGGATGTTGCCCTCTTAAACGTCGATCCCGGAGCACCTCCCATAGCCAATCCATTTTCACTGGGCAAGGGATTGAAAGAGGGGGATAAATTAGATTCCTGTGGTTATCTGGGCACTCGTGGAAACTGCGCGAAAGAACCGGTAACGGTTATCCAATATCGCAGCGATGTCACTGCTTATGCACTGACCTCTCAAGCCGCTCAGGGAAAAAGCGGCGGCTGTCTGCTAAACAAGGATCAGCGCGTTCAAGGCATCGTATACGGCACCGATGACAAAAAACATTGCCACTATGGCATTTCGATCGACTCATTTCGCGATTGGTTAAACACACACTATATTCCCGACCGGCGTGACTTGACCGATGCACAGGCACGACTTCTCAACGCCATCCAATCCGAAAGCCCCTTGGATAAAGAGGATTTACAGCAGGTCAAAAAACAAGCAGCCAACACCATCCAGGCTTACTGTTTACAGCGCGTAGCCCGCTGGTGCAGCAACCCCATGGAACTGGAAAAACGTTTCGTTAAATTAATCCTGCTGCTCGACTGTGGAAAAAATAACGAAGCGGGTCAGTTTCAACCACAGAAAAACCGCTACGACGATTTACTGGAACTCATGCGCGAACGCCGACAGGATATCGCCATGGTGTTATTGGGCCGCCCCGGTTGCGGTAAAAGTACCCTGCTGTCGCATATGGAGTATCAACTGAGTCGTGAAGCCCTTATGAGTAAAGGGAACAATACCGAATTACCTGTCTATCTGGCACTCAATAACTTTCCCCCCAAGGACCGGCCGGATCTGTCGCCGTTGGATTGGATGGACGAGCAATGGCATAAGGTATACCCCCATTTAGGTTCGCTTCCTACTTTGCTTGACGAATATCCCGTTGTATTTCTGCTGGATGCCTTGAATGAAATGAAGTGTACCGGGCACAGCGACTATGTTGAAAAAATCGCGAGTTGGCGCGCGACGCTTATAACCCTACGAGACCGCCACCCCAATACCCGCGTGGTTTTTAGCTGCCGCAGTCTGGACTACAGCGCCAGTGTTTCCGATTTTGATCGATTGCCGGTGCCGCAAATCGCATTCGCCGAGCTGTCCAAGGAAACCATCAAAGCATACTTGCAAAACTATTTACCTGATAATTGGCAGGAATTGTACGAACACTTGAACGCCACACCGGGGTTTTCAATGGAGAAAACGCCCTTCTATCTCAAC
>JBNKFP010000357.1:0-1922 GCA_050289365.1 Cellvibrionaceae bacterium | reverse complement strand
GGTTTGTCGAATCAAATTTTGAAAATGCAGCACGCCGGTTTCTCGTTTCATACAGAGTCTGCCTGCTTCATAACTACCGGAATTTAAGCCTTGTTGAACTTTCTCACAAATCATTATATCTTCGTCTTGAACTTCGTCGCTAAACTCCCGATCCTGGGCGATCAATTTTTGTGTTTGTGTGGATTCAAGTTCGGCATAGTAATAATCAAAAATGATCCGGGTTTTATCCTGGCCAACGGGTAGAATCAGGTTGGTTTGTAGTCGTCCCGGCAAAATATTCAACATCAGGTTAGGAAAAACACAGTAGTAATGTGCTTTACCATCACCGTAAAAATTATCCGGGTTTTCCGCGCCGTCTCTATCAAGCGGACTGAACTGGTAGCTATACCAGGGATGCAAGTTCGTATCATAACTACGGTAATCAAGCAGCTTACTTAAGCCTGGATGAACATGGGGAAGGTGATATCCCTCCAGATAATTGTCCATATAAACTTTCCAGTTGCATTCCACAACATACTCATCACGATGGCTAAACTGCATTTGCGTCAGATCGATCGGTAGAATATTCTCTTTGATACCTGCAAAGATTTCTTCAAGAGGAGGTGGGTTGTCGTTAACGCAGACAAAAATAAAACCTTCCCACGCTTCGACACGCGCTTGCGGTAAATGAAATTGGCAGACGTCGAAGTTGGGCGTGCTGGTCATTTCTGGCGCGCTTCTCAGGTCGCCATCGAGAGTGTAGGTCCAACCGTGGTATTTGCATCGCAAAACCTTGTTATTACCGTTTGCGACGGCGACAGGTCCGGCGCGATGACGACACACATTATGAAATGCTTTAAGTTGTCCTTCCGCGTTTCGAACCACGATTATCGGTATGCGACCCACTTGACAAACCACCTGATCACCACTGCTTTTAAGCTAACTCTGGTGGGCAACCAGCTGCCAATAAGACTCAAAAATTCCCCGGTATTCCAGCTCAAGATAGCTGGGGTCAACATAAAGTGCTGCCGGTAAGGTGTGGGCATCATCCTCCGGTGTTGGCGCCAGATGATTTAAAATTTCTGCATTGAGGCTCATCATTTTCTCCCTCGCCTTTGTGTGCTGACAAAGGCGATTGGCTGAAAAGTTGTGTTTGAATGTGCTGGGTTTTGCGGGCCTAGATCAGACCGCTTACCGCTTTGATTTCCAGAAAATCATTGAAACCATGCTCCCCCCATTCGCGGCCATTACCGGATTGCTTGTAGCCACCAAAAGGGGTATTCAGGTCTCCGGAGTAGCCGTTAATATTGATATTGCCTGCGCGAATTTTGGCTGCGATCTTGCCCACTCTTTGCATATCTTTACCCTGAATATAACCGGCAAGACCATAGGGAGTATCATTGGCAATGGCGACGGCTTCCTCATCTGTGGAATAAGGCAGAATAGAAAGTACCGGGCCAAAAATCTCTTCGCGTGCGATGGTCATATCATTGCTGACGTTGGCAAAAACGGTGGGCTTGACATAGTAGCCCTGCGTAATGCCATCGGGTTTCCCCAGGCCACCACAAACGAGTTCGGCACCTTCTTCAATTCCCTTTTCAATCAATCCTTGCACTTTATCAAACTGGGTTTGGCTGACGAGTGGTCCCATCGTTGTAGTTTCTGCCCTGGGGTCGCCAACAACCACACGCGAAGCAGCCTTGGCTGCAACCTCAGCGGCGAGCGCCATTTTTTCCGCAGGGACCAGCATGCGCGTCGGCGCATTACAGGATTGGCCGGTGTTGTTGAAAACTGAAAGTGCGCCTCGTTTAACCACATTTTCAAAGTCCGCGTCATCAAGAATGATATTGGCAGACTTTCCGCCGAGCTCCTGCGTGACCCGTTTTACGGTGGGGGCAGCGTTTTGTGCCACCAGAGAGCCAGCCCGGGTCGAACCGGTAAAA
>JBNKFP010000356.1:0-1955 GCA_050289365.1 Cellvibrionaceae bacterium | reverse complement strand
CACATCGAGTTGCAAACACTGTCCGCTGATCGAGTCACTCCGGCCATACATCACGAGCGCTTGCGTCAACAGGCCCTGCAGCATGCCATAGAGCGCTTACAAACAGATCCGGCGATGCAGATTTTGCAGCGGGAATGTGCTGCGAATTTAGATGTTGAATCCGTAACCTATACCATCGGGTCTGTGCCCGAATCCGTATAAAAACCGGCTGAGTCGAGAAGAGGTAAAAGCTATGTTTAAAATGGATGAAATCATGAAGCAGGCGCAGGAAATGCAGGCCAAAATGCAGCAGATGCAGGAGGAGGTCGCCGGCATCGAAGTTGAGGGACAATCCGGTGCAGGCTTGGTCAAGGTGGTGATGAATGGCCGCAATGATGTGCGCAAAGTTGCCATAGATTCCAGCTTGATGAGTGAAGAAAAAGAAATGCTGGAGGATTTATTGGCCGCTGCGGTCAATGACGCGGTGCGCAGAATTGAAGAGGCCAAAACCCAAAAAATGGGCTCCCTGACGTCTGGGTTTAACTTTCCGCCTGGCTTCAAAATGCCATTCTGAGGTAGTCATTGTTCAGTCCATTGATCCAAGATTTAATCATGGCCCTTCGCATTTTGCCGGGTGTTGGGCCCAAATCAGCCCAGCGCATGGCGCTTTATCTTTTGGAACGCGATCGCGGCGGAGCCCTGCGCTTGGCGGATGCCGTCGTTGATGCCGTTAAGCAAGTGGGGCAGTGCCAACACTGTCGTACCTTGAGTGAGCAAGCAGTCTGTGTTTTATGTGTTAACCCCCGTCGCGACAACAGCACATTGTGCGTGGTTGAGTCTCCAGCTGACGTGTTTGCGATCGAGCATTCGGGGACTTTTTCCGGCAAATATTTTGTTCTGCATGGGCATTTGTCTCCAATAGATGGCATAGGGCCGGTCGAATTGGGTTTACCCGATTTGGAAAAGCGCTTTGCGGAAGGAGAGTTGGCAGAAGTGATTGTTGCTACTAACCCGACCATGGAAGGTGAGGCCACAGCGGTCTACATCGCTGAAAAGGCGAAAAAATTCGGTCTGCGAGTGACTCGCATAGCTCACGGTGTGCCCATCGGCGGTGAGTTGGAATATATTGATGGCGGAACCCTTGCCCATGCACTGACCAGTCGACGGGAGATCTGATCTTTGACCCCAGGTGAATTGGAAACCTTTTACATTGACGACCAACAGCAATTGGATTCTCTCTGTGCCAAATGGATGAGTGTGCCCCTGTTGGCACTCGATACAGAGTTCATGCGTACCAATACTTACTATCCGAAACCCGCTTTAATCCAGGTAAACGATGGCGGTGCCAACTACCTGATCGATCCTTTGTGTATCCCGAATTTAGATCCTTTCGCGCGCGTGCTGAGCTGCGCTCAGGTGGTGAAAGTGTTGCATGCTTGCTCGGAGGATTTGGAAGTATTCCATCGCATGTTTGAGGTCTTGCCGGAACCTCTGTTTGATACCCAGGTTGCCGCAGCGTTTGTCGGCTTGGGTTTTTCGATGGGCTACAGTCGCTTGGTCGAATCCATGCTTAATATTCAGTTGCCGAAGGGTGAAACTCGATCTGATTGGTTGCAGCGGCCTTTGACTGAGGCGCAGCAACACTACGCAGCTCTGGATGTCGAATATTTATTTGTGATCGCTAAACAATTGCGCCAACAGTTGCAGGATTTACAGCGCGAGCAATGGGTCGTGGATGAGTGCCAAGAGTTAATCAGCGGTTTTAACGAATCGCAAAATATCGAAAATGCCATTCACAGATTTCGCAGTGCTTGGAGATTAAATGAGCGGCAACTTGCATTACTGATGCACTTGGCCGTTTGGCGTGATCAGACTGCTCAGTCGCGCAACGTACCACGCAGCTATGTGGTCAAAGATAAGAGTTTGTATCAAATTGCGGAAATGATTCCCAATCATGTGGGGCAGTTGCGTAAAGT
>JBNKFP010000355.1:0-1956 GCA_050289365.1 Cellvibrionaceae bacterium | reverse complement strand
AAAAAAATTGCTAAAGGGGTGACCATGGACAATCAATTGATGTTTGATTTATTTAATAACACTATGGCCGCGGCTAAGTTGCTCAACCAGGACAGCTACGCCATTAAAAAATGGCAGGGAATCGTTCGCCAGTTACCGCCCATGCAAATTGGCCAATACCACCAATTACAAGAGTGGCTACAAGATTGGGATAATCCGTTTGATCACCATCGCCATATTTCGCATCTCTATGGTCTTCATCCTGGCAATCAAATTTCGCCTTTGCGGACTCCAGAGTTGTTTAATGCCGCCCGGGTTTCCATGGAGCAGCGCGGCGACCCTTCAACCGGTTGGTCGATGAATTGGAAAATCAATGTGTGGGCGCGCTTATTGGATGGTGATCGAGCTTTGAAATTAATTACCGATCAAATCAAACCGGCGGGATTGGGTGGCAATAAAGTTGCTGAATCCGGTGGCACCTACCCCAATCTGTTTGATGCCCATCCGCCCTTTCAAATCGATGGCAACTTTGGTTTTACCGCGGGTGTGGCAGAGATGCTGGCGCAAAGTCACGATGGCGCTGTACACCTATTGCCAGCTCTACCCCAAGCTTGGCCCAAGGGCGACGTTAAAGGATTGGTCATGCGCGGTGGTTTTGTGGTTGATATGACCTGGGATAAAGGACAAGTCACTTGGTTGAAGGTGCATTCCCGCCTAGGGGGTAATTTACGTTTGCGCAGTTTTGCGCCCTTGCCGTATTCAGCAAAGGTAAGGGGCAAACCGGTACAGGGTAAAAATCCTAATGTGTTTTACGCGGTTCCAAATATGAAACCGCCCATAAAACACACCAAAAAAGAATTGCCGCAAATGTCATTCACTCAGTTGGTCGAACTGGATGTAGCTACTGAGGCAGGGCGAGATTATATTTGGGAAGGAAAGCCCCAAATCGGTGAGGCGAACTGAGCATTAGGTATTGCACCTTGAAATTCAGTCTGACAAATAGTAAAAGTTCGAACCCTGTTATCGAAAACTTAAAATAATAGACCTTCACCGGTCATTTTATCCAATACCATTCGCATAATAAGAGCTCCCTATGACGTTTAAAACAATGATTCACAGTAGATGTATCGCTTTTTCCATCGCCAATAAAATGGGTTTCAATTCGCAGAAAAAACGTGCGTCGGCCCTTGCTGCCTTGTGTTTTGGGGTGTTTTTGGCCAACCCTATTGCCGCACAAAGTCCAGACAAAGCACCGGCTTACAAAGATGTGTCGCTGGATTTTACCGAGCGCGCTGCGGATTTGGTGGGCAGAATGACCCTGGGAGAAAAGGTCTCGCAACTGGTGAATGACGCACCTGCGATTCCACGCTTAGATATTCGTGAGTACAACTGGTGGAATGAAGGTTTACACGGTGTTGCCGCGCTCGGTGAGGCTACCGTTTTTCCGCAGGCGGTGGGTATGGCTGCGACTTGGAATGAACCCTTATTTAAAAAAGTCGCCACGGTAATTTCCACTGAGTTTCGAGCCAAACATTTGGATCGACGGCATCGATTTGGTGGTTCAGACTGGTTTGCAGGTTTGACCGTGTGGTCGCCAAACGTCAATATATTTCGCGATCCACGCTGGGGGCGAGGACAAGAAACTTACGGTGAAGACCCCTATTTAACGTCGCGCTTGGGTGTGGCTTTTGTGCAGGGTTTACAGGGGGATGATGAGCGTTTTCTCAAAGTGGTCGCCACACCCAAGCACTATGCTGTGCACAGTGGCCCTGAGGCCAATCGTCACCGCGAAGATGTACACCCTTCACGGCGCGATTTAGAAGAAACCTATTTGCCTGCGTTTTATGCGACCATTGTCGAAGGCGGTGCCCAATCTATTATGTGCGCCTATAACTCCGTGGATGGTGTCCCTGCATGTGGCAGTTCTGAGCTTTTAAATCAGCGCTTGCGCAAACAGTGGGGTTTTGACGGTTTTGT
>JBNKFP010000354.1:0-1980 GCA_050289365.1 Cellvibrionaceae bacterium | reverse complement strand
AACTCACCAAAGTATCCATCTTGCAAAAGGTAGTTTTCAGGCAATTCAGATATCGAATGCCGATAACAATCCACTGTTTGCAAAATGCTACCACCCGTCAACTCTGTAACAAAAAACACTTCAAAAGGCTGTTTAGCACCAGGGTAAGGTGTTTCAACAAAAATGGCTAAGGTACTGTAAGCGGGATGAACAAAATAGAAGTGATAAAGCGGTGTGTGAAAATCATAAATCGAAGACCGCGTTTGACAGACACCTACAAACTCAAACCCAAGCGCGACTAATTGCTGCTCATACAGACTTGCGGCTTGATTCACATCATCAGGAACCGTTTGTCGCTCAATTATTTTCTGGCGGGGAACCGTGAACCGAACAAACATCAGTTGTAAAGCAGTTCCCCAGATAGGGAAGTAAGTTATACCTATGATAAACACCATAAACAGTGTCAACCAGAAAAACATTTCCATAGTCTGACATCCGAATCTTTTTGGCTTTGATTTAGAGCTTTAAACGACCGTAGAAGTGTACGAGATGTGGCTATCTATGAGAAGTCAAATTATCTCAATAGAAAAAGCTGATTGCTGCTTCGCAAAAAAGTTTTTCAATTTTCCTTTATTCGCGAAGGCGTTAGAAACGAGGTTTCGCCTGCCTGCGAAACCTCGTTGCAGAACAAAAATCATAGAGTCTTCTGGCTGAGATTAAAAATTCAACCCCAACCCCACCGATAGTCCCTTCACATGCTGCTCATCCAAATCAAATATCTGATAGCGAGCGGAAATAAAATAGCGCTCTGCAAATTCATAGCGCGCACCGGCTGCAAACCAGCGCTGTTTGCCTTCCATTTTTTGTTTACTGGCTGTGTCACTGCGCACAATCTCTCCACGCCAAAAAAACACCCCCAAATCCGCAAATAAATAAAAGCCGTTTTGCAGCGGATGATCGTAGCGCAATTGCGCCGTCACACCCTTGCCCGAGCGCGGATAGGCGCGATTCAGCGCTGAGACCAAGTCCTCCTCATCAACGGACAGGGCGGAAAAATCGACCTTAGCTTCCCCAAGGTCAATATAGCCGACGAAAAAACCTAAATTTTCATCGGACTGCATGCCCACATTGAATTGGTATCCACTCATGTTCGAGTCATAGCGGCTTGGAGTGACGGTGACGCCACCCTCGGCCATATCGCGAATAAATCCGCCTTGTTTTTGGGTGGATTCGAGATTTAAGGAATTGACCTCCACCACATAGTGATAGTCGGGTTCGGCTAGCACAGGTTGTGGATCCCAGGACAAAGCAATCAGCAGTGCGGCCGCTACCGGCAGTTTTTGAGGTAATCGCCGCCAACCTATACAACCCAGTACCAATACCAACAGCCAAAAATCGCTTGCGCCGCCACGACTGCGCGAGCGTATCACTGACGAATTTTGAACCCCTACACCACCTGGGTCTTCGATTACGGAATTCACTAAACCATCGGCATCGTTGGGGCCACCGTCTTCAATAGTCAGCTGCACACAGAAATGCCCCGCAGTCAGGCCTGGCTGCCAAGCGACGTCCCCTGGCGGAGGGCAATAGCCCAATTCTCCCGCAGTGGAATAAACTTGGTTATTGGCATTCACCACAAAATCACTCCAACCATCAGCGCTCCATTTGCGATAAACGCCTCGATTGGGTATCGCCTGCGTTTGGGGGATAACCACGTTAACGGTTAATCCAGGTGACGGCAGATCAGCCAACTCAAAATCGAAGACATCGCCAAGCGTAAAATGCGGATCAACTTCCAAACCTTCTAATTGCCCAAGTTCGTCTACCTCCAGCCTCGCGCCTCCCGCCCGGCTTTGAATTGAAAACTCGCCTAAACGGCTGCGCACACCTGGGTCTGTTTCCAACAAAAAGGCATTGGTTACACTGGCTGCTTCTGGGAGCACATTGGACTGGGTAATGTTATCGAGATATTCCGGTATACCATCGCCATCACTGTCCTCC
>JBNKFP010000353.1:0-1982 GCA_050289365.1 Cellvibrionaceae bacterium | reverse complement strand
TGTGGTGACACTCAGTTTACTCCTCCTATTTATGGCGAGGCCACAGGAGGCTGGCTACATGATTTTCAGATTTATTTTCAAGCGGATCGCGACCAGTCGTCCAGCAGTCCCTAAGCTGAATGACTGCTATGATTCCGAGTGGATTCATTTAAAGGCCAACGTTCGATTAATTACATTATGAAATCTGATGCCAATACTTTATTAAAGAAACACAAAAACCTCATTCACTCCGTCGACCAAAAAGTCGTTTCCCACGTGCAACGCGATAAAGGCGAGTGGGTGGTACACACGATAATGCTGGATGGCGTGGATGTGCCGTTTAAGTTTCGGCGTAAAGATAAATACCTATCGTTGATTGGCGCCCGGGTCAATTTAACTTACTATGCCGCGGATGAGGAAGTTGCTGGTATGAAGTTTCCCATCATGAATGTGGTGCGGATTAAGCGAGCATAGCAATGGGTTGTATCTGCTATTGATCGTGCGCGACCATCACGAATAAGAACGCCTCTTGCAGTACGCGCGGCGAGCTCGACATCGATGTTCAATCGAACCTCTATATCAATAAATCATTATGTTGTTTTTGAGACTGCTTAGATGAAGACCAGTGATGTTTTAACCGCGGATTCCAAGGCCGTGGTCTACCAACTGAAAAAAATGGAAGTCAAGGAGTTGGAGCGGCATGCCAAAAAAATTCTGGTATCACAAGGGCAGTCAGATTTCAAAGCGGTCATGGCGGTTGTCATTAAATCCATTCCCACTTTAAGTGGAGATGATAATCGTTTTAGTACAATGAAAACGATTATCAAAGACCATATTCCCTCGCAAGTTGAACCACCCGATGAACTAATTGAACGACTGACGGTTATTTTTACAGTATTAGTTGCCAAGAAATTTAAAGATATTTTGGCAGCGAAGAAATAAACTCTGCCGGATTTAAGTAAAATTAAAAAACACTATAGAGGCGGAGTGTCGAGAGTGAATCGACCAAGTTTCGCTCTGAAGCTACTTCTTGGTCGAGCTTGGTGTGTTCGCGCTGCCGATTCTAACGAGTGTAAGCGTGCAGACCAATATAATTACCCACAAAGCCGCCGGCTTCTTGGGTGCTTAAGAAGAGGCCATCAATGTTTTTTCCAATCACTTCATTGCGCACGCCTTTGCCATCGTCAATGGAGGCTTTAAAGCGATAGTCTGCGCCATCGCCCTGAACATAAAGCGTGAACTTAGCCGATTCATCAATATCCTTTAGCAGCGTCTGCGATAGGGTGGTGTTCTTGCCTTTTTCTTGTTTTTCCAAACCGAGATACACACTGTGGCCATTGCGTTCGACGTAGGCGAATAAATAGGCCTGTTCATTTTGATACACCGTGAGGCCCGCGCGCACACCATTTATCGCATTCGTAAATTCGGTTTTTGCTGTGAATTGATTATGCTGTTGGCGCCTGCCAATAAAGCTCGGTGATGCCAAATCCCTTAACTGTACTTTTGTGGGTTTAATGCTGAGGCGAGCCTGTGACAGGTCATAGTTTGCGAGAACGGGGTTGCGCAAAAAATTCCACGGCCATGCGAATTCGGGTTCTTTGAATTCATCGCGCCAGCTAAAGTTACCCGCTAAAGGAACCGCGTTCTGGGTTGCTTCGAGGATTGGACGTTTGGCAACCGCAGGTACCCGTTGCTGATCGGGTAAGATGATGGGCCAGCCATCCTGCCATGTAACGGGTAGCAAAAAGGTTTCGCGACCAATTTGATGGTGTATGCCGTCATAGGGGCGAATCCCCAGAAATACAGCCCACCAATCTCCCATTGTGGTTTCAACGAGATCGGCGTGTCCGGTTGAGGTGATTGGGTTGGCTCGATCCTTGGGTAAATTTCGTTGGGTTAAAATGGGATTGCCGGCATAAGCGGTAAAGGGTTCGGTCAAGCTGCGAGACCTGAAAATAACCTCAGAATGATCTTCCGCCGTGCCGCCTTCGGCGCACATCAGA
>JBNKFP010000352.1:0-1983 GCA_050289365.1 Cellvibrionaceae bacterium | reverse complement strand
ATGAATTTTTTAAACATCTTCCTATTCCTATATCTATTGCCAATACATATTGTTCTTCGAATTCCAATGACTGGGCGATAGCAAGGTCTGGGCCAAGGTAATTAAACCTATTAAAAACATAGGGGTAGAGTTGTTCGGAGGGGGGTGGCGAGTCGATTGTCATTTGGCGTGTAAATAAACCTGACGCCAGATAAGGATATGTGTGACGCGCGTCGCCTAAACCCGTCTTTGGCCTTATCACGCGCAACGTGATAAGGCGCGCCCAGAGTGATCAACTGAGCAATGTTGACTTTAACCTCGGCAAAAACATCAACCATATCAGTGTAGTCGTAATCAACGGACTCGGTTTTCAACGTTTATTGTGTGTCTGCGTCTAAAATGGAATTTGCCCTGGCTTCTTCAGTCGTAGGATTGGAGTAGGCAAATTTACCGGTATCAAACTTATTCCCGGTTTTGCCACTAGGGTTCAACGGAGCCTACTTCCGTATGATCAAAGGCTCCTCCAGTGTCGGCAATCCGAATCGCAGAGGCCTGCAGAGCAAAGGTCTATGTCAATACCAAACAAACAACTTTCTGAACATGAATGACTTCTTGGGGGTAAAGTAGGGGATTTTGCATAAGGGGGCGTAAAGATGCTGCCTGAAAGGAATAAGTGATATAAAACAATTGGTTAACTCTGTCACATTTAATGTCTCACAATATTTGATGTAAAAATAATCGACATTTTCCTGTGTTGAGTGGGCATTGGCAATGGGCGCGTTAGATCGACGGAAGCCTTCAAAATTGCTTTTTTGCCAGGCAGGGTAGGGAATCGTTTTTTAATCGTAACATTTGTACTTGTTGGGGCGTCTAATGTGCAGGCGACCAAATGAATTCAAACTGAGGGTGAGCGAAATGAAAAAAGTCAAAACCGAACAGCGGTTGATACCAGAATACCGAGTGACAGCGGAGTCGGCCTATCTCAATCGTCGATCCATACTGAAATCATTGGGATTGAGCGGCGCAGTGGCTGCGGTACCGGCTCACGCGGGGCTGTTTGACTTTCTACGTGAAGAACCCAAACCGGACGCGCCGATCAAAGAGCGGAAGCCTTTGCACTATGCCGCGCAGTCATCTCCTTTGCAGAATGGGATGACCCCAGAAGGCAAAATCTTAACCCACAACAATTTTTATGAATTCGGGACAAGCAAAACAGATCCGGCAGAAAATGCACAGAATTTCAAAACGGAGCCTTGGACTATCGAGGTGGCCGGTGAGGTCAATAAGCCAGGCAAAGTGGATGTTTGGCAGTGGATGACCAAGGTAGGATTGGAAGAGCGAATTTATCGCATGCGTTGTGTCGAGGCCTGGTCCATGGTGATTCCCTGGGTCGGATTTGAGCTGGGTAAATTCTTGCGTTCATTCGAACCAACCAGTCGGGCGAAATATGTCGCTTTTGAAACCCTCTATGACCCCGCGCAAATGCCAGGGCAAAAAAGCCGCTACATCGGCGGAGGAATTGATTATCCCTATGTGGAAGGGCTGCGGATCGACGAGGCGATACATCCGCTGACGATTCTCGCGGTTGGCCTGTATGGCAAGACACTGCCCCCTCAAAACGGCGCACCGATTCGGTTGGTAGTGCCTTGGAAATACGGTTTCAAAGGCATTAAATCCATTGTCAAAATCAAGCTATTAGAAAAAATGCCGCCCACAACCTGGAATATCTTGGCGCCAGGGGAGTATGGATTCTATGCGAATGTGAACCCCAGTGTGGACCATCCCCGCTGGTCACAGGCGTCTGAACGTTTTATTGGTCCCGGTGGTGCGCTGAGTGTGACCCGTCAAGCGACACTGCCGTTTAATGGCTATGGTGCAGAGGTAGCCAATTTGTATAAGGGTATGGACTTAACCAAATTCTATTGAGCGAAAAAGTAACCAGCAGGTACCTAAAAATCTATGTTTAGCGCAAAAAGTCTGAGGCCTATGGCCACCTTGTTGCAG
>JBNKFP010000351.1:0-2003 GCA_050289365.1 Cellvibrionaceae bacterium | reverse complement strand
AACCGAAATATCGCAAACTCGTTTACCGCCGAAATTTCCCAGACTGTTAATCAAATTGTGTACCAAAAAAGCCGCTTGGCTGGGTTGCTCTCGTTGCCATGCGCGACGCGTTTCTGCAATCGGCTTAGTTCCGTTACTAATCAATTTTTCAATGATTTCAAAGACCGCAAGGGCCCGGTGCGGGCCCTTGGCAATTTGTTGCTCCATGCGAGTTGGGTCGAATATGGACATTTGATAATTGTATTGATGGTCTCGAGGAAACTGCATCAGAATACCTAGCCTGCTTCGCGAATGATCTCGTGTTCAATCGTAGCAACCTTAAATTGGTTGCGCCCTGACTCCTTAGCTAAATATAGTGCAGAATCTGCCGTTGTAATAAGATTTTCCAGTGTTGTGCGTGACGACGGTATTACCGTAGCAAGTCCGCAACTGAGAGTGACAAATGGCACAATTTCAGAGCTGCCGTGGGGAATGGCCAGTGACAAGATTTGTTCGCAAATCCATTGGCCATATTTTTTGGCGTTATGAATATTGGTGTTTGGCAGAACGACGGCAAATTCTTCGCCACCGTAGCGAGCTACAAATTCGCCGGGCCGGCGTGAGCTGGAGGCAATGGTTTGTGCTACTTCACGCAAACAGATATCCCCTTGGAGATGACCATAGGCGTCGTTGTAACTTTTGAAGTAGTCGATATCCAAAAGTGCTAAGGTAATGGGTTGCTGTTGCCGATAGTGGCGTTTCAATTCGATGCGACTTTGATTTTCGAAATAGCGGCGATTGTACACTTCGGTCAAGCCGTCTTTGTCAGCGAGCAAGCGCAATAAATTTTTATGGCGCAAAACATTAATGTGGGTTTTCACGCGGGCACGTACAATTTGTTCGTGATAAGGTTTGGTAATATAATCCACTGCGCCCGATTCCAGAGCCGCGATTTCGGCCTTTTCACTGTCGTCTGCAGCAACCAAAATAACAGCGATGTCGCGTGTTTCTTTTTGGCGCTTGAGCTTTTTACAAAGATCTAGGCCGGTCATTTTTCCTAGATGTAAATCGCTGATAATGAGGTCTGGGTGACGGTTTCCAGCCATGTACAGGGCGGATTCCGCAGAGGTGGCGAATACGATATCACCAAAGTCCTTGAGCAAGTGGCCTAAAAGGCGCAGGTCGTCCGGATTATCGTCAACAATTAAAATCAAACAGCTTTTGTTTTTGCGCATCAGCAAACTACCCCTCGTGTCGCTTGGCAAATGAAAGTTTGACATAGGTACAGCCTGAACTCGGGTGCTTAAGCAGCCTCGTTAACTCTGTATGTATCGAAATTTAACAGGCCTTTCGTATTTTTATATGCCGTCCTAATGATCATTTTTAGTGTAGATGACGATAAGTTTTCATGCCATTTTTGGGACCTGGCCTAGGGAAAAGATCTAAGGCAAGCGACGAATGGTAGGCTGATGCCCCTGGGTGGATGTTTTATGACTATTTGTTTGTGCCAGTACCTAAAGGAGCCGCTCCGGTTATGAAAATCGGGAAACAATTGGGGCTCAATTAAAGTCGAATTGCTTAGCGCAATTGATCCAGTATCTGGTTGATGCAGTTTATGAATTCTCGTGCCCGCAGAGGCTTTTTTAAATGGTGATGGGAGGTGGTGGGCGAGTCCTGGGTTGACAGGCGCACCACTTTGCCGTTACAGCCATTGCCGACTAACCAGCACTGTCCTTCGCTGCAATCGCTATCGACCAATACGATATCAGCATTTTGCGGCGCAGCATTATCAAGTGTCAGTTGCTGTTTGAATTGGAGTCCCCTCACCAAGCGATCGATGGACTCCTGATCGTCTGGTGTCAGCGCCATAAGCGCCAAGGAAATGGTGTTCTGGTCAAGTGCGTGACGGTTCATCTGTTCACTCAAAATATCTATCCCACATAGGTTGTAGCTCAAAATGTGACCGTTGTCTAAAACGAAATCATACAAAGTGGCATTATGGAGGTGCATAATAGTGTCGAAGT
>JBNKFP010000350.1:0-2005 GCA_050289365.1 Cellvibrionaceae bacterium | reverse complement strand
GGGCATCCCACAATTTATCGTATAACGTCTTTCCGCTCATCGGGCTTTCCATCCTTTAAAGTTAAATTGCCTTTTCAGGCAGCTATGATATAAATTGAGATCGAATAACTCAAATTCATTATATTTATATACTTAATTCCTGCCAGGAATGGAACAATGTAAACCCATGGACATTGATCATTTAAAAGCGTTTCTCGCTGTCGCGGATTG
Source organism: Cellvibrionaceae bacterium (assembly GCA_050289365.1). GTDB lineage: Bacteria > Pseudomonadota > Gammaproteobacteria > Pseudomonadales > Cellvibrionaceae > JBNKFP01. The sequence goes on along the minus strand of JBNKFP010000350.1, from coordinate 1,795 downwards.
CCAGTCTTTCTCTCTGGCGGCGAACAAGCTGTACCTCACCCAACCTGCAATCAGCAAACGCATAGCCGGATTGGAAGAGAAACTGGGCTCGCCCTTGTTCGACCGCGTAGGTAAACAAATACAGCTGACCCAAGCGGGCGCGGCACTATTGCCAAGAGCCACGGTCATTTTGAATTTAATGAATGAGGCGCGTCAGGCTATGGCAGATCTGGCAGGCGAAGTGTCTGGTGAACTGCAAGTGGCCACCAGCCACCACTTGGGCCTACATAAATTACCCCCGGTGCTGCGCGTTTTCTCGAAACTCTACCCCAATGTAAACTTGAAATTCGAATTTTTGGATTCTGAAGTTGCGATTGAAAAAGTGCTTAAGGGCTCGTGTGAATTGGCCATCGTCACTCTGCCACCCAATCCAATAGAACATATTGAGCTGGAATCCCTTTGGCCTGATCCATTGGTGTTCGTGAGTCACAATGACGCGAGCTATCGCCACATAAATACGCTAAAACAGCTCAGTGAAATGCCGGCGATTTTGCCAGATTTAACCACCTATACCGGGCGCCTAGTGAAAAATTGTTTTGATCAGCACGGCTTGGCTTTAAACATTAATATGAGCACGAACTATCTTGAAACCATCAAGATGATGGTTTCTGTTGGTCTAGGCTGGAGTGTTCTGCCTGAATCCATGCTCGATCAGCAGGTCTGCAAAATCCCAGTCAAACAAATCACATTAGAGCGGTTACTGGGGACGGCGAAACATGAAAAGCGTCACTTAAGTAACGCTGCCACCGCCCTTATCGATGTTTTACGCGCCAATCATAGTGAACCGTTCCCCATTCCCTCCTCATAAACGCTAATTTTCTGCTATACCCTTATAATTACTTGGAAATGTTTTTTTAGTATTAATTGCAAATCGCTTTTTCATTGCCGATGCAACTTAGCTTGGATCCACCCGTGAGTTAAAAAGCGATCACCACAAAAGAAATTTGAGTGAGTATGAGTATGAAAAAACAAATATTTACGATGGCGTTACTGTGCGCCCCACTGTCCAGCCAAGCCGACACAATTCTCGGCCTCTATGCGGGAGTGGGACAGTGGCAGGCCAGCCTAAGTGGTGAAGTAGGTGAAAATGGCGAATCCACGACGCTTGATGATTTGGGCTATGACAAAGAGCCGAGCAACGTATTTTGGGCGCAACTTGAACACCCTATCCCCCTGCTACCCAATATCCGAGTTATGGCCACCCGCATAAACGCGAGTTCTACCGCAACGATTACCAAATCCTTTAGTCTCGCTGGAGTCGATTTTCAAGTATCGGACGACGTTGCCTCCAACATAGATCTCAGCCATGTCGATGCAACGCTGTATTACGAGTTGTTGGATAACTGGATTTCCCTCGATGCCGGCATCACCGCACGTCAATTCTCTGGTCAATTAGAAGCCAGGTCGCAAGCCACAGGAACCGTAACGGGAGACTTGAAAGGTGTACTCCCCATGCTTTATTTAAATGCGAGAATTGATTTGCCTTTCACCGGATGGCATGTCGGCGCCCAAAGCAACGTTATTAGCTATCGCGGCGACGGCGTAACCGACATGAATGCTCAAGTCGGTTACGAATTAGATTTGGTTGCGGTCGATTTAGGCTTAAATATTGGGTATCGAACCATGACGCTTAAGGTAGAAGAACTCGACGATCTGTACGCCGATGCCGAAGTTTCAGGTGTTTACGCTGAATTACAAATTCACTTCTAGACATAAAAAAACAGCGAGTCCAATGAATTGGCTCGCTACTTTCAAC
>JBNKFP010000349.1:0-2010 GCA_050289365.1 Cellvibrionaceae bacterium | reverse complement strand
CGCCGCAATGGCAATGCCGATCCCAGTAGGCAATTGATCAAACGTTTAACCGAGCAACAGTCACCGGCCGTGCAAGTGATGCGCGGTTTAGTCACCGCCATTGTCGACGAGGCCGACAGCGTATTGGTGGATGATGCTACCACACCCTTAATTATCTCAGTGCCAGGAGAAAACCGGCTGCTCAAGGAGGCATCAATTGCCGCGCGGGATATTGTCAATCGTCTGCGCCGCAATTTACATTACGAAGTCGATCAGCGCTTTCACGATGTGCGCTTAACGGAAGCCGGTGAAAGTTTTGTCGAATCGATTACTCAGCATCTGCCACCGGTATGGCGCGGCAAATCTAGGCGTATGGATTTATTGCGGCAAGCACTATTGGCGAAAGAAATGTACCAGCCAAACCGTCACTATATTGTTCAAGAGCAACAGGTCATTATTGTTGACGAAAAAACCGGCCGCGCCATGCCCGGTCGTTCCTGGAGTTACGGATTGCATCAAGCGGTAGAGGCCAAAGAAAATATACCGCTCACCGACCCAACCGAAACCCACACTAAGCTCAGCTTTCAACGCTTTTTTCGCCGCTACCAAAACCTCAGCGGTATGAGCGGTACATTGCAGGGTATAGAGCGTGAGTTGTGGCAAATATACGAATTACCTTGCGTTACGATTCCCTCCCGCTGCGCCAATCAACGGGTGGTGTTGCGGGACCGATTGTTTGTCACTCAACAACAAAAATGGCAGGCCACGCTAGACGAAATTGTGCGCTTGCATAATAGCGGAAGGCCTATTCTGGTGGGCACCCGCAGCATTGCAGAAAGTGAAAAATTGTCCGCAGATTTGCACAATAAAAATATTGCCCACCAAGTACTCAATGCCCATCAACTTGCCGAAGAAGCCTCAATCGTCGCGCAAGCGGGCGCGCTTGGCAATATTACCATCGCCACTAATATGGCCGGCCGCGGTACCGACATTTTGATTAACGACGCGGTCGCAGAGCTGGGTGGGCTGCATGTGATTGCCACGGAACGCCACGAATCCAGCCGGGTGGATTGGCAACTGTTTGGCCGCTGTGGTCGCCAGGGGCAACCGGGCAGCGCGCAGGCGCTGATCAGTTTGGAAGATGAATTATTTATTAAAGGCCTGCCCAAGTGGTGCTTTTACCTTTTGGAAAAATATTTTACCCGGCGTTGGGTCGATATGATTGTACGCGGTTTGCGGGTCTGGCTGCAGCGATCGGCACAGGCAAAAGCGGCGCGGGTAAGAGGAGAGTTGTTGGACAATGAAATGGGGTTGGAGGATGTATTTGGTGGTATGAGCCAATAAGCAAGAGTTAAGCAGAAAAAATTTACTTTGACTATGATCTAGCAAACCCATTAACAGTCGATGTCTACCTTTATCCAAAACCCACCATGGCAATCAGTAACTCGAGCTGCAGTGTAATTGTTGCAAATACAACATTCAGTATTACCCCCAAAATAAAAATCTGCAAAGGCCTTGGCGACATGTGAAGGCCAGTTACAATAATCCTCCCCCCTAGGTCGGATCAGCAAAGCGCCATCCGACACCCATTCTATTGACCACAATACCAAGTATATTCTGGGTAATAGCTTATGAAGTTAGTTTAAATATTGTGAAGTCCAGTTGGTTGAGGGAGTGAATTTCTAGGGAGACGGAACAAGGGATGGTGGAGCGTTATTCTGCATTTGGTGAAAATTTTCATTTGTATTTAAAGGATTTAGTGGGTTATAAGGATATGGGATTTTGGGGGGATCGCGCCGGGGTATTGCCGGTGAGAAGTCAATGTTGGAGAAAAATAATAATGACATCATTCGCATTCCAATCATTCGAGCATGCAATTCAAGATTCCATTGAGCTGCTAAATCACTTTGATGCTTTAAATAAAGAACCTCCGCCGCCGCCAGAAGCCGAAGTCTTGAAGCGAGCTAGTCTAGTCATGGCATTAGCTGCTTTGGAAATCTATATCGAGGATCGTATTGTTGAAGCCGTGAA
>JBNKFP010000348.1:0-2014 GCA_050289365.1 Cellvibrionaceae bacterium | reverse complement strand
TGGGTACCAATGATTATTACTAATTTTGCTTGCGTCATCCTTGTCTTACCTGCTTTCTGTGCAATACGCCATTTTTCTTCGATGGCTTCGAGTGATGATGCTTGTGTATATGGATGTTTATTTATCTGAACCTTTAACGCATGTCGTGGCCAGCCGGGTTAATGAAGCGTTCTAAAAAAGTCAGTCATTTTCATAGCTTTATAAGTAAACTGATTTTCACCGAAATTCTTATTTGATTACGTGTTATATTCTAAGCCCCAATAGCGCGCTATGCCTGTATTGGGTTTTTCCTAAATCTATTCGTTAAAAACTCCTGCTTGGATAGCAAGATCTTTTTGTATGGCGGATCGATTTTTTTACTTAACTAAAGGGAGACATGTTAATGTTCATTCGATCGATGTATAAAGCGGTTAAAGTAGCGATTTTTTCGGGAGCGCTTATTTCTGCCCCTGCCTTTGCCAGTATTAATGGGAATGAGGCAGATCTTGATCAATTGTTTAACGATTTTATTGATACTACGACTGCAACGTCTGCAGTGGTGGAAATTCGAGAGCGTTTGGGTGATGGAACATTTGTCACCCGCTATCGGCAATCCTACGGTACCCTAACCAATGCATCGCCTTCAATTCCCACGCCGTTAAATGCGATGTTTCGGCAGGCGAGTGTGACCAAATCCATTGTGGTGGGAGCCGTAACCGAGTTGGTTAACGCGAATCGTTTAGCTCCGGCAACGCACGTATTTTGTGAAGAAACGGAATCGCCAAGAGACCCTTCCAATCCCGCCAATGTGAACGATGATTGTATTATTCCCTGGGCGGGGGATTTCAGCGATACCCGATATTACGATATCACCATTAATCATCTTGTTAAGCATTTGGGTGGGTTGGATGATCATCCTGATCGCCCCAACAGTCCTCTTAATCCCTATCAAGTGTGGGTTAACAATGGCCCCAATACGCCAACGATGGAAGATGTTATTGCCCGAATGCGCACAACACCTTTGATTGCCGATCCTGGTGTGCGTCCCGCTTTTACCAAAGATCCATACTCTAACAGAGGTTACGATTTACTTGCTTATACCGTTGGCATTGCTTCGGGAGCAGGAGATTTTATTTCTTATATTCGCACCATCGCGAGTAACATTGGAGTGTGTCCCAGTGACATACGTTTAGCGAATCCGTTGTTTGCTGGCGGCGTTCCTGATCGAGAGCCGCAATACTATGGTTGGGATACATGGCGGGGAACCAATTTGTTCGAGCATCCAGATTCCAATATCGCTATAGGGAGTTTAATTCTCGGAGCGAACGGTGCCGAAGTGGAAGGCTATATCCCCGGAGGTGGCGGTTTGGTGTTTACCACACGAGCAGGGCTGACTTTCTCCGCAAATTACGATTTATTTAACATAGGAGCCAGAAATGCCGGCTTTAACTGGATACGTGCCGGTGGCGGTACTGGCATTATGAGTCGCTTGACCCAAAACTATTGGGTGTCGCCGACCAGCACAGTACCTTTCGACTACGCTTGGGCCGTTAACGGTGATACCAATGGAAATGCAACGCCAAACTTAAATGATAAATTGGCGAATGAGATCCACGCTCTTGTTGGTTTGATTTCGACGACGGATTCGGCTCAATACGCGAGTGCAAAAAGTGCATCTTTGGCCTATGACACGCCTTGTCCTGATTGGTCGGATGTGGGGCAAAGGACTTTGGCAACGATCGAAGAACCTAATCACAACCTTCAACCGGGTGCAACAGACCGTTTTGAAAATTTAACCAACGCCAACCGGGTAACCTTGTTTAATCTGACGTCCAACTTGGGTTTGCGAGTATTGGACAATAATGATGGATCCGTGGTTTGTGATAACGGATTTGCCGGTACGGCCAAAGAGTTCTGCGATTTGAATAACAGTAACATATACGACATTGAAGTCTTTGCTCCTTCAGCGGGATCTGGCCGATACATGCTGGATGTTGAATACGCGCCTGCGCCACCAGCCTCTAATGTACTGGAA
>JBNKFP010000347.1:0-2032 GCA_050289365.1 Cellvibrionaceae bacterium | reverse complement strand
AGAAAATAAAGAATGCCGCAAATGCTTCATAAATGGGTGTTGGGTAGACTCCTGGAGGCTGAATTTCTGCACCGATAACATTGTTTTCATAGCTCTGCGCCCAAAGCCAAGTTGGAACCCAGTCAGGTTTGAGTGACATATCGGCAGCTACTCCCCAATCTCCGTCCCCAGAAATCTGGCATCCGAGGCGTCCTATGGCATAACCCAGAATTAAGGCTGGGGCGAGGGCATCAAGCATGGGCACTAAAGGAACATGGCGTTTTTTTAAAAAAATTGCTCCAGTGATTCCACCCAATATCAGCCCACCGTAAATAGATAACCCTGAAGCAGAAAATATCATGGCTAGAGGGTCATGTAAAAACTCGCGAGGATAGTCAAGGATATGAAAAACACGCGCACCGATTATGCCGGCAAGTGATGAGATCATCACCAAATCCGGTAGTAATTGATGCGCTGGCACAGATTGGGTGGGTGAAATCTGTGCCCTTGGCAAGATACCCAGCTGTTCCATTCGAATGACTTCCCACTTGGCCACCATACCAGCAATGGCGATCGCCATTGCAACAAAGCTACCAAACATTGCCACTGGAATATCCCATTCTGTTCCAAAGAGGGGGTTCAACAAATCGCTGAGATAGGGGTATGACACATTTTTTCCTTTTCCTAGGGCCAATTATAGGCTTTGCGTTTCTTCAAAGCATGGCAGCCTATGGAGTGTTTTTCCTTAAGATGGTTCCTTTTGGTGCCTAGGCTAATATGGGTGGCGACAGGCGGTCAGATACCTCATTGGTATCGGGGAGGGTTACTAGGGTGCCACGGACTGAAGGGATGGAGTCGAATGCCCAGAATATTGGGAATTGCCAGCGAGCATCCGGTGATAAAACATGTTCTCTCGACGCATTTATGCAATCCTCACCACAATCATCACAGTGAGCGTTTCCGATCACCACCCAAACACCTAACTCTGTCCTAAAAGTGGTTGCATTATTTGCATTGAGACTTATGGTGACCGGAGAACAGTACGCACTATTTCTGCGTTTTTATTTGAGCCTTTGCCGCAGCCAAAAGCACGTTTTTATCCACTCGAACTTTGTAATTTGGCGCAATAAAGGTAAATGTAACCTCACCACTGGTATTCACCAATAAAGCAGCCGGTACCGGCAGCAAGTGATGTTGTTGACCCGAATTTTTTTCCAGATCAATGCCATAGCCTTGGTACTTTTTGATGGTCGTGTCATCGACTTTAAAGGCTAAGCCGAGCGCTTGCGCCGCCGTCATATCACTGTCGCTTAATAAGGTGTAACCCAGTTTGTTTTTCTTCGTGGTCTCTTTGAGAAATTGGGGTTGATCTGGACTGATGGCGAGTATTTGAAAACCGAGGTTTTGCAGTTCTGCTTCGATCTTGCGCAGGTCCGCGAGGTGGGCGTTGCAATAAGGGCACCAGCTGCCTCGGTAGAAAATAAGCACTGTTGGTTTGACTTTGGTTAACTCATTAAGGGTGATTTGGGCGCCATTGATGTTTTTGAGCATTATATCGGGCAATGTAGCACCGACGAGTATGGGATGTATGTCCTCCGCTGACCGGGCAATATTATCGGCGTGAGCTGCGGGCGGAGAACACAGAAACACAAGCGGAAGCAAGAGAGTGCGAAACAGTCGTGAAAGTACCATAGTAGTTGTCCCAAGTGATGGATTTAGGATTTGGACGTTTGAAACGGAATTATGTTACACCGCGTTAGTGGCAAATGTGAGTCTGAGTGGGCAAGTTGTTGAGCAGATCAGCCTTAGAGGTTGAGTCATGTTTTACCAAGCTCTGGAGCCGGGAATGAACTCTAAGGGTGTGCTCTCATCGTTCAATGAGAGGCCATTTCATTTTGCCAGAACCACCTCTAGTGTGGTGTATTAAATGGTGCAAATAGAAAGCACCCGCAGGCGTTTATCGCAAAGCTTACGCATCCTGCTCTCGCTTCTTACTTACATTCATGTAGGCATGGACGCTACAGACGTTTGCGAGGCCTCCCAAAGGGTGCAG
>JBNKFP010000346.1:0-2045 GCA_050289365.1 Cellvibrionaceae bacterium | reverse complement strand
TCTTTATTTCGACCAAACACCTTTGACATCTCCTCAATCGTAATAGTCCGGTGAATATACTCTATCTAGGGGGGATTGTCAATGCCGAACCAGCTTACCTAAACCTACTCCTCCTCAAGATTCTCCAACCCAACCGCCATCAAATATCCTCGCGCCCGCTCGGTTTTGGGATAGCGATTGACCAGCTTCCAAAATTTTGGGCCGTGATTGGCTTCAAGGAGATGGGCCAATTCGTGAACAATGACGTAGTCGCGCACAAAAGTGGGCATCGAGGCCAACCGGTGCGAGAGGCGAATCGTCTGTTGAGCCGGCGTGCAACTGCCAAACCGACTGTTCTGGTTAGTTACCCATTTGATCGACTGCCAGGTTAATTTGCCCCCAAAATATTGTCGATTTAGCTCTTGCGCCCGGCGATGTAAGGCCGCATCATCGAGGTCGGCTTTGGCCGTACGCTTCTGCCAGCGATCTTTGAGTCGCTCGATGATCGGCTGGAGTTCGGCCTCGCTCATCTTGGCCGGGGCTTGGACTATAAAGCGCCCATCTACCTCGCGGGCGCTGACGGTTTTTTTTCGTTTTTTGCTACGAATTACTTCGACTTCCATAAGACTGTGAGATACTCCCTAAAAAACAATTTTCGGATTTCAACGTATGCCAGGACGATAGGTGTAAAAACGTAATACGTGAAGGCTCATTATTCGGTGGTGTCCCTGAACAACGTGTATAGACATAAACTCTAATGAAAAATCAAATTCACAGTAAACTCTTGATAGAGGGTAAATCGCCCTCTATCAGGAGAAAAAATGGAACTTTCAACGTGTTATTGTCCGCATCAGCAGTGTTCTCATTACGGTTTGCCTGGCTTTGGTCGCCATTTGGTGCGTCGTGGCTTCGACGGAGGCATTCCCAGGCTGTTGTGTAATATGTGTAAGTCTACTTTTTCCGCTCGACACGGGACTGCCTTGTTTGATCTGCATACTGACGAGGGAATTTACACCATCGCCGTGCGTGCTTTGGCCGAGGGAAATTCGCTGCGTGGTACTGGACGGATCGTCGGTGTTGATAAGGATACGATCTGTGAGTGGTTGGATAAGGTCGGGCGACACTGCCGTGCGGTGACGACTTACCTGTTTAACAACTTGCATATGACTGAGTGCCAACTGGATGAGTTGTGGAGTTTTGTGCGAAAAAAGGAAGCCCACTTGACTGCGATTGAAAAGGTGTTGATGTTGTACGGTGATGCCTGGGTTTGGATCGCCTTCGTCCCAGAATGGCGGCTCGTCCCTGCGTTTGTCATTGGCAAGCGGGTTCAAGAGAACGCTGATTTGTTGATCGAACGTCTCAAAGCAGTCAGTTGTGGATTTATTCCTTTTTTCACCAGTGACCAATTGTCTCATTATCCCAATGCTTTGTTGAACGGCTACGGCATCCCAGAGATCATCGTCCAGATACCAGGCAAGCGTGGCCGCAAGCCTAAGCCAAAACTCCTTCCCCCGTCCGATCTTCTCTACGCTCAAGTGGTCAAACGCCGCCAACAGGGACGGGTGGTAGAAGTGACCAAAAAAGTCGTGTTCGGGTGTGAGCAAGCCATTGAAGCTTGTTTAGCCGCTTCCACCGTCAGTAGGACGATCAACACCAGTTTTGTAGAACGCAATAACCTGACCTGTCGCCAGGGTAACGGTCGGTTGTCCCGGAAAGTGCTGAGTTTCTCTAAAGACTTGACCTGGATGGAGAAGCACTTATGGTTGAGCTTGACCTATTATCATTTCGTCTTACCCCATACCAGTTTGGCTCAACCTTTGTCAGAACCACAGCCAACCCGTGGCACCGGCTCACCTAGAAAATCGCACCTAGTCACACCAGCAATGATGGCAGGTATCACAGATCACGTCTGGACAATGGAAGAGTTACTCAGCTATCGGGTACCTCCTCACTTTCGGGCTGAACTTGAACAGCAGCAAATCGTTCACAATATGCAAGCTTTTCATACACGTAGTTGAGGGACACCACCAATTTTTGGGGATTATTGACAAGTTCAACTAAGCCGA
>JBNKFP010000345.1:0-2076 GCA_050289365.1 Cellvibrionaceae bacterium | reverse complement strand
AAGAATTTAACATTGACACTATGACCGGCATATCTGCGCCGCCAATAGGAATAATCAATAATATACCAATGACAAATGCGATAGCGGTCATAGTCCAAAATACAGTGGGACTTTGATTTACACAAAAATAAACCAGTAACCCCAAAATAGCCGCGCCTAACACCGCATTTAACAGATGTTGTCCGCCAAACGTAATTGGTTTACCGCTCATAATACCTTGCAATTTAGCAAATGCGATAACGGAACCCGAGAATGTGACAGCGCCTATGACAATACCCAATCCCATTTCGATACGACTGGCAATAAAAATGTTCTCATCAAGATCCAGTAAATTAAATGCCGCAGGGTTAGTATAGGCAGATGCCGCCACCATAACAGCGGCCATACCCACTAAGCTGTGAAATGCCGCCACCAATTGCGGCATGGCTGTCATAGCGATTTTTTTGGCGGTGGTGATACCAATAACCGCTCCGATAATAAGACCCGGAGCGATCCAACTGATAGAATTAATCAGGGTCACACCCTCACTGAAAGACGTCAAAGCAATGGTAGTCACCACGGCGACAGCCATGCCCAACATGCCAAAATGATTGCCAGTGCGGGAAGATTCCGGGGAGGACAGCCCCCGCAATGCCAAAATAAACAGTATGGATGCGACTAAATAAGCTAAAGCGGCGAAACTTTCCATAGGTAATCCTATTTTTTCTTCTTATACATGGCAAGCATGCGTTGGGTTACGGCAAAACCACCAAAAATATTCACCGAGGCCAAGGTGAGCGCGATAAAACCAAGCACCTTGGACAAACTCCCACCGCTGTTCATAACGGCAATAATCGCCCCCACAATAATCACACTGGAGATGGCGTTCGTCACCGCCATTAAGGGCGTGTGCAATGCCGGAGTTACACTCCAAACCACGTAATAACCCACAAAAATAGCGAGCACAAAAATGGAAAGCTGGGACACAAAATCTGCGTGCATTACTGACCTCCGTTGGCTTGATCTTTAAACGCTGAATGAACAATTTGGCTTTGGTGCGTTAACACAATAGCTTTAATAATTTCATCATCAAAATTCAACTCCACCCCTACCCCTTGATCTTCACTTTTGTGCACAAGCAATTTCATTAAGTTGAGCAAATTATTGCTATAAACCGCACTGGCATCAGTGGCGATTCGGCTGGGCACATTAAAATGCCCCACTATTTTTATACCATTCACGGTCACCACTTTGCCCGTCTGGGAAAGCGTACAGTTACCCCCCTGCTCCACCGCCAAATCCACAATAACCGACCCCGGCTTCATGCTGTGAACCATCGCGTCATTGACCAGTATTGGGGCTTGACGACCGGGGATTAGAGCGGTGCAAATAACAATGTCTTGTTTTTTGAGAGTTTCGGCAATCAATTCTGCCTGGCGCTTTTTAAAATCATCGCTCATTTCTTTAGCGTAACCACCAGCCGTCTCAGCACTTTTCATTTCCTCAGAGTCCACCATGACGAATTTTCCTCCCAAGCTTTCTACTTGTTCTTTGGCTGCTGGGCGCACATCTGTGGCGGACACAATGGCTCCGAGTCGTTTGGCGGTCGCGATTGCCTGTAAACCTGCCACGCCAGCACCCAACACCATAACCCGCGCCGGGGCTATGGTCCCAGCAGCGGTCATCATCATAGGGAAACTTCGACTGAATTCATTGGCGGCATCTAAGACTGCTCTGTAGCCCGCGAGACTGCTCTGGGAGCTCAACACATCCATCGATTGAGCGCGAGTGATGCGCGGCACAAATTCCATAGCCATCGCAGTCACTCCGGCTGCGGCATATTGTGCGACACTCTCTGGGCTATTGTAGGGCGCGAGCATGGCGATCAGTAGTGCCCCGCTCTTCATTAATGCGAGCTCATTGACGGATCCCTCACCTTTGAGTAACGGGCGCTGCACTTTTAGCACAATATCAGCAGCCAATACCGTATTTAAATCACCGGTAATGACCGCGCCGGCTTGCTGGTAGGCGGCGTCTGGAAAATTACTGTTTAAGCCCGCGCCCTCTTCGACGATAACGTCTAACCCCAAAGCAACC
>JBNKFP010000344.1:1849-2086 GCA_050289365.1 Cellvibrionaceae bacterium | reverse complement strand
ATCTGACTATGATTGATTTGGCAATCATTGGCCTCTATTTGGCCACAACGATCGTGATTGGCTTGGTTTTACAGCGCAAGGCTTCGAAAAATCTTGACTCTTATTTGCTGGGGGGCAAGGAGCTTCCTTGGTACATGCTCAGCCTTTCCAACGCGTCTGGGATGTTTGATATCTCGGGAACTATGTGGCTGGTGACCCTTCTGTTTGTCTATGGCCTGAAAAGCATCTGGATACCCT
>JBNKFP010000344.1:0-1839 GCA_050289365.1 Cellvibrionaceae bacterium | reverse complement strand
GTGGCCAGTATTCAACCAAATCTTTTTAATGGTTTTCTTATCTGTATGGCTGCGCCGTAGCAACGTGGCTACCGGTGCTGAGTGGATTCGCTCGCGCTTTGGCGATGACCTGGGGGGGCGCCTCTCCCATATGGTGGTCGTTATTTTCGCGCTGATCAATGTCTTGGGATTCCTCGCTTATGGCTTTGTCGGTATTGGCAAGTTTGTTGAAATATTCGTACCCTGGTCGAGCGTTTCTGCCTATGTACCGTTTGAGGTAGCCCCCGAACATGTACCCCATGTGTACGGTATAGTGTTTACGGCCATTGCCACCTTTTACGTGATGCTCGGTGGCATGCTCAGTATCGTCTGGGCGGACCTTGTGCAATTTGCAATCATGACCTTGTCGGCATTGGTGATTGCCGGCATTGCCATGAGCAATGTATCCCATGAAGCCTTAATCGCCGCCACCCCTGAGGGCTGGACCAACCCTTTCTTCGGCTGGGAATTGGGTTTGGACTGGACCAACGTCATCCCAGAAGTGACCAGCAAAGTCTCATCTGACGGCTATGACCTGTTTACTATTTTGGTGATGATGATGCTGTTTAAGGGGTTGCTGGTGAGTTCCGCCGGTCCGGCGCCCAATTACGACATGCAAAAAATTCTGGCAACCCGCTCTCCCAAAGAAGCAGCAATGATGTCGGGCTTTGTGTCGGTCGTACTCATGCCAATTCGCTATCTGATGATTGCTGGCTTTGCAGTATTAGCCTTGGTGTTTTTCCATGAGCTCAACCTCACCCAGGGCGACTCCATTGACTTCGAACAAATTTTACCTGCCGCCATTCTGCAGTTTGCGCCGGTGGGCATTGTAGGGTTAATATTAGCCGGACTTTTAGCCGCCTTTATGTCGACGTTCGCGTCAACGGTCAACGCCGCACCTGCCTACTTGGTTAACGACATCTATAAACGCTACCTCAATCCCGAAGCAAAATCGAAAAGTTTAATTTATGCGAGTTACGCTGTGTCTGTTGGTGTAGTGATTCTAAGCACCCTAATCGGTCTCTACGTCAGCAGCATCAACAGTGTCTTGGTGTGGTTGGTGTCGGGTCTGTGGGGCGGCTATACCGCGAGTAACGTCTTAAAATGGTATTGGTGGCGCCTCAATGGCTTTGGCTATTTTTGGGGAATGATGACCGGCATTGTTTGCGCCCTAGGATTTCCGACACTGTTTGCCAAAGTACTGCCAAGTGTGCCCGGAGATATCTTGCCGCTCTATTTTTTCCCGGTCATTTTAGCGATTTCTGTACTCGGCTGTATTATCGGCAGTTTACTGACCGAACCCGAAGATGAAACTATGCTTAAACAGTTTTATAAAAACGTTCGCCCCTGGGGGTTTTGGCGTCCGATTCAGGCCAAGGTCCAACAAGATGACCCAAGCTTCACCGCAAACCCCTATTTTAAGCGGGATATGCTCAATATTGCGGTTGGCACCTGCCTGCAAACTTCGCTGGTCGCACTGCCCATTTTTATTGTGATTAAGATGCCGCTGCAAGCGGTTATTGCCGGGCTCATTATTGCCACAACCATCGTCATACTCCGCAAAACCTGGTATGACAAAATTGTCGACTGGCCCAAAGATGAAATCGCACGAGAAACAACATGCAATTAGGAAAATAGGCGGCGCCCACCTCAATGTGAAATAATTGGCGCGCCACCCGAAACATTTAAGATTCGCAATATCCACGGATGGAGAGTTACGAGTAAATTTTGTCCAAAAAAAGGTATATGTATTATGAAATTTGGTCATTTCGACGACACCGCTCGTGAATATGTCATCACGAACCCGAGAACGCCTTGGCC
>JBNKFP010000343.1:0-2102 GCA_050289365.1 Cellvibrionaceae bacterium | reverse complement strand
TATTCCGAGCGGATAAAAATACAAAAAATCAAAGGGGAAATTTCATGTTTTTGCGCAAGTTTTTGATGTTTGTGGGGCTACAGCTGCTCTCAGTGTCGGTATTTGCTGAATCCTATGACAGCGGTGACACCGCCTGGATGCTCACGGCAACCGCACTGGTATTGTTTATGACATTACCGGGGTTGTCGCTGTTTTATGGGGGGTTGGTGAGGTCAAAAAATGTCCTCTCCATATTGATGCAGTGCTTTGCTATCGCCTGCGTTTCATCTATTTTATGGTTTGTGGGAGCCTACAGCCTAGCGTTTGCAGACGGGTCTGGATTCATTGGTGGCGCAAGTAAGTTTCTATTTGCCTCAGTCGCCAAAGACAGCGTCAGCGGCACCATTCCAGAGCCCTTGTTTGCCCTCTTTCAAATGACATTTGCGGTAATTACTCCGGCGTTGATCATAGGCGCGTTTGCCGAGCGCATGAAGTTTTCGTCAGTGTTGATTTTCAGTGCGTTGTGGCTTTTAGTCGTCTATGTGCCTGTGTGTCACTGGGTCTGGGGTGGCGGTTGGCTGGCTGAAAAAGGTGTTATCGATTTTGCTGGGGGCATCGTCGTGCATATCACTGCTGGTGTCGCTGCTTTGGTGGTTGCCGTGCAGATCGGTAACCGAGACGGTTTTCCCAAAACTGCGATGCCGCCCCACAATATGACCATGACCGTCGCTGGGGCCGGTATGCTATGGGTCGGCTGGTTCGGTTTTAATGGTGGTAGTGCTCTTACGGCGAGCGCAGATGCTGCCTCCGCAATGTTGGTCACGCATATCTCCGCTGCAGCAGGTTCTCTCGCTTGGATGATGATGGAGTGGATCAAGTTTCGCAAACCCAGTGTGCTCGGTATTGTCACGGGAATGGTTGCGGGGTTGGGAACCATAACCCCTGCATCGGGCTCCGTAGGCCCGGCAGCGGCACTCGTGATTGGTTTTACAGCTGGTGTTGTTTGCTTTTTTGCCACTCAGTTTATTAAGCGTAAATTGCAGATTGACGACTCTTTGGACGTGTTTCCGGTTCACGGAGTAGGTGGAATTTTAGGCAGTTTATTGGTCGCCATTTTTGCTTCAAAGGAGCTTGGCGTTTTTTCTGGTTATGGTTTTGGCGGTGATAACGCATCCATTGTGGATCAGTTGGGCGTGCAGGCACTGGCAGTTGTGGCAACTATTGCCTATACGGCTGTGGCGACTTTTGTGTTGGTGCGGATTACTGGGTTGCTGACAAACGGTGTTCGGGTGACTTTGGAAGAGGAGTCGCAAGGTTTGGATATCGTTCTGCATGAAGAAGTTGGTTACAAACTATAACGTGACGATAGGTGTTTACCACAAATCATTCAATTGCGCCGATTCTTGGCGCAATTGAATTTATTTTCCTTATTTATTGATGTTTTGTGTTCTGCCGCGAATGTATTCATCGTAGTCGGGAATTTGACGGGTATATGCCTCGGACATCAATGGACTGCTGATCATAAAGTCCGCTGATGCTGGGTTGCACGCGACCGGAATATTCCATACGGCCGCTAAACGCAATAAAGCTTTGACATCTGGGTCGTGGGGCATGGGTTCAAACGGGTCCCAAAAAAAACACAGCATATCAATCATTCCCTCCGCAATTTGGCTCCCCACTTGCTGATCACCGCCCAGCGGGCCGCTAAGGTATTTGTGAATGCTGATGCCCAGTGCTTGTTCTAGTCCGTGCCCCGTGGTGCCGGTAGCAAACAACGTGTGTTGTTTCAATTGTTCGTTATTCGCTTGTGCCCATTGAATCAGTTCTCGTTTTTTATTGTCGTGAGCGATTAGGGCAATTCTTTTTTTTTGCGGAATAGGAGAGGATTTAAAGATCATGTGCTTAACCCTAAATGATTTCGGAAGTATGCGTTATACAGTTTAGCAGGGCGACAAATGAGATTGGCAAAACGGCTTTCTTAGAACGAAAAAAGCTCGCTTTTCAGCGAGCTTTTTTAAAATGGCGCACTCGAGAGGATTCGAACCTCTGACCGCTCGGTTCGTAGCCGAGTACTCTATCCAGCTGAGCTACGGATGCACAACAATAACTGATTGTCTTTCGAC
>JBNKFP010000342.1:0-2118 GCA_050289365.1 Cellvibrionaceae bacterium | reverse complement strand
ACCTTCACATTGGTTTTTGCGGGTTATCTTGGCGGCTGTGCCGGTTCCACTGCGGGTGGCAACAAAATTATCCGCAATATTCTCACCATCAAAGTTATAGCGCTCGAAGTCAAACGGCTCATCCACACGCGAGGTGTTTTTTCCGTCAAGTATCAAGGTAGGCCTGTCGAGTCCAGCGTTATCAGCGCAACAATGTCGTTTATGCTTTTTGCTGCCTTGAGCAGTATGCTGATGAGTATAATGCTGATGACAACCGGCCTTGATTTTTGGTCCGCGTTCACCGCTGTGGCCGCTTGCGTCAATGTATTGGGCCCCGCCTTCGGTGAGCTTGGCAACAACTTTCAACCGGTTTCTGATGCGGGAACGTGGATACTAACTGGCGCCATGATATTGGGCAGGCTGGAATATTTTACTGTACTAGCACTCTTGTCCCCACTTTTTTGGCAGCGCTGAATTGCTCTTTGAAGGAATGTCTGTATTGCATTGAAGTTGATCACGGGACAGTGTTTTCAATATTTTTCGCGTCCATAATACCGAAAAAATACATTTTGCGTTCTCGATAGGAAGGAACCCTTTTCACCGCTCTACAGACCTCCAGCCATGACCACTCAAGCGGCGATGTCTAAATACAAAAATCCAATTTAACCCTGACCATTTTCGCTATTGATATACTCTCACGTAATCCAAAACGTAAGTTGCTGGAAATGCAGTTCCTGAAGGATCACCTCCATTGTTACCGCCTATCGCTAAATTCACTAGCAGGTAAAAAGGCTTGTCCCTAAATGGATTGGATCCATCGGGATTGGCTACGTCGTTCAACTTGGTGCTGTTGAGCAATATGTCGTCCACATAAAGTCTGATTTCATCTGAACTCCAATCCATACGCCACACATGGAAACGATTCTCCCAGTCTTCGTGCTGGAATCGCAATCGACGCAATTCAAAAGTAGCGGAATCCCAAGAGGCAGACCAAGCATCCGAATTGTTGGCTTTCCACGCCACATTCGCCAAAATTTTATTATTGTAAAATTCCATAATGTCAATTTCGCCGCCCTCGGGCCATTTACCAGGGCCAAGCATCCAAAAGGCGGGCCACAGCCCTGCGCGCACATCGATTTTAGCGCGAATTTCAAAACGCCCATAAGTCCAACCTAATTTGTCACGAGTGTGCAAACTAGCCGATGTATAGGCGGCACCCTGGTAGTTTTCCCTCCGCGCGGTGATGGTTAATAAACCATTGCGCACATCAACATTTTGTGGCCGCGCGACGGTGTAATATTGTGCTTCATTGTTGCGAACTAAGCCTTCCTCATAATTCCAATAGGCGGGATCTGGCAAACCTTCATAATTGAACTCGTCACTCCAAACCAAATTGTTAAACTTATTTACTGGCGGTTCTGCACTAAATCGCCACTGCTGATTAGCGCCACCGCTATAAGTGTATTGTTTGATCAGAGCGCCAGGTTCAACACTGGCATTCACCACATCCAGCGCTTTACCACTGAGGCGAGAAACGATCTTATAATAACCACCACCGACGTCACTGATTTGCCACTGTTGGTGACTCTCACCGAGATAATCATATTGTTTAATATCACCGCCATCATTTAAATTTCGATCCCAAACATCCAAACTTTTGCCACTGTGAGCGGGCATAAGCGCGTAGTAACCGTTATTTAAATTGACCACGTCAAAACGCTGATTTTGTAATCCCAAGGCTTCGTATTGACGAATGGCAGCGCCGTTATCATAACTGTATTCGGCAACTTCCATAGGCAGACCGCTGACCCGTGAATAAATTGTGTAGCGGCCCGTTTGCAGCCCAGAGCCGGTACTCGATGAAGCTGCATTGGAGGAATTCCCTGCGGCGATACTGCTTGAACTGCTAATTGAAGAACTGATTTGCGACGAGGACTGAACCAAGCTGGATGATCCAGTCGGCTGCGGAGTGCCGCAACCAATCAGCAAAAAGGACAGAAATATGGCCCCAAAAACATTTAGAATTCGCATATTAACGCTCTTTTAAAAGCTTTAATTATGTGCATTTGGAATGCTACTCTCTAATGTGAGGTAGGCCCACGCTCGTCTACCAAATGCGTCTCAGTTCACTCAATTCCT
>JBNKFP010000341.1:0-2128 GCA_050289365.1 Cellvibrionaceae bacterium | reverse complement strand
GATGTTCAAATAAAAACCACCCAAATCGACGACGCAGTAGTTGTGTAATTTCTGATAAATCAAATGGAACTGGTACCGATTAAAATGCTCGACGATGTCTTTTTGCAAGCTCGCTGCGCGCTCTACCGCCCAGCGGTCCAACGCCACCATTTCGTCTATGGGAACCAATTCATTGGGTTGAAAATCACTCAAATTCGCCAATAAGTAGCGCACGGTATTGCGAATACGACGGTACGAATCTGCAGTGCGCTTGAGAATTTCGTCAGACACGCTCATTTCACTGCTGAAATCGGTGGCAGCCACCCACAAGCGCAATACGTCAGCACCCAGGTCATTAACCACCTTTTGTGGTGGCACCACATTACCAATCGATTTAGACATTTTGCGACCATCGGCATCCACTGTAAAACCGTGGGTTAACACTTGCCTGTAGGGCGCAGTGCCGTTAATGGCCAAGGCGGTTTTCAGGGAGGACTGAAACCAGCCGCGATGCTGATCCGACCCTTCCAAATAGAGATCGGCGGGATAGCGCAATTGCTCCCGCTGCTGCAGCACGCTGTAATGGGTTACCCCAGAATCAAACCACACATCGAGGGTATCGGTAACTTTGCTGTAGTGTTCGGCTTCATCACCCAACAGCTCCTCGGCAGTCAATTCAAACCAGGCATCAATGCCTTTCACTTCGACCAGTTGTGCCACCCGCTCCACCAATTGCGCTGATCTCGGGTGCAGTTCTTGGGTTTGTTTATGAACAAACAGAGTGATCGGTACACCCCAGGTTCGCTGCCGGGATATGCACCAATCGGGGCTGGAGGCGAGCATGGCCTCGATGCGATTTTTGCCCCAATCCGGAATCCACTGCACGTCATCCACGGTTTTTTGTACCAGCGGTAACAAATTATTTTTGCTCATGCTGATAAACCACTGCGGGGTTGCGCGGAAAATCAGTGGCGTTTTGGTACGCCAGCAGTGCGGAAAACTGTGGGTGATCTGCTCTTGATGAAGCAGCCGGTTTTTGTCGATCAATAAATCGATGACTTTTTGATCGACTTTGTAGACATGCTCACCCGCAAAGAGGGGTACATTGGCGCGGTACACACCAAAATCATCAACATAGTTGAGCGTCTCTATTTGGTACTTCTGCCCCACCAAAAAGTCGTCCATGCCATGATCTGGTGCCGTGTGAACACAACCCGTACCTGCATCTGTGGTGACATGGTCGCCCAAAATAACCGGTACGGTTTTCGGGTAGAACGGATGTTGTAAAACCACGTTCTCAAGGACACGGCCTTTGAAGCGGCCAATGACAGAGGCATCGGATAGACCAGTGCGGCTAACAACAGATTCGACCAATGCTTCGGCCACGACAAAAGCTTCTTCACCGTTTTGCAGCAACACATAATCCAACTCTGGATTCAAGCTGACCGCCTGGTTCGCGGGGAGAGTCCAGGGCGTGGTGGTCCAAATCACCACAAAAACCTTGCCCACAGGAGCTGCCAGACCGGTGCGCTGACTAAAGTCGTTCAGGTTATCGACGGCGAATTTGACATCAATGGCAAAGGACTGCTTATCGTGATACTCAACCTCGGCCTCAGCCAGAGCCGAGCCCCCCACTACACTCCAATACACGGGTTTAAAGCCGCGCAACAGATGTCCATGCTCGACAATTTTGCCCAAGGCCCGAATGGTGTCGGCTTCAGTTTTGTAATTCATGGTCAAATATGGATTTTGCCAATCACCTAGAATCCCCAGGCGTATAAAATCCTGCCTTTGGCCATCCACTTGTTTTTGTGCATATTCACGGCATTTTTGACGAAACGCGGGGTAATCAACTTTTACTCCCGCCTTGCCGATCTTTTTTTCAACATTATGCTCAATAGGCAAGCCGTGGCAATCCCAGCCTGGAATATAGGGTGCATCAAAGCCACTCAGAGTTTTCGCCTTAACAATAATGTCTTTCAGAATCTTATTGACCGCGTGGCCGATATGGATATCACCATTGGCATATGGGGGGCCATCGTGCAGAATAAATTGCTGTCGACCAGCGCGCGCCTGACGAATTTGCTGGTAAAGATCCTGCTTTTGCCATTGATCCAAAGTGGCCGGTTCGCGCTGAGCCAAATTGGCT
>JBNKFP010000340.1:0-2164 GCA_050289365.1 Cellvibrionaceae bacterium | reverse complement strand
AAACTTCCAGGAACGACAAGCCCGCCTACCTTAATGGTTTTATCAATGGGAGCCTGACCCGCTGAGATATCAGAAGGTTTATAGAATAGATTCATGTTCTCGTTCAGTGCCGAAAGAACCAGTGCTACTGCGGCACTTACACCAAACACAGTTCCTAAAATAGCCAAAAGTCGATTACGACGATGAGGTTTCATAACTTAGTTCTCAATTATTGCTCAGAAGATTTCAGTAATTCTTTACGTCGATAATACTGGTTTAGTTTTTTTCGTAGCTGATTTCGCCAAATGACCGGTGCCAAAATCAAAATGATGAATACAACAATAAACACAGCGTAAGATGCCCAAATGAATTCCCAACGGTCTGGGACGGTTGCTGCCAACAAAATAGATAGCATCATTGTTTAACCACCTCTTTAATCCACTGCGAATCTTTCTCTCGCCACATGATATGGTTCCGCACCCATGGCAATAAGAGAGAAACAAAAAACAACTTGAAAGAAACGATCATGATCATCAAAGGCCACAGCATTGAGGCATCTATGGAAGGTTTCTCAAGCTTGGTCAACGACGCAGCCTGGTGCAAACTGTTCCACCATTCTACCGAAAAATGGATGATGGGGATATTCACTACCCCGACCAGCGCAAGTATCGCAGCAGCTTTGTCAGCTTTCCGAAAATCCTCAATAGCACTGTAAAGAGCCATATGGCCAAAGTACAAAAATAACAGAATAAGCTCGGAGGTCAGGCGAGCATCGGGCTCCCAATAGGTTCCCCAAGTCGGTTTTCCCCAGAGAGAGCCGGTTACCAAAGCCAGAAAAGTAAAACCGGCACCGATGGGAGAGCAACTGATAGACACCATAAAGGCCATTTTCATCCGCCAAATAATACCGATAGCACCAGCCACAGCCATAACCACATACACAAACATCGACAAATACGCTGCCGGAACATGAATGTACATGATTCGCTGTAAGTCGCCCTGATAATAATCCGGTGGCGCGATAAACAGCCCCCAAATGACGCCAGTTATGAGCCCAATTGCTGTTAACCCCCATACCCAGGGTTGCCATTTACCGGCATTTTGGTAAAACCATTTCGGCGAGCCTAATCTGAAAAACCAGGTCCAATCCATATCGTTTCTCTTTTATTCACTGATAGAGATTCTTAGTGCAGCCCCTGCCGCCCAAGGCGCTAGAGACACCGATAAAATCAGGCCAGCTGCCAGCATCGACAGTTGACCGCTATAACTCAATCCCATACTGGCTGCGTTTACCGCCATTGCACCAAATATCAAAATTGGGATGTACAGCGGTAATACCAAAAGGGCCAATAATACACCACCACGACGCAGTCCGATGGTTAAACTCATCCCAATTGCGGCAATAAGACACATACTCGGAGTGCCAAGCAACAATGATAACCCCATGGCGAGGTACGCATTGGAATCGAGGTGCAATAAAACGCCAATCAAAGGCGATATCACGATCAACGGAAGCGCAGTAAACAACCAGTTGGCGGACGCTTTTGCCAGAACAATCATCACTGGTGACGCGCCACTCATTATCATTTGCACCAGGCTACCATCGTCAAAATCTTCTCGATACAGAACATCCAAAGACAACAGCACAGAAAGCAAAGCACACACCCAGATGACACCGGGAGCAATTTGCGCAAGTAGTTGAGGTTCTGGTGAAACACCGAATGGAAATAAACTCGTGACCAACAAAAAGAAAAATAGCGGATTGAGAAGTTCTGATTTCTTTCTGATCAACAATTTAGTTTCTCGAAGGAGCATTGTACCGAACATCATGCAGCCTCAGCCCTGACTTCAATTTGCTGCAATTCAGCATTTAAACTGACGGATTGATGGGAGGTAAAAATAACAGCTCCTGAGCGAGCCAGATGTTCTTCGATAAGTCGACTCAACCACGCCTGGCCATCTACATCAAGCGCAACGAAAGGTTCGTCTAAAATCCAAAGCGGCGTTGGTTCAATCAATAACCGAGCAAGACTGACTCGACGCTTCTGCCCTTGCGATAAATTGGCTGTAATTTCATTTTCAAATCCAGCCAGCCCCACTTCAGCAACGGCGTCGCGCAGATTACACATAGCAGGTTTATTTCTTAAAGACTGGTAAAAAGTAAGGTTTTCTATTACGGTAAGCT
>JBNKFP010000339.1:0-2166 GCA_050289365.1 Cellvibrionaceae bacterium | reverse complement strand
AATCCAACCTTATACCATTCTGGATGTGGGTGGGGAACTTGTGGGGATTGTCGGCTATACCACAGAGGATACGGCCATACTATCTAGCCCAGGCCCTAATGTGCGTTTTTTAAATATTGAGATTACGGTGGAAGCGGCCGTTTCTGAAATGGAAGCGGTGGGCATTAATAAAATCATTGCCGTTAGTCATTCAGGGTTTGGACGCGACCAGCAAGTTGCCGCCGCTCTAAGTGGCATTGACGTGATTATTTCTGGGCACACCAACACTTACCTCTCCAACACCGACCCTGACGCAGAAGGCCCTTATCCAACCATTGTTAACTCAGCCAGTGGCGAACCCGTTCTGCTGGTTTCAGATTTTGCATGGGGGAAATACTTAGGCCGACTCGATGTCACCTTTGACCCAGAAGGGGTAGCTACCGCCTGGGCGGGTAATCCGATTTTGCTTGATGCTACTATCCCGCAAGATCCCATCTTCTTAGCCCAGGTCGAATCCCTTAATAAACCGCTGCAAGCATTACAGCTTCAGGGTGTGGGTACAATCAATAATGATCTCAATGGCGATCGCGCCTTTTGCCGCTTTGGGGAGTGCACGATGGGGAACCTAATTGCGGACGCTATTTTGTGGGCGACCGCATCTGAAGGCACTCAAATTGTAATTGTGAACGGGGGGAGCATTCGCACCAGCATTCCAGCAGGAGAGGTGACGCTCGGCGATATTTTGGAGGTCTTGCCTTTTAGCAACACGATTGCTACCTTTGAATTACGCGGCAACGATATTTGGGAAGCGTTGGAAAATGGAGTCGGCCGTGCCAATAGTGCCCAAAATGAAGGAACCGGACGTTTTCCACAGGTGGCTGGGCTGCGCTTTAGTTGGGATTCAGGCAACTTGCCTGGTTCGCGTATTGTGAGTGTGGATATCATTCAGCCTGATGGCTCGTATGCTCCGATTGATCCTGATGAAATTTATACGGTAGCCACCAGCGATTTCCTGCGTCGGGGTGGGGATGACTATTCTATATTTGCCAACAATGCTATCGATCCGTATGATGCGGGAGCGAATTTAGATGAGGCTGTGGCGGCATATGTAGCTGAGCATTCTCCGTTAACACCCCAAGTTGAAAATCGAATCATTGAAGTGCAAGAGAAATCTAATCCAATAATGTCGTTTGGTCTGTTGGGGTTAACGGCCGTTTTCACGCTTGCTGGCATCATTGTCCTCCGAAATCCTAAACCTAACCAAGTCACCGCATAAGACGTTGACTTAGGTCATAACCAGCCCAAAGGGTGCATTTATTACTTCTACACCCAACTGGAGCGTAAAGCAGAAATGGTCGATGCTTTCCTCATCATTAGCAAAGCGTTTTTTGCCCGTAATATACATTTAATCCATCCAAATTGGATTTACTCGAGTATGAAGTAAAAATAAGGAATATGAAAAGAGGAATTATAAAATAGAGGGGGTCGGACTTGTACTGTATTATGCCTAAGCAATTTGTGGCTCTCAGTGTTAAGATAGGGTAGGATATTCGAAGTTGGGATACTTCGAGCGAAGTATGGGTTAACAATATGCCTTGGCAAGAAAATTACGGTCCATGAAATTATACACGTGAGTGGGTAACGCCACAGAAAGGTACGGATAAATAATTCGGAGCCAATTGGAGGGGGATCGGGGTTGGATTTCGGCCTGCAAGGTGATTTTTAGTCACCCTCAGCAGGTGCGAAACATCCGTTTTCGAGTCAATGGACAGGACGATCAGGCCGGATAAGAGTCGATCCAAATCCCTTCCGGCATGGGTAGAAGAAGTAGATCGCGTACAGACCAGGGGCGGAAAGTTAAGCCTGTGGCCATGGCCGGTGTGCGATGACGCCGACGACTGGGGCCACGAATGCGAAGCGAATCATGTGCCCGGACAAAGTTGTAATAGGCAAAACCCCAGTTGATGTAGAGCCACAGATGATAGATATCATGCGCCAAGGACCAAGTACGGCGAACCAAGGCAGCCACTAGATGGCGCAGGGTCAGGTTACTTCTTTCGATAAAAGCTGTCTGAATGATGCCTGACAATTCGAGTCGGCGCAGCGCCTCACGGATAACGTCACGTGTGCCTAAACGAATGATGTTGAACAAGAAAGAGACCTTACGACCACTGCGGCGTTTGCGCA
>JBNKFP010000338.1:0-2171 GCA_050289365.1 Cellvibrionaceae bacterium | reverse complement strand
ATATGACTCTGTTACTGGAGGAAAAGCGTTCGGCGTAAGCTCTGGATGTCACTATGACGTTCACAGCCGAATCTTCCAATATCATTTCGATGCGCTTGTTGGGATAGGTTGGATCGAGCGGGATATAACCAAAGCCGGCTCGCCACACCCCAAGTAAGGTGGTAACAAGAGAAACGGTTCGATCCAAACATACGGCTATCAGCGCGGGTTCAATGGTACCCAGGGAGATAACATAACGGGCGAGCTGATTGGCTGCGGAATCGACTTCTTTGTAGGTATGGCTACCAAATATATCTGTTATGGCGATGCGATCTGGGTAGGATGCAGCGGTCGATGCAATTCTCTGGTGAACGGGAATATGTTTAGAGTGGTCGACTTGTGGGCCACGTGCGAGTTCTAGGATGCGCACGCGATCTTCTTCAGCGAGGACATTGATGTCTTGTATCGGTTGATCACTGGCAGCGTCTATCAAGCCTTGTAGTGTCGCTTCAAAGCTTCGTTGCCAACCGAGAATGGTTTGCTCGAAAAACAAATCGGTGTTGTATGACCAAGACACTTCGAGCAGATCGTCTCCAATCGCAGTGACATAGACATAGAGCTCAAAATTTTCGCTCTTTCTAGGTGGTACCGTAACTTCGGTTTGCAAATCTTTAAATTCGGGGCGTCGGGTGGAGCGGCCCATGCCAAAGGCTACCTGAACTAAGGTAGGGCGACTTGAATCACGTGGGCGTTTTGTTGCTTGAACAATACTTGAAAATGATGAGCGCTGATGTTCAAGGGCGTCGAGCAAGTTTTTGTGAAGGGATTTTGAGTAGTCGCCAACGGATAAGCCTTCGTCAATACAGGTTCTGAGGGGTAATACATTGACACAATGTCCAATACAACTTTCAAAGCCCTCTGCGGCTTGACCGGAAGTTGGGATTCCAATAACAAAGTCAGATTGACGGGTTAATTTATGAATGAGCACGCTAAACGCCGCGAGCATAAACGTCTGCGCCGTACAACCAAGAGCCATCGCGCTTTCTCTTATACTGCGGCTCAAATCTGCTGTTAGAAGTTGATCCAGGCGTGTGGAATTTAAACTTCGTTGCGGTGCACGGTTTTTATCTGACGGTAACGATAAATCTTCTGTTTGTCCTTTTAAGTGCATGCGCCAGAAACGGAGGTCTTCGCGGGCTTCAACAGAATCGTTGTACATCTTTCGCAGTTTGCGAAATTCAGATACGGATGTTGATTGAGGTAATGTGACGGTCGTATTGTTGACCCTGGCATTGTACAGTTCTGAAATTTCGCGAATGAGGATTTCCCATGATGTCCCATCCACAATAATATGGTGAGCACACATAATCAGCGCCGTTTCGTTGCTATCGAGAACAACCAAATACCCGCGAAACAGAGGTCCTGTTTCCAGGTTCATTGGTGTTGCAACCAGTTCAGATGTCAAAGCGGCAAGGCGGTCTTTCTTTTCTGCTGCTGAGAGTTCCGACAAATCCAGTTCAGAGAGTGCCAGTGAGCTGGACTTTTGCACGAAGTATTCCGGACCGTCATCGGAAAACAGGATGCGAAGGCCATCGTGCCTATCGACGAGTTCATTCAGACTCGCCAGCAAAGCCGCTTTGTCTAATGTGCCACGGAACCAAAAGCTACGACATTCGTTGTAGGCAATGTTGGCGCTATCTCCGCCCGTTTTCACCGCGGCCCAGATTTCTTGTTGCGGAGGCGTTAAGCCGCTCAACTTTGTATCTGGTGTTGGGTGCTCTGCAAAAAAATTGAGGCTGAGCTTTTCAATTTGGCGCTCAATATTTTCGAGCCTGGATTCAATACCGGATTGAGCTCCCGGAGCAAGCTGCGAATTCTGCGCTGAGACACTGGCAAGGGATGGAGTGGTGTTACTGGTGGTTTTGGCCTTGAATTGAGTTTGATCGGCGTTGCTTACAATAAACTCCGACAATTGACGGGGAGAGTTCAAATCCTCAAACAATCGCTTCACCGGCAGTTTCAAGCCAAATACTTGGCGAATTTTGCTCACTAATTGGCTGAGCGCAAGCGAGTCAAATCCCAATTCGATAAAACTGCAATCGAGATCCTTTTCTTCAATTTTATTGCCTAATCTTTCTGATAAGAGATCAATTACATGATCAAAACCAGAGTCATCAGAGCTGGGCTCTGTT
>JBNKFP010000337.1:0-2189 GCA_050289365.1 Cellvibrionaceae bacterium | reverse complement strand
CTTCCAATGCGTGCCAACTGTCTTCCAGCAACCAGCGCTGCTGGGGGTCCATCAAATCGGCTTCAGTTTTGTGGATATTGAAAAAGGCCGCGTCAAACCTATCCGGATGTTCCAGCAATGCCATATGTTCTACATAAGATTTTGCGGGTTCATCTGGATTTTTACTGAAAAATTCGTCATGGCTCCAGCGCTTGTCTGCGATCGGATCGACGGCATCTACACCTGCTGAGATTTTCTCCCAAAAAGAATCTGTGGATTCAATACCGCCCGCAAAACGACAGCCAATGCCGATCACCGCAATGGGTTCGGCTAGGCTTTCTTTTTTCAATTTCGCCGCAGCCAGGATCAGTTGATTGCGATCCATGCTTTTAAGTTGTTCGATAAAATCTTGCATCTTAATCCTCTAGCATATCGGTTAACAAAGCGTCGAGCTGATCATCGGTTACGGATGTGGTTGCCTCGGGAGCAGCTTTTGGTTGAACCGATTCGGGGAACAGCAGCGTCATTAAAAATTCCGCTATAGCAGCGAGAGTGGGGTAGTCGAACAAGAGTGTTGCCGGCAAAGATTTCCCGGTGATTTTGATAACTTCATTGCGCAGCTCAACAGCCATAACCGAATCAAGCCCCATTTCTTGCAAGGGTTTGTAGGGGTTGATTTCCATGTCATCCGGCAATTCTAAGGTCTGTCGCGTTCGTTCAATCAAGACATTTAATAGAAGTTCACGCCGGGTTTCTTTGCCCGAGTTACTCAGCCGTTCTAAGAAATGAGTCCATTGGTCAGGCATTTGCCGACTGATGACTTGGCTGAACAGGGTTGTTTGAACGCCAGGGAAGTCACCAAATTGACTGACATCAACCACACCACAGAACGCCTGAGTGGCAGTTTTGGGAATTCGCCACAACATGTCGATTGCCTGTTGCGGTTCCATTGAATGGAGCCCCGCCCGCTCTCTTAAATAGGCTGACTTTTGGGCGCTGTTGACCATCGAAGTGCCTTTCCATGGCCCCCAATTGACACATTGCACAGTGACATTTTGTTGCTCTAGAGTGCGGGCCAGGTTGTCTAAAAATGCATTGGCGGCGGCGTAGTGCGCCTGGCCCATGGATCCCGTTAATGACGCTATCGATGAAAACAGTGTCCACCGTGTGACAGAGGATAAAGCCGAATGATTTTGGGCCAAATCATAGAGATGGATGGCGCCATCAACCTTGGCTGCTATGGTATGTTCGAAATCGCTCCAGCCGAGGTTCGCAAATGAACCGTCTTTTAACACTCCGGCGCAATGAAATATTTCGCGTATCGGCTCTGCAGTCTTCAGCGTATCGAAAGCCGTGTTTAAAGCTTCGCGGTCAGTAATATCAGCCTTAATAAAATGAAGTCTTGCGCCGGTTTCGCCAATTTCTGCTTGTATTTTGGCAGAGAGTTCAGTCCGCGACAAAGCCACAATGTCACTGACACCATTTTTGGCTAAATGCACAACCAGTCTTTTGCCAATGTCGCCGGTAGCGCCAGTGACTAAAACGGAGTTCGCCAGGGATCTTTGACGATCGTTCAGTGAAAGCGGGGCGAGCCTGGGAACCAATCGGTTGTGTGGACGCACAATCACTTCCGTTTCTTGAGTTTCGTGAAGGATTTCCAGGGGCCACTCATTAGCGATGAATTGTTCTAGGTACAAATCAATTAAGCGCACTTTAATCGCAAAACTCTCGTTATTAAACGCTCTTTTCCAACCGAGAAGGAGGGCGTTGTCACTGGGTGCATCACTGCTGTCTAGACTGTTCGGGGAACAAATCACCATTTCTTTTAAGGTGTGTTGGCGATCCTGTACCAGTGACTGGAGTAGCTGCCATAGGCCTTGGAGAAGCTGGCGATTTTGGCTGGCGTCAACATAGACCACCAATCGGTCGACCGATGTTAGAGAAATACCCTCTCGATATTGGCTTACGTTTTGTTTTACATAAGCATTATTGGGCATAGCTTGGATCGCGTTCAAATGCAGTTCGTTGAACACCAGTATTTGCCAAGTTTCC
Organism: Cellvibrionaceae bacterium; assembly: GCA_050289365.1. Taxonomy (GTDB): domain Bacteria; phylum Pseudomonadota; class Gammaproteobacteria; order Pseudomonadales; family Cellvibrionaceae; genus JBNKFP01. The sequence continues at coordinate 158 of JBNKFP010000337.1, read as the reverse complement.
TGTGGCAGCGAGGGGAGGTTGGTACGCGGCTTCGAAATCCATTTGAGGTCCCAAAGAGCGGCAGATTTCTGGTGGTTCAGCCAATGTGTCGGAACCCGTTTTAAAATCAATTGTTCAATATACAAGATGCATACTCCTTGCTCGTCCCAGAAGGCCAC
>JBNKFP010000336.1:0-2197 GCA_050289365.1 Cellvibrionaceae bacterium | reverse complement strand
GTCGCCATTAAATCATTGCTGAGTGTGGAAGTGCGAATTGCGCCAACGATAATATCGACATCGCCACTGCGCAATTCCGCTTCCAATAGAGCATAGGGTCCCTCTCTGGTCGAAATCTTTAATCCTGGGTGGTCGCTTAAAAGATTGTTTAAAGCGCGCGGAATCAAAATAGTCCTGGCATAGGGCAATGTCCCTATAACCAGTCGCCCACTGACCACACCATCCAAACAGGCCAACTCATCGAGACCATGACGCAATTGCGCAAACGCCAACTTAAGGTGTCGGACGATACCGTTGCACAATGCCGTTCCACTGAATCCTTGAGGGCTTTTCTCAAATAAGGTGATACCGAGTAACTGCTCGAGCAGACGCAGCGAACTGTAGACTGCGGCGTGGGTAATTCCCAACTGGGTAGCAGTCACCCCTACATCTTTTGAGTTGTGCAAAGCGACCATTACAGCAAGACGCTTGTAACTGAGATCCATCAAAAAACCAGAAGTACCTTCCGTGCCGTTTGGGTTTCGCAATGGGTAGGATTTCACCTTTTCCGACAGCAACACTTCCGCCGCTATCAATTCAGACTCTACCCGCTCCACCCACTTTAACAACACTTTACCCGCAGCCGTTGCCTCCATTCCGGCTGGCGAACGGTTAAAAAGTTGCACCCCAACTTGTCCCTCCAATTCTTTAATGGCCTTGGTGATGGCGGTCTGCGATCGATTTAAAGCCTCAGCAGCTCGGGTCAAATTCTGCGCCCTGGCAACATAAAGCATGGCCTTTAAATGGCGCAAACTGATTACGGGAATGCCTAGGGTTTGGTACGACATGGAACATCCTTTAATCGAGCTTTAACCTGAATCCGCCTCGAAGTCACGAATTCACTTGAATTTATTAAATCTAATGTAGTTGAAATAATATTTCATGCATACAAACAAAAAAATAATTTCACGTTAGCTTTAACTCATTGTTTTACATTTATTTTATTATTCTATTTAAAACACATCGCTCTGTGTTTGACTAGCAAAGATAACTTTTACTAATTATGTTGACAACATTTTCGCATGGTAACTCAAACAAAAGAAATTAGCCCAGTAAACTGGAAAATTTTACAATCCAAGTACTTTAGTCAATCAATCTAGAGACGCACAGGTACCTTACCGGAGCTGATTTTATGTCGCAATTCGCTATTCCATTTGCACAAATACGCGGCGGCAGCTCCAAAGGCCTCTACTTCAAAGCGGAAGACCTGCCGCAAAATGAATCCCTGCGCAATGAGATTCTGATTGCGGCCATGGGCCGCGGTGAGCGCCAAATCGATGGGCTCGGTGGGGCTGATCCACTCACCAGCAAAGTCGCAATCGTCTCCAAATCAGAGCGACCCGGGGTGGATATCGACTACCTGTTTGTACAAGTTGTTCTGGGCCGAGATAGGGTCGATACCAAACCCAATTGCGGCAATATATTAGCCGGGGTAGGTGTTTTTGCGCTGGAAACAGGAATGATTCAGGCGCAACCGGATACGACCACAATCACTGTGTACATGTGCAATAGCGGCAAAACCTGCGAATTGGTATTACCCACCCCAAATGGCCAAATGAGCTATGACGGCACGACTAAAATCGACGGCGTTCCCGGTACTGCCTCACCAATCCTATGTAATTACAATGATCTAGCCGGTTCTGCCTGCGGCTCACTGCTGCCAACCGGTAAAACCAAAGATACGGTTGCAGGCATCGAAGTAACCTGCATCGACAACGGCATGCCAGTGGCCATTTTTACCGCTGAAAGCATGGGCATCAGTGGTACCGAAACACCGGCCGAACTCAATGGCAATGAAGATTTATGTCGGCGCTTGCGCAATCTCAGATTGGAGTTGGGGCTCATGATGAACCTTGGTGACGTCGACAATTTGGCAGTACCCAAAATGTGCATGATTTCCAAACCGATCCATGGCGGCGTCCTCTCTACTCGCACTTTTATTCCCGATAAATGCCATACGGCAATCGGTGTGTTGGGTGCCGTGTCAGTCGCCACCGCGTGCATATTACCGGGCACCGTTTGTGAAGGGATCGCCCAGCTCGACGGCGGCGAATTGGGATTATTGTCTATTGAACACCCGTCTGGTGAGTTTACGGTAACCCTAGAAACCATGATTTGCGACGATCAAATACAGGTTAGTAAAGCGGGCGTCGTTAGA
>JBNKFP010000335.1:0-2212 GCA_050289365.1 Cellvibrionaceae bacterium | reverse complement strand
CAGCGGATATTGACGGGCTTTATTCCTCCGCATTTAACGTGTAACCCTTGGGAGCCTCCTATGAACCTTTTAGCAACACGTCGTTTATTTACCGCACTTCTCGCACTAGCCCTATCTTTTTCCGTCATCTTTCCCGCTGCAGCTGAACGCAAAAAATTCAGCGTGTGTTGGTCGATTTATGTAGGGTGGATGCCTTGGGGCTATGGCGCGGATGAAGGCATTGTCAAAAAGTGGGCTGACAAATACGGGATCGAAATAGAAGTCGTCCAAATTAATGACTATATCGAGTCCATTAATCAGTACAGTGCCGGACGATACGACGGTTGCACTATGACCAACATGGACGCCCTGACCATTCCATCAGCCAGTGGCGTGGATACCACTGCACTTATTGTCGGTGATTTTTCCAACGGCAACGACGGCGTTATATTAAAAAATAAAAAGTCCTTGAAAGACATTAAAGGTCAACAAGTGAACTTGGTGGAATTAAGTGTTTCCCATTATTTATTAGCGCGTGGCTTGGAATCAGTTGGCTTGGCTGAACGCGATGTCAAAGTGGTCAACACCTCCGATGCTGATATGGTTGCCGCATTCAATACGAAAGATGTAACTGCAACGGTGACGTGGAATCCATTGCTTGCGGAAATTCTAGCACTTCCCAATACGTTTGAAGTTTTTGATTCTTCAAAAATCCCAGGTGAAATTATCGACCTGATGGTCGTCAACAGTAAAACACTAGAAGAAAATCCCGCTTTTGGTAAAGCCTTAGTAGGCGCTTGGTATGAAATTATGGCAACTGTTGCAAGCGATAAAGAAGCTGGCATCAAAGCGAAAACGGCAATGGGTAAAGCATCAGGTACTGATTTGGCCGGCTACAATAGCCAGTTAGCGTCGACAAAAATGTTTTTTAAGCCTGCCGAAGCGGTGGAGTTTGTTAACAGTGCAAAGCTGAAAACGACTATGCAATATGTTGCCAAATTCTCTTTCGATCATGGTTTATTGGGTGAAGGTGCAGCGGACGAAACCTTTATCGGTATAGCCACGCCGGCGGGAATATTTGGTAATCCCAAAAATGTTCAATTACGGTTCGATCCCAAGTATATGGCACTTGCCGCTGAAGGCAAACTGTAACTCTCCGTTAAATAGAGGTCACGGAAATTCCTCTGGTTAATTTCATCGGCGCTCGTGTGACGGTTTGTTCTGTCGGGCGCTCATTGCGGAGCGTTATTTGCCATGAAAAAACTGATCAATCTCCGACCCACAAGACCAATTCTGTGGTTTTTGGGGGCAACGCCGTTTTTTCTATTGTTTATTCTCTACTGGTCTGGCTCCAATGCCAGATTGGAAGCCAATCCCAATGACAAATTACTACCTGCTTTTAGCTCTATGTCGGACGCTATAGAGCGGATGGCTTTTACTGAGGATAAGCGCAGCGGTGAATATTTAATGTTGGGTGACACCATCAGCAGTATGCGGAGACTGTTACTCGGTATCGGAATCAGTGCTGCTATCGCTTTAGCTGTGGGTATTTTAAATGGAGCAATCCCCTTTGCCAGAGCTTCTTTGTCGCCATTGGTGACTGCGATTTCGTTAATTCCTCCTATGGCGGTGTTGCCCATATTGTTTGTGGTGATGGGATTGGGTGAAGTATCCAAAGTCGCTTTGATCGTTATCGGTATTGCGCCATTCTTGGTGCGTGATGTTCAACAGCGGGCTTTGGAGATTCCCAGTGAGCAAATTATTAAAGCTCAGACTCTCGGTGCGTCTACATGGCAAATCATTGTTCGTGTTATTTTGCCGCAAATTATGCCCAGATTGTTGAGCGCGCTGCGACTCTCACTCGGTGCCGCTTGGTTATTTTTAATTGCTGCGGAAGCCATTGCGGCGACGGATGGTTTGGGTTACAGAATATTCTTGGTGCGTCGCTATATGGCCATGGACGTCATTCTCCCTTACGTTGTGTGGATCACTTTAATCGCATTTATGCTCGACTGGATACTGGTGAAAATCACTCGCTATTGCTATCCCTGGTTCCGCGCACTAGATGCCGAAAAACAAGGTTAAGGAGGTTTTATGTTTATCGAAATACACAATATGTGGAAAGAATATGGTGACCAAGTGGTTCTGGAAAGAATTAATAAACAGGTGGTGGAGGGCGATTTTATTACCATCGTTGGTGCGTCGGGCTGCGGCAAAACAACGTTTCTTAATA
>JBNKFP010000334.1:0-2223 GCA_050289365.1 Cellvibrionaceae bacterium | reverse complement strand
CGGGCGGTAGCAGTGATTTAATCAATTACGTTCACCGTTGGTTAAATCCCGTGGCTAAACTCACCGTGGTTGTGCACTGAGGAGAGACTGATGAAAATTTCCATTCCCATTTTTTTGGTTCTTTGCACATTGTCGGGTTGTGGCGGCCATAAATCCGCTGAATATGATGTGACCTTTATTAATGTCACCGCCGGCCAACCTTTGTCCCCACCTCGACTGTTGCTGCACGAAGCAGGTCATAGCCTCTGGCAGATCGGGCATCCCGCTTCTGATGCACTGGAAAAATTGGCTGAATCTGGGGATAGCTCAATGCTGACGCTACCCAATACCGCAGATCACGCCCAAGCCGATGCGCCTTTACTTCCTGGTGCATCGATGGAATTTGTGCTTAAGGCAGGCAAGATGCAACACCCTGAGCTCAGTGTGGCAACCATGCTGGTGAATACCAATGATGCGTTCGCTGGCGTCAGCAACCTGGATTTAAGTCACATGGGTAAAGGCGATACATTGATGCTGACCGCTCCCATTTACGATGCGGGCACAGAGGCAAATAGCGAAAGCCTGGCGGACATTCCAGGACCGGCGGCAGGAGGTGAAGGGTACAATGCCGAGCGCAATGACGTGAATTATGTGGCTTATCACCCCGGCGTGGTGACTGCGGCCGATGGACTCATGTCTTCAGTATTGGACGGGCAGCACAAATTTGATCAAGGTGCTGTAACAATTCGCATTTATCGTCGTCAGTAGTTCACCGCGCGGGTCAATAGCTTGAGAATGTCATGATGAGGGGCAATAGGGATGTTGCTCCACTACCAATATAAAGATCGCTAAATCGGAATATGAAGGAGTGTCGGAGTGCAAAAACGCATTTTAATCGTTGAGGATCAATTGGACATTCAACAGCTCGTCAAGATGACCTTGGCAAGTGATGGCTACCATGTGGCGACGGCTGCTGATGGAATAAACGGGTGTCAAATGGCTCGTGATGACCAATACGATGCGATTGTTTTGGATCTGATGCTGCCGGGAATGGATGGCCTACAAATTTGCCAGGAGCTGCGGCGCAATCATATTCATACCCCTATTTTAATGTTAACGGCAAAAAAAACCGAAGCCGATCGAGTCGTAGGATTGGAAATGGGCGCGGACGATTATTTAACAAAACCCTTTAGCGTGCGCGAATTACAGGCGCGGGTTAAAGCTCTGTTGCGGCGAGTGGCATTTATGCAAGAAGCCGAATGCAGTGACACTACACTGGTGACAGTGGAAGATTTGGTGATTGATCGTCAAAGACGTCAAGTGAAGTTGAAGGAAAAAGACGTGGTATTGACGGCGAAAGAATTTGATTTGCTCAACTATTTAGCGTCAATGCCCGGCAAAGTTTTTACCCGTGAACAACTGCTGTCCAGCGTCTGGGGGTATCAATATAACGGCTACGAGCACACCGTCAATTCTCATATTAATCGCTTGCGCAGTAAAATTGAACAAAACCCCGCGCAACCGAATTATGTTCTGACGGTTTGGGGTGTGGGGTACAAATTTCGTGATTAAATTTTTTATGGGCTCGTTACAGCGTCAGATTTTATCGGTATTGGTTTTAAGTTTTTCAGTGATATTGATATTGTCTTTGTATTTGATACCCAAAATCAGTAAACAATATCAGCAGGAAATCATGCAATCCATGCATGGTCACTTGGCGCAATTTGTTGTGGAGCATTATTTATTCAGTCAGGATGGTCAACTTGATTTGGACACTGCGCAGCATGTCTTTCATGAATTAATGATTTTGGGGCCCAACTTTGAATTTTATATCTTGAATCCAGATGGCCAAATACTCACCTATTCGGCAGATCCGGCTAAAGTGAAGCGCAGTCAAATTCAATTGGCTCCCCTGCAACAATTTATTGCCACTGAAAATCCTGCGACACCTCTTTACGCTGATGATCCTCGTCATGTATCGAGAGAAAAGGTGTTTAGTGCCGCCGAAATACGGCAGAATAATCAATTACAAGGTTATTTGTATGTGGTTCTCGGCAGTGAAATTTACGATACCACAGCGGCGCAAGTATTAGGTAGCCATCAATTACGCTGGGGGATTGCCCTCGCTTTACTGGGTTTATTGAGCTGTTTCATTTTAGCTGGGCTTTTGACTCGGCTGTTTACGTCGCCCTTAAGTCGCTTAACGTCGGCGATATTACAGCGCAATCGTTCCTTGTTGGAAGC
>JBNKFP010000333.1:0-2235 GCA_050289365.1 Cellvibrionaceae bacterium | reverse complement strand
GAAGAAGCTGATTATTTTATGAACCGGGCTTTTGAAAAAATGTGGCAAGGGATTCCGGCAGAAAATTTCAGCAAATTTCCCGATCTCAAGTCGCTGCTGCGCTATTTACAAATGTGTACCAATGCCGTCATGGTCGATTTTGCCCGCTGGAAAGAGCAGGCTCATTTATGGGATCGAGCGAACCGCTCAACCAATGGCGACGAAGAAATGGATCCGTTCGCCGCAATTATGGATGCCGATATGCGACCCGAGCGGGAAGTCGCGCGGCGAGAAATGCAGGAGATTTTATGGCAAAAGCTAAAATCTTTATGCAACAGCGAAAAAGAACACCTAGCTATTCACGGCTACTTTGTGCTTGATTTGAAACCGCGCGAAATCTATGATCTTTATTCTGAACATTTTTCCGACGTGCGCGATGTGTCCCGGACTAAAGATAACTTCCTGGCACGGATACGCCGCAATGACGAATTTAAGGAATTTTTGGACGATGCGTGAAAAAAGGCACAGCATTCGTTTATTGGGGTAGCAGCATAAATTGCTTGCTCTGGCAGATTTAACCCGCTCTTGGGAAAACCCCATTCTGCCTCAGCATTGTGCACCCTTATGCAAAACAATGAAGGCGACAGAGGCGACACTACTATGAACGACAATAAACAGATTTTTCCGTTTTACCAGATGATCTCTTTATTCTCTGCGTAACTCTGTGCTCGCTCAGTGTCTCTGGTTTGTTCTAAGGCGACTTCTACAGCGCAATGATTAGGAGATTTAACTATGGCGCATATTGATGACAGTCTCAAGGCTGCTCTCTACCGAATTACCTGTCCCGATAGCGCGACACTAGGCAATTTTCATTTGGGACTATTGCCAGAAGATACAGCGACACAAATTTCAGATCATCTGGCAATTTGCCCTCATTGTGTCCGAGAGATTAAGCAATTAGAGGTGTTTATGGCGGAAACGGCCGTTTCGCTACAACCCTCAACCGTCGAAAGAATCAAAATCTGGATTGCCAAACGGCTACCCAGCGGCGGACAAACCAGAAATATGTTGGGCACCCCCGCCTTTGCCGTGCGCGGCGGTGACACCGGACCCTTGATGTATGAAGCCGGTGACGCCCAACTGTCTTTGGAGGTACAGGATGATCCGGAACATCCGGGGCGCAAATCTATTTTAGGATTGGTTTTAGGCATTGAGACAAAAACTGTGGAGGTGAAGTTGCTAAAGCAGGTCGTGGTGGAAACGGCCGTTATGCTTGATTCCACTGGCAATTTTAACCTCACCAACCTGCCTGCCGGTCAATATGAACTCATTGTTTCTGGCCCCACCATCGAAATTCACGTACCAGAATTAACGATAGAGTAACGATCGCATTTTTATAATCGAGGTGTATGGCATCAATAGAACTCTGAAAATTTAGCCAAAAGACGCTACCCAAATGACCGCTGCAGAAAAGTTCCCTGCGGCGAAGGATGTATTGGAATGCTTGACCTGGATGCGCAAATGGGTTTGGTAGAAACGGCCGTAGCCGAGCCCACAACTCCTCAACAATTATTGGATTCTCTTCTTTCAGTCGCTACCCAAAATGAGCGGCTTTATTTGCTTGCCCAGTATACTCCCCAATTTTCCCCGAAAAAACGCACCCTGTTTGCTGAGCTCCTGAAAAAAGAGACAGATCGGCTTATGTGGGAAAATATCGAGCTTTGCTTCGACTTCGCCGATCTGATCGCCCAAATGTCCCAATTATTTGATGCTCCAATGTTCCAGGCGCTTAGTCTAAGGGCAAGAGGCAATGGCTACTCGATTGGCCTGGGCAAGCATCAACAAGGCATCGATTGTTACAACGAGGCAGCCCAAATTTACGCCGATTTAGGCCGACCGGTAGAACAGGCATGGTCACAAAATGGCAAGCTGTACGCACTAGCGAATCTCAGCCGATACGATGAAGCATTAGCCACCGGTAAGCACGCATCCCGCATCCTGGAAGAAAATGAGGAATGGTTTGCCCTGGCCGACATGATGGTGAACATGGCTATCATCCACGGCCGTTTGAGTGAAGATTCCGAAGCGCTGCAAAATTTGGATAAAGCCAAAGAGATATACGGCCGAATCGGAGCCAAAGGGGAAGAGCCTTTGCTACGCGTGGAACTGAACCGGGGCATCTTGCTGCGCAATTTAGGCCGCTTTGAGGAATCCATTGCCGCCATCAAGCAAGCGCTGGCTTTCAAAAAACTGGGA
>JBNKFP010000332.1:0-2239 GCA_050289365.1 Cellvibrionaceae bacterium | reverse complement strand
GATCAATCCCCTCTATTTGAGCGACGAGGGTGATTAATTCAGCCAAATCGACAATACCCGAGTCGCTGAGTCCGCGATAAGCGTTGACATTCTGGCCCAGTAAATTCACCTCGCGTACCCCTTGCGCGGCTAAGTGGCGAACCTCGTTTAAAACATCAGCCGTTGGTCTGCTGACCTCTTCTCCACGGGTGTAGGGGACGACACAGAAGGTACAGTATTTTGAGCAGCCCTCCATGATGGATACGAACGCCGATGCGCCATCTGCTTCTGGTTGCGGCAAGCTGTCAAATTTTTCTATCTCAGGAAAGCTAATGTCGACAATGACCGCACCGTTGTTTTTCGGCGTGTTGATCATCTCTGGCAGACGGTGAATGGTTTGCGGCCCAAAGATCAAATCCACAAACGGCACCCGTTTGGCAATGGCATCTCCCTCTTGGCTGGCAACACAGCCGCCCACGCCTATGATAAGATTCGGATTCTTTTCCTTTAGGTGTTTCCAGCGCCCCAACTGATGAAAAAGCTTTTCTTGGGCTTTTTCGCGAATTGAACAGGTGTTAACCAGTAAAATGTCGGCTTCTTCCGGGTTTTCTGTGGTGACCATTTCGTGAGATTCACCCAATAGATCGCGCATTCGCGACGAGTCGTACTCGTTCATTTGGCATCCGTGGGTTTGGATAAACAACTTTTTACTGGCCGGGGTAGGGTTTGACATGCTGATCCTATACAACTTCTACCGCATTTAAGGGGTTTGGCTGCGGGTAGGTTAAAAAACGTGCGCGCATTATACTGATGTGCTAGGTAATTTCCCATACGTGGTGCCCACTTAATCTCAGTACTTGTAAATCAGCATCAGAGCCCCAATTTTGCTCGGTTCAACGGCGACTGGCCACAACTTGGCGTTATTTTTAAGAGATAGGTGGGTTTCCACCGAGAGTGATATGCAGAAAAATCCTATATACAAAGTTATTTTTTATAATCAAAACCAAGTTTACGAGCTCTATGCTCGAGCGATATACCAAAGTGAAATGTATGGTTTTATTGAGGTTGAGGAGTTTGTGTTTGGCGAGCGCTCTCAAGTTTTGGTCGATCCCAGCGAGGAAAAATTAAAAACCGAATTTACGTCAGTGAAGCGTTCCTACATTCCGCTGCACTCCATCATCCGCATTGACGAAGTGGAAAAAGAAGGCGTGGTTAAGGTTTCGGATTTAAAACCGGGCGAAAAATCTAACGCGATACCCTTTCCAACCATTATTCCAAATCCCAAGGGGGATTAATGCTCAATTGGCGAAAAAGCGGGGCAGGGCCTCCATTGGTAATGATTCACGGCTTATTCGGATCGCTGGAAAATTTGGCGGGTATTGGGCGCAGCTTGAGTGAAGTGTTTTCGGTGTATTCGTTGGATTTGCCAAACCATGGCGCGTCCGACCCTTTAAGTAATGGTGATTTGGCGCAATACGCTGCAGCTGTGGGGCAATGGCTCGGTCAGCAGGCTCTAGAGCAGCCCATCATATTGGGCCATTCCCTCGGCGGTAAGGTGGCGATGGAGTTGGCTCTGAGTGAGCCGGATAAAATGGCCAAGCTGGTGGTATTGGACATAAGCCCAGCAGCTTATTCTGATCGTCACGGCGAAGTATTTAATGGACTTGAGGCTGTGGATCGAGGGGATATTCAAAATCGCGCTCAGGCGGACTACATATTGCGTGATTATGTCGAGGAAGCCGCAGTCCGGTCCTTTCTGCTAAAAAACTTAGCTCGCCAAGAGGGCAAGTTTAAATGGCGAATTAATCTACCCGAATTGCGGCAATCTTATCCCAGGTTAATTCAAGCCAATCGCGCTGGGGTTTTCGATAAGCCGGTATTGTTTGTCAAAGGCGGCCGGTCTGATTACATTAAAGAAGCATCCAAAGAGGATATTTTGCAGCGATTTCCTCGGGCCCAAGTCAGGGTAGTGGAAGAGACTGGCCATTGGTTGCACGCGGAAAAACCGAAATTAGTGGCTCGCGTAATCGCTCGTTTTGCTCAGACAGACTGATTCGTCATACTGGCTATCGATTGGGCGAGGCACTTCAGCTGAGCTCACCTCAAATTTCCTTTTCATATATTCTCCCTTCATTGTGGTAAATTGGCACATTAAGAATTCATAATAAATTGGCATGTGTCGCGAACCGAGTTTTTGCAGCTTTACTTTTAGGCGTGATGCGAAGAGACTAACGCCTTGTTGAATTGCGGGCGCAAGAAC
>JBNKFP010000331.1:0-2241 GCA_050289365.1 Cellvibrionaceae bacterium | reverse complement strand
CCCCAAACAGTGGGTCGGCATAATAACAACAATACAAAAAAAATCAACTAGTTAAGCGTGATTTTATGTAAAGTTTTTATACCTAGAAGCGCTTTTGATCAAATCAGCAACAAACGCCACTCGCAGCAATTCAAACTCAAGAACTTACAAACTGTTTCCGGGTTCGCTTTCTTGCTGTTGCTTTTCACGCTGAATGCGCTGATAAATTTCTGCACGGTGAACCGCTATTTCTTTTGGCGCGTTAACACCAATTCGAACTTGGTTGCCTTTAACGCCCAGCACAGTGACCGTAACATCATCACCAACCATTAAGGTTTCGCCAATACGGCGGGTCAAAATTAACATCGATAATTCTCCTTACATTCATCCTGTGAGATTGATAGAGCCATCCAATCCGAACGCCGTCTATCATTGGCGATTAAATACAACCCACTCAGTATAGCTACTGTGCAACTCATTAGGGAGGTGAATTGCACAAGCCGTATTCTTTCGCCGTTACTGTGAAACTGGGCCAAATCGAAATTGACGCCGCAGTCATCATATAATTATGAGGGCGGTTTATCCAGCCCAAATGTCGTGTGCAAGCTTCTAACTGCCAACTCTAAATACTTTTCTTCGATGATGACTGAAATTTTTATCTCTGAAGTTGTAATCATCTGAATATTGATATTTTCCGACGCCAGCGCTTTGAACATTTTTGAAGCAACCCCCGCGTGAGAACGCATACCCACCCCGACGACCGACACTTTAACCACTGAGCCGTCAGAGACAACTTCCCGTGCGCCCAATTCGACAGCAATGCCGTTTAAAATCTCTTTCGCCTTAGCCAATTCGCTGCGATTTACCGTAAAGGTTATATCGTTAGTCTGATCAGCGGCGATGTTCTGCACAATAACGTCAACTTCGATATTGGCTTCACCTATGGGTGCCAAAATACGCGATGCCACACCCGGTTGATCCGGCACACCGCGGATGGATAGTTTGGCTTCATCACGATTGAACGCAATGCCAGAGACTACAGGCTGCTCCATAGTCGAAAGTTCCTCATCAATTGTAATCAAAGTACCCGGTCCATCTTGAAAAGAGGACAGGACACGCAAGGGGACGTTGTACTTACCGGCAAATTCTACAGACCGTATTTGTAACACTTTGGAGCCAAGGCTGGCCATTTCCAACATTTCTTCAAAGGTAATCTTCTCCAGGCGCTGCGCTTTTTCGACGACCCGTGGATCCGTTGTATAAACACCATCAACGTCGGTATAGATTTGGCATTCATCGGCTTTTAGCGCTGCCGCGAGGGCCACCCCAGTGGTATCCGAGCCACCGCGCCCCAGAGTGGTGATATCACCTTTATCGTCCACGCCTTGAAAACCTGCAACGACAACAACACGCCCCGCTTTTAAGTCTGCGGCCATATTATCAACGTCAATTTCTTGTATACGGGCTTTGGTATGGGAATCGTCGGTTAATATTCGCACTTGCGAACCGGTGTAAGAGCGCGCGTCCTGACCGAGCTTTTTCAGCGCCATGCACAAAAGCGCTATGGTAACTTGCTCCCCGGTGGACACCAAAACATCCAACTCACGTGGATCTGGGTTGTCCTGCATATCTTTAGCAAGCGCAATCAAGCGATTGGTTTCACCACTCATGGCCGATACAACCACGACTATGTCATGCCCCTGATCGCAAAAAGACTTCACTTTTTTCGCCACGGCGCCAATTCGCTCAGTGGTACCCACTGACGTGCCGCCATACTTTTGCACAATCAAACTCATACTGTGCTCACTTCCCCTAATCTAGGACAATCGTTAGCGTATCAAAATGGTTCTGATACGCAGGTTCTTGGAATCCAGCCTTTAAAATGTTCGGTTCACGCCACCCGAGGGCAGCTGAGAAAGGGCGCCAATTAAACAACAATTGCTCTCATTTGTTAATTGTTTTTGCAAAAAAACCGCCATTTCGTCGCTTTTTCAAAGCAAACACCTCTACTTACCCAGCACAAGGGTTATAGTGTTTTCAACACTGTACCAAGCACATCGAAGGCCCCCATCTTTTAGGGCTTTGGCTTTTACCCGCCCAAAAAATCAGGCTTCATGTAAACTTGCGATTAACGCCTTAATCGCTTCGGACAGCTTACCGTTGTCCTGTCCGCCCCCCTGAGCCATATCCGGTCTACCGCCGCCTTTAGCACCGATTTTCTGTGCGACGAAACGGACAAGGTCACCGGCTTTGAACCGGTCC
>JBNKFP010000330.1:0-2244 GCA_050289365.1 Cellvibrionaceae bacterium | reverse complement strand
GAACGGTGTTAAAGGAATATCCTCGTTGCGTTGACTCCATAGCCCGTATATCCAGAGAGATAGGATCATCAATAAGGCAGGAATGAAGCCGGCAATAAACAGATCCTGAATATCAACATCCGCTATATCCATTTGCTGAGCGACAATACCGTACAAAATAAGGGGTAATGCTGGCGGCAACAACAGACCTAAACTTCCTGAAGTCGTTACCAGGCCCAAGGCAAATTTATCGGAATAGCCTGATTGCTTGAGAGCAGGCAATAATAGTGCACCGAGAGCAACGATGGTTACCCCGGAACCCCCTGTCAGCATGGTAAAAAAAGCGCAACCCAACAGTGAAATCAATACCATCCCACCGGGCAACCACCCCAGTGCAGCCTGGGAAAGGTTTACCAGCCTGTCGGCGGTCTTACTTTCGCTGAGCAAATAGCCCGCAAAAGTAAACAGTGGCAAGGCAATCAACAGCGTGTTTTCTGTTAAGCGATACAGTTCAATGGGCAGTACCATTAAATCGATTTCTGACATCCAGAAACCCACTCCAGCACCACCCAGAATAATCGTAAACAATGGCGCGCCCAGAATGGCAGCGACCAACACCAGTAACGTCAATGAGATTTTCAATGCGTCGACTCCGAGATCCTTGTGAAGACAACCGAATAAAAGAAACGTATTGCCATGACCCCAAAGCCCAGTGGCATGATCAGTTCAAAAGGCCATGCAGGCAAATCGGAGAACGTTCGATTATCAAAGAGAAACTCGTCGTAAACGAATCGACCCGAATGATAGGCCATCAGCGCACAGACCACTCCAGCAAACACTTCTGCGCACTTGGTGATCACTACCAAGGGAAGCCCGGTTAAATAGTGTTTGAGTACGTCGACTGCAATATGCTGCTTTTCACGAGTTGCTACCATAGCACCCAACAATGCCAACCAAAGCACCAACAACCGATTCAAAGGGTCTATCCAAAATAAACTGGTGCCAAAGACATTACGTAACAAAATCTGTACTACCGACAGTAAAACCAAGGCCAACAATACAAAGGCTAGTAAGATAACCTCAATGGTTGCCCAGCCTTTGGCTAATCGAACTAAAAATAAGGGCATTTATTGATTCCGATATTCAGCGAGCTTCGCAGTAACCCGATCATACAAATCCTGCTCAAATTCGCCCGATTCAATAAGTTTTTCAGTCGCCTTATTCGCTTCAGACTCCAGGGCCATTCGGGTTTCTTCACTTAATGTCTGTATTTCAATGCCGAGGGATGATAAAGCGTCGAAGGCTTTTAAATTGTCTGCCCGGGCAATTTGATCCAACTTGCCGCTGCTTAGGGTTAACTCTTTACTCAAAATTGCCAGATCATTTTCTGCTATGCCGTTCAATGCTTTTTCAGCAATTGCAACGACACCGTAGGTATACATAAAAGGTGCATCCGTCAGGTACTGTGTTTTTGAGTACCACTGCAACGTAATTGCACCAACTGGCGGTGCTACAATGGCGTTAATGGCACCGGTTTGCAGAGCAGTAAGAACGTCCCCGATATTCAGCGCTATCGGGTTTATGCCAAACGCTTTGGCGATTTTTTCAGAAAAGGGATCGTTCGCCGGTAGCCATAGTTTTTGTTCACGAAGCGTATCCAGATCTTTGGCGGGTACGTTAGTGAGTGCGTAAGCAAATCCGCCTTCAATCAAGCCGTAGGTGTGCCAATCATTGTCAATAAACCCTTGGTTGAGCTCTGCATCAAACGCTGCACGAATGTAATCAACCTCATCAAAATTGCGGAATAATAAAGGTGCGTTAAGCACCTGCGAATTGGGATAAGAGCTGGCTAATGCACCGCTGTGTATAAAAGCTCCGTGCAGCTGGCCAATACGGATTTTCCGCTGCACGGCCACACCGTCGCCCATTACGCCACCGGGATAGAATTTGAAGCTTATCCGCCCTTCGGTCATGGCTTCAATCCGCTTTCCAGCGTCTCTCAATTCATTCAGTACAGCGTTACCATCCGGATACTCTGTTGAAATTTTGAGCACCTTCGCCTGAGCCATGGGTAGGCTCAACAAAGCGACCGCGAAAAGTATTTTTAGTAACCGCATAAAAACCTCAAATTAAAAGTAATCGTTAGATGTCGCCAACAATTCAGCAGCCCGTTTCTGAGCATAGAAATTTTGCAATGTATAGCCTTCAACATAAGGGTCTAAGCTTAACGCCTGCTGAAGCAGACTGTCGTGTAGCTCCTGATCA
>JBNKFP010000329.1:0-2251 GCA_050289365.1 Cellvibrionaceae bacterium | reverse complement strand
GCAGGCTTCTGCCGAGATCTTGCATCTTGTGAAGGCGTCATTTCCAATGCGGGCTTTGAACTCGCCAGTGAAGCGATACACCTAGGCAAAAAGCTATTAGTTAAACCGCTCCACGGCCAAATGGAACAAATGGCCAATGCCTGTGCTTTGGAACAGCTCAATCTAGGAATGAGCATGGACACCCTAGATCCTCACACCCTTGAACATTGGCTGCGCCACTACAACGCCACCCAAATTTACTATCCTGACGTTGCACACGAGATTGTGCGCTGGTTGGCCGCTGGGGAATGGCACAACACCGGATGCCTCGCAGCGTCTTTGTGGCGAGAAGTGAACATTGTCTCACCCCAGCCAAAGCTTGGAGAACATGCCAACTTTGCCGCATGAAAGCATATCAATTACTGGGAAACGGCTCGCTGAAATAATGTGAAAAAATTTGATGTTGTTGTGTCAGCGAGATCGACATAAGAAATACCCCGCAATTCCGCAACATACTGAGCCACCTCACGAACGTATTTTGGTTGATTAGTCTGCCCGCGATAGGGTACAGGTGCGAGATAGGGAGAGTCGGTTTCGACGAGTAACCTGTCAGCTGGAACTTTTTTTGCCACCTCCCTCAGCTCACTGGCATTTTTAAACGTCACTATACCGGAGAGAGAAATATAATAATTGAGATCGAGCGCCGCTTTGGCCATCTCCCATGATTCAGTAAAGCAGTGCAATACTCCAGAACTTTCTCGGCACCCATGACTGCGAATTGCGGCCAATGTATCGGCCTGCGCAGCACGGGTATGAACAATCACAGGCAACGACAATTGCCGGCCTGCCTGCAAATGATTCTCAAAACTTTGCATTTGATTTTTTGCCGAATCTGGGGAGTAGTGATAGTCCAAACCAGACTCTCCCAATGCGACAATTTTATGGTGGCCACACCAACTGACCAATTGTTCCACATCGACAACGGCATCCGTTACATCACATGGATGGACGCCGGCAGAGGCAAATACGCTGGTAAATTGGGTTGCAATCTCCAATACTCTCTGGCGATTTTCAGAGCTGATGCAAACGCACAGAAAGTGACTTATACCAGCCTGTCGCGCCTCATCAATAACGCCGTTCAAATCCATACCCAAGCGTTGAAAATCCAATCTGTCCAAATGACAGTGGGAATCAATCAACATGACAACCTCTTATCAAAAAACGAGCTGGCAGTTTATCATGTCGATTGTTATCTTGAAGCTAAGCGAGCACCAAGCAAAACGAAAAGTTACATCGTGTGGGTGGGGCGATCGGATTCAATGGATCCCGCTAGATAGGTTTCAATTTTTTTAGCTGCAGTGTCATCTTCCCCGGAAAACTGCACACCGATACCAGCAGCGCGATTACCTTGAGCACCTTTTGGTGTAATCCACACCACTTTTCCCGCAACCGGGATTTTTTCTGGCTCGTCCATCAGATTCAAAAGCATAAACACCTCGTCACCCAAGGCATATGATTTGTTTGTGGGAATGAATAGACCGCCATTTTGCACAAAAGGCATATACGCCGCGTACAACACCGCCTTGTCTCTGATTGTTAAGGAAAGTATCCCGTTGCGGGGACCACCTAATCCTGCCATATTTACCTCTAACTGCTAAATACCTTATGCGTATATCAGTTTAGCTCAGATCACAGTTTAGAACAGCATGAGCTACTGCCACCACCCAATTTCGCCGACCACCTTACGCAGATCGTCGAACCAATTCTTTCAGCTCCATCATCACTTCCTCCAGTAACAGCTGCGGGTTTGGATTGGCACCACTCATAAGCAGGCGTTTTTTGGTGATAAGTGAATCGTAAAGCCGGATCAACCGTTCTGCCGAACACTGTTTTAAAATTGCGACCAAACTCAGCCCCTCTTCCTCTTGAGCAATATTGGGCTGCAGCAGCGCCGTTGGCACAGCTTGCATTAACCATCCCAGCAGCTGCTCAACCACCCAAAGAGCACCAAAGCCCAAAACCCCCTTGGCACAGTCAAGAAAGAGATAATCCGTACTGAGCAACTTTACCAATTCTTTTTCAAGGGCCTCTTTCTGCCCCCAAATATCCTGCTCCAACCACTCCATAACTTGCAGGGGGCGTCCGCCAGCTTCACGTAAAAGGTTGGCGGGATTGCTTACCCGATTGCGCTCTAGCCAAGCAATGGCGAGTTCCTCAGGGGGGAGATGTATCACTGTGCGCGCGCAGCGGCTGCGAATCGTGGGCATCAAAA
>JBNKFP010000328.1:0-2304 GCA_050289365.1 Cellvibrionaceae bacterium | reverse complement strand
GATTCGACCCGGAGCCTCTGCGGTCACAGTAACCCCTTGCTCCGCCTCCAGAGAGCCAACCGCGGTCAATTTAACCTCCCAATCCTGAAGATCGGCAAGATCGGTTGATACTGATACAGGTGGCATTTGCATCTGGGAAGATGCACTGATCAAATCTGAGATTTGTTTTACTTTGGCACCGGCTAATAAACCAGCGACACCGAGTAGTGCCAAGACAGTAAACAAGATGTTTTTCAACATAAAAACGGCCTTCAATAAGGTGTACGTGAATTCTAGGGGGTCTATTAAGAGAGGAAGCTGCGTCGTCTGCGCAGCTTCAACGACTGCGTCATGGTTGGCGCAGAAGCAAAACGAGCGTTTTAAATTACCACATTTGACCGTTTGGTCGCTATGGTAATTTTATACGAATTTGTTTGCACCTCTGTATTGAGCTAATCCTCCACCACGCATATGGGGCGACAATGGATGAACTGTGCCCGACTCACGACTGCTTACAGCTAACAGCGCTGGCACTTTAGGGACGGCTAGATACCGCCTCACACTGCATTGGAATCGCGGCTTTTTTCCACTTGCACCAACAACTCTTGCAGATACTTCTCATACAACCACGGATCGATACGCATAAAGCCCTTGTCGGTGAAAACTTGGTAGCTGTCCAAGCCATGGAATTTCACCGCTTGCCCACCTTTCACTTCAACCAACCCGATAATGTCTTCATCGGGAATATCGCCCTGCAGTGGCAGACAGCGCAAATCGATTAACCTCATAAGGCCATCTTGCCGCCGCTCCGCTTCGGCTTTAAAGCCCGGACAATCACGAATATGCTGAGCAATCGCCCAGTGTAAAAACTGCACAAAAACCGGATTCTGCTGAAAGTTTTCTACGGTCGCTTGATCTTGGCCTTTAATAAATTCACCCGCCAGGGCTTCCGTAGGCAGCCCTTTTTCAAAAATTTGGTCTTCAGCGATCGGCGACGCAAAACAGCGGTTATTGCCAGTTTCATTGAGGGTGTATAGATAAAAATCAAACTCTTGCATTAAACGGGTTCCATCGGCTTAGTGTTCATCGGGAAGTTCGTACCAGGATCCAATCATGACAAAAAATAAGACCGAAATGACAGACTTATAGCCCAAATGGCGAAGTGCCTCACTGTAGCGCCCCATAATTTCAGCATACTGAATGTGCTCCTGCTGGTGAAATTCAGTCGTGCTCTGCCCCAGTTTCGGTTTGCTGGTTTTGTAGTCAATTAACAGTGCCTGTTCCCCGCCCATATCACACAACAGGTCCACGATGAGATGCTGACCGAGTTCGCCATCGACTGTGACCATCAACTCATACTCAGTGTAAACGGTGTTCGCCAGCGTAAGAGACTGATTAAATTGATCGTGACCGACTGCCGTTTTAACGCAATGACCAACCTGTTCCAAATATGCATCCAGATTTTCGGTGGCTAACCCCAACTCCAACAAACGTGCGCGCCAGGCCGGCCGCATTGATTGTAAGTCCCGCCCCGCCCACTGCTCCAACCCCTGTCGAACGATAAGTTGCAGCAACTCGTGAATAAAGGTCCCCACTATGGCGGATTCATTTTTTGGTGGTGCAATTTGCAGCGGCAATCGGTTGGCATTGTTGTGGTAGTCAAACGGCAAAATACAGTCGTCAAGCAAATGCCCTTCGGCATAGTGCGGCGCCACCCAAGATGCGGGCAAACGCATTAGAACCCTCTCTCTTTCCGCCGTCGCGGCGGAATCTGGGTCCACCGTTTCATCAACCAAAACCTCAATGGGGTTAACCAAGTACGGCCAAACGTAACTGAGCAAGCTGCCTTTGGCCGGCGCCTGCCACTGACCGGTTTCGGGATGACGTGTGCCCTCGGCAAACAGGTGCATAGTTTGTTTCGCTCGAGTGCAGGCGACATAGAGCAGGCGGCAAGCCTCAAAGTGCTCTCGGTTCTTTTGCTCCCGCTGCACAAAACGGTAGATAGGATCCTTATCCGCACCCGTGGCGTGAATTGGCGCTAACAACCAATGCTCATGGCCGTCGCGCCCCACCCGTTCGCTCCAAATCAGCAATTCAGATTCTTTAGCACGCGGTGCCCGATGCAGGTCCGGTAAAATGACCACATCAAACTCCAAGCCCTTGGATTTGTGAATGGTCATAATTTGCAGACGCTCATCCGCAAGTGGATCGGGCGCAGCGTACAGTTCAGCCACGGCCTTTTGCAATTGCTCGGCATCCGGCAACTCACCATGGGCAGAGAGCCGCTCCAACATTTGCCAGACCCGCTCAATATTATCTAGATCA
>JBNKFP010000327.1:0-2305 GCA_050289365.1 Cellvibrionaceae bacterium | reverse complement strand
CAGTTCGTACAGCTCCTGGCGGTAAATATCGCGAGTGCGGCTTACCATATTGCTTCGTGCTAAGTCGATTTCTAAGTCATCGCCTTCTACAATCGACAGCCGACCGGAAGCGGGGGCGTCATCATCCCAATCTTCAAACCCGCCATTGCTTTGAGTTTCGATCAGTTCGCTAAAAAGCCCGTTTACCGCAGTGAGAAACTTCTTCGCAATGCCTTCACGCTTGATGCGGATTTCACGCATAGCCTCAAAGTAGAGGTTCTGTTCGTTGTTGCTCGACGCGCGCTTGGATAAATCGTAAAAAAGGTCGTCAGTTGCGGAAAATAAGTGAGCCAATAGCTGCTCGCAATGGCCGAGCGTAGTCTTGCGAATGTGGCCAAGTACACGCGGCGGCTGAATCGGTTCTTTGCCGCGCTGATTTATTAATTCCAGATGACCTGGTTTTACATGTTTGCGTGACATTTATCGGCTCATGTTGATCTGTTTGGTCCCCAATCTCTAAATATGAGCTAGCGCTGTTTTCCGATCGCCAGGAAAAATTCAGAAAGTCGGATTACATGGTACTAGCAAAAAGCATTCCACGTCTTTTGGTTGTTATGGTCAAGAACACATTTTCTTGACCCGTATAGCGCCCAAGCATCCGTAAGGATAACGGTAAGTCTCTGATTTTCTTTCAAAATATTTAAATATAAGTTCTGTTGGTTGAGGACGTAAACCCAACCGGGGATTCTACCCAATTAATGCTTTTTTGTCGACCATGTCCTTATAATAAGCCTTGACAACGGCGCCTTGTAAAAATGCTCGACATGATGAGACGGTTTGTATGGCCTATGTTTTCGTGAAAGCTCCAATATCGACTGTTTGGGTTCAGGTGTTGCAATTGCACAGTGATATTCTACAAAAAACAAAACTTTCAACCGCTAAGTCTTTATAATGCTGGGCAAAATCATTAGTGTGCAGTGGCCATAAGTGCTCTTAGTCATCGACAATTACGATTCTTTTACCTATAACGTGGTTCGCTATTTTCGTGAGTTGGGTGCTTTGGTTGAAGTGGTTCGTAATGATCAGGTATCGCTTCACGAATTAGAGGCATTGCATCCTTCGCGATTAGTCATTTCTCCTGGTCCTTGCAGTCCCTCCGAAGCCGGAATATCCGTTGAGGCGATTCAATATTTTGCGGGCAAATTGCCAATTTTGGGAATTTGTCTGGGGCACCAATGCATTGCGCAGGCATTTGGCGGTAAAATTTTGCCGGCCAAACGTGTGATGCATGGGAAGACATCGGCTGTTTTTCATCATCAAACTGGGCTTTTCGAGGGGGTCCCATCCCCTTTTGTGGCGGCAAGATATCACTCGTTAGTGATCGATAACGCTAAGATTCCCGCAGATTTTCAGGTTACGGCCTGGACTGAATCGGATGTGGAACAAAACGAAATTATGGCAATAAAGCATGATTATTGGCCGATTGAAGGGGTGCAATTTCATCCTGAAGCCGTTATGACCGAGCATGGCCATAGGTTGTTAAAAAACTATTTATTACAAACGGGTGAGTCCAATGGATATTAAGCAGGCGCTTGGGTTGGTTGTTGAGGGGAGCAGTTTGTCGCAAGCGAATATGGTTGAGGTGATGACTCAGATCATGTCAGGGGGCGCGACCGACGCGCAAATTGGCGGCTTTTTGGTCGCCCTGCGCATTAAGGGTGAAACCATTGATGAGATTTGTGGTGCTGCTCAGGTGATGCGTAATCTGGCTAAGCGTGTGTCTGTTAATCATGCTGATTTAGTGGATACCTGTGGCACCGGAGGCGATGGTTCTCACCTTTTTAACGTATCTACCGCATGTGCCTTTGTGGTGGCGGCTGCCGGTGGTCATGTGGCAAAACATGGAAACCGTTCTGTCACCAGTACTACGGGAAGTGCCGACGTTCTGGAGGTGGCCGGCGTCAGTTTGAATATTGATGCTGATCAGGTGGCACGCTGTGTCAGCGAAGTCGGCGTCGGTTTTATGTTTGCGCCAGCTCACCATGGTGCGATGAAGTATGCCATAGGTCCTCGTAAGGAACTTGGATTAAGAACGGTCTTTAATATTTTAGGGCCTCTAACAAACCCTGCCGGTGCCGACCGGCAAGTGATTGGTGTTTTCAGAAAAGACTTGTGCCGGACGCTAGCGGAAGTTTTATTACGGCTGGGGTCCAAACATGTATTGGTTGTGCACGCTGAAGACGGTCTTGATGAACTGACCCTGTCAGGGCTCACTTGGGTGGCGGAATTGCGAAGTGGTGAAATTACTGAATATAGTGTGTCTCCC
>JBNKFP010000326.1:0-2310 GCA_050289365.1 Cellvibrionaceae bacterium | reverse complement strand
GGAAAGCAACGCTGAGGTACCGGAATAATAGTTTCATTTTATTATCTAATTTCCCTTAGTGTTTTCGGTGCCTCCATGCTAAGGAAATTACCGCAATAGACAATACGTAAAATTACGTATCTGCAGTCGAAATAAAGTGGAAATTGTGCTGATTGTGAACCCTTTGCTGACCAAACTTTGACCGAAAGCAACTGCCTCAGCGCTCTGATTCAGCCCGCGAATGCAGGACATCATTGCGAACTTTGGTGACTAATATAGTCAGCGCCAAAGACAAAGTAATCGCATTGGCGAGTACTATTGCAATATC
The DNA here is from genome assembly GCA_050289365.1 of Cellvibrionaceae bacterium. GTDB lineage: Bacteria > Pseudomonadota > Gammaproteobacteria > Pseudomonadales > Cellvibrionaceae > JBNKFP01. The sequence goes on along the minus strand of JBNKFP010000326.1, from coordinate 2,003 downwards.
GTTTCGATACACTCCATAGACCAACCACAGTGCTACACCAACCGTAAAAATACTGTACATCGCCAGCGACAGCGAATGGGTATCCCGAGTTTTGATCACCTTGATCGCCTGGGGCACAAAGGAAACCGTCGTAAAAAACGCCGCCACAAAACCCAGAATTTCAATTTCACCCATAATCTATCTCTCCTCCTATAAAAACACCGCTTAGGCGCGGCAGTATAGGGATTTACACTGTCACTGAATATGGGGTTTTCAGAGTTTCAGTCGAACGGCACTCCGGTTCCGTTTTCTGCTCCTGAATTAGAGTGACTTTCATTGCACACTTGCACTTGTTTGACGCGATCTGCGCCCCCCTAGTGCGCTCTCCTCCCCCGATCAACCGCTGATTTCCAAGAAAACCTAATGTATACAACAAGGTACACTTCTGGTTTATCTCTTGCTTGTGGTTAACCAGTTTCTCGCTAACCCAGAGGCCAAACATGTCAAAAGTGACTATAGACGCAGCCCCCGCACCCATTGTTATCGCCCCCCAAACCACTGCCGTAATTGTCATTGATATGCAGCGGGATTTTATGGAGCCAGGGGGTTTTGGCGAAGCCCTTGGCAACGATGTGCAACTCTTGCAAACTGCGGTAGCCCCCATCCATTCTATTTTGGCTTCCGCTCGGCAACTGGGAATGTTGGTGATCCACACGCGCGAGGGCCATCGCCCAGATTTGAGCGACGCACCACCAGCCAAAGTCGAGCGTGGTGATCCGAGTTTGCGCATAGGCTCCCCCGGCCCCATGGGGCGCATTCTGATTCGCGGCGAAGCGGGTCACGACATTATTCCCGAACTCTATCCAATTGCAGGCGAGCCCATTATCGATAAACCAGGTAAGGGCGCCTTTTATGCCACGGATCTGCACAACATTTTACTCTTTAAAAATATAAGCGATTTGATCGTCTGCGGTGTGACCACTGAAGTTTGTGTTCACACCACGGTTCGAGAAGCAAATGATCGCGGCTACCGTTGCATTGTTCCAGCGGATGGCTGCGCATCTTATTTCCCTGAATTTCATGAGGTTGCGCTACGCATGATAGCGGCTCAAGGGGGAATTTTTGGCTGGGTCAGCGATGCGCAAAAAATCACTTCCGCACTGCAGCATTGAGCACTTGAGCCCACCTGGATCTGTAAAGAGGATTGCCAACATCGGCTGAAGTACGCCGCTTCGATTCACACTCCATTGGGGGAAAAGACTATGAATACTACCACTGCAAAGCCCAGCCTATGGGCTTCAGGGGACTGGAATGCTCTGTTTGGTTTTGGAACCAATATTTTGGTCAATATGCTGGTGTTGACAGGGTTACTGCGCTACGTGTTGAAGATACCTGACGCAATCCTGTTCGGGCGAATTCTGCCCGCCCTGGGCTTGATGATGTGCCTAAGCACATTTTATTACGCCTATCTCGCTTACAAATTGGCACAGAAAACCGGCCGTAATGACGTGTGCGCGCTACCTTCTGGCATTAGCGTGCCTCACATGTTTGTGGTGGTTTTCGTAATCATGTTGCCGATATCTCTGCAAACCGGCGATCCCATAAAAGGCTGGGAAGCAGGCCTGACTTGGGTTTTTGTGCAGAGTTTTGTATTGATGATCGGCGGATTTATCGCGCCCTACATTCGCAAAATTACGCCACGGGCAGCATTGCTCGGCACACTCGCTGGCGTTTCCATCGCGTTCATATCCATGAGACCGGCACTCGAAATGTTTATGACACCGCTGATCGGCGTTGTCTGTTTCGCCATTATTATGCTGAGTTGGTTTGGTGGCGTTCGCTATTTTCGCGGCATTCCAGCGGGGTTGGTGGCCATTGCGGTCGGCAGCTTAATTGCCTGGGGTTCCACCCTGTTGGGATTTAACTATGGTGGCATGACCCCAGCCAAGGTCGGTGAGGCGTTTTCCAGCTTTGGCTTTTCCGTACCGCTTCCAGCCTTTGGCCATGTGTTTTCCGGTTTTGAA
>JBNKFP010000325.1:0-2402 GCA_050289365.1 Cellvibrionaceae bacterium | reverse complement strand
GGAATTTCCTGTACGCATGGACGATAAATGGCACATTGATGTGCCACTTTTACCCCCCCACTTGACTGACCTCGCCTTCCAAAAGCGGATTTTTCAATAGCCCCAGAGTTAAAATACATCTACGCTAACCACGGCCTCAAATTGGCACACGATTACGCGAAGTCGAATTTCAAGCATCCAACCATCTCTCGTAACCGCAATTAAGCCCAATCCGTTATTCGCTATAGTTCACATCTCACATACAGCTGCTCAATTTTTCTTGGAGCTCTGTATTATCAACAAGCCAAGCTGCCGTTGCGAATAAAAATTCTGTAAACTGGCGGACTTTTGTTTGCAACCATCAACACGAGCGAATTATGATCACACGAATTGCCATAATGGGCGCTAATGGGCGCATGGGAAAATCTCTAGTGCAGGCTATTGCCTTAGACTCAGACAGCCAACTCGGAGCAGCCATTGTCCGTCCCGATAGCAGCCTGTTAGGCGCCGACGCGGGTGAATTGGCTGGGATCGGCAAGCTGGGCGTGAATCTGGTCGGTGATTTAGGCGCAGCTATGGGTCAATTCGATGTGCTGATCGACTTTACCAGCCCCCAGACGACCCTGGCAAACGCAGAACTGTGTGCGCAGCACAACAAAGCTTTAGTGGTGGGCACAACGGGCTTTACCCAGGACGAAAAGCAAAGGCTACAGGCCTTCCAACAGCAGATACCTCTATGCTTGGCCGCCAATTTCAGCACTGGCGTGAATTTGTGCCTCAAGCTTCTGCAGACCGCAGCAGAAGTACTCAATCAGGGCTATGACATTGAAATTGTCGAGGCCCATCACCGTCACAAAGTTGACTCTCCCTCGGGGACCGCCTTACGTATGGGCGAAGTTATCGCAGATACCCTGAAGCGCGACTTACATCAGGTGGCCGTATACGGTCGCGAAGGTCAAATTGGAGCCCGCCCAGCCGATACCATCGGATTTGCCACCGTCCGCGGCGGCGATGTGGTTGGGGATCACTCGGTGATGTTTTTAGCCGACGGAGAACGTATTGAAATCACCCACAAAGCGTCCAGCCGCATGGCTTTCTCCCGCGGTGCCGTTCGCGCGGCCACTTGGCTCCAATCTCAAAAACCAGGATTTTATGATATGCAGGACGTGCTGGACCTCAAGTAAAGACGCGTGTACGAACCCTCAGGACTGATCATTAAGATCAAAAACGCCTAAGATGCTGAGTTTCTAATAATCCATTTGCACACCAATGAATCTAACGAAAGTACGCTCTACGACTCAATCCAATGCATTACTGTTAACTCAAACACGTTTTTTCTGAGATTAAGATTCAAGCCGAGAAACAGATCATAAATCAACCACAGCAATATTTTTAGTTGATGATTTTTTGTTCACCTAGGGATAAAATCGCTTTGACTATATAAATATAAATATTTTTCACATGTAAACCTGGGACCAGGATAATGAAAAAGTTCCTCTGCTTATGGATGTTGGTTAGCGGCTTGTCCCGACAACTGGTCGCTGCCGACACCATTTCAGTAGAGGACATTTCCCTAATACAAGGTACACCCGTAGCTGGGGAAAACTGGCATATCACGGATTACCAAGAGGACGAACAGGGCCTCGCGTGGTTATGGCTGGAAAACGCTTTAGATTACGCCATAGTGCTATTTCCTCGAGCAGAGTCCAGCGATGTTAACTCCCCATGGGGAGAATCTTTTCTAGCCCATGGCCAACAAATTACATTAGCGATTCAAGCCGCGACATCCAAAGCATTTGAAACAACCCGTTTTGGCGGCAAACTGATTGCTACCGGGCACCATCTGATACTGCAGTACGAGGCCTCCGCCAGCGCCACGATCGAAGCCAATTTTTACGACTTAATTTCCAGCAAAGAACTGCTCGTCAGCGGTAAGCATCACGCTACTTTGATTGCCTCTTCAGGCATCACCAAGATCATTGGCACAGACAGTGACACAGACGAACTTTATGCGCCGAATGCAGATTCCACTTGGCAACTGAGTCGTGCTGGTGGAGGCTCAATCAAAGCTGACACATGGAGTGATTCTGTTCAATTTGCTGGAATGGAAGCGCTTATCGGCAGCGAGTTTAAAGACGAATTTGTCTATTTAGATGGTACGATCAACAGCAATATTCATCTCGACGGTGCGGGCGGCGGCGACACCTTGATACTTGCTAATAACTCGAACTCCGGTGGAGCCACTCAGCAAACTTGGGCCATTACCACGGGCTGCTCAAATGGATCCAGCTCTACGCTGAACCTTGCCAGCACTCAGTATGGCTATCAATCCAACAGTGTATGTGATTTGGATATCAATACACTTAATTCTTCAGCAACATTCACTGCAATTGATTTTTCTTTAGCAAAAACAAATACAGATG
>JBNKFP010000324.1:0-2415 GCA_050289365.1 Cellvibrionaceae bacterium | reverse complement strand
AAGACCAATACGAAAACTTAGCGGGCACCGCCTGTCAGAGTTGTCATAAAGAGCACAATGAACCTGAGTCTCTGGTGATTCATGCAGATGGTCTTTGTATCGACTGCCATAAACAGTCTTTGAGCAATTTGGAGTCTGAAACATCAGCCGTTACCGGATTCAGTAACGCTCGCCACCCTGAATTTAAATACAACTATCTGTTGCCTAAAAATATCGCGCGAGGAACCGGTACCGTCACTGAATGGGTACAGCAAAAAGCGATCAAAGCCGCAGGAGTCAACGATCAATCCAATTTAAAATTCCCCCATGACGTGCATCTCAATGCCGATAAAATGCGCACCAGTAGCTCACCAGAAGGCATGATGTGCAGTGATTGCCATCAACTGAATGCCGACAACGAACATTTTGTGGCAATATCAATGGAAGAGCATTGCAGTCAATGCCACGATTTAAGCTTTGATATAGACGATATTGAACGCAAGCTGCCTCACGGTTCAACTCTGGCGGCAATTCAAACACTCGAAGAACATTTTGTAAAACGTTACGCTGATCCCAACACCCTCAACAAACAATCCAGTCATCGTCGGCGACGACCGGGCGTTAGCGACAAAGAGGAAGTTTGTGCACCCGAGCAAATTTATGAGTGCGGTTTAAAACGCGCTTTTAATGAGGCCAATGTTCAATTCAGTCAACGCGGCTGTATCACCTGCCACCAAGTCACAGTCAATGAAACCGATGATATTTATTCTCGCTGGCAAGTGCTGCCGATTAAAATTAATCATAACTGGTATGGCAAAGCCCGATTTAACCACGCAAGCCACATGACACGGGCGGGACAAGAACCGCAGGAAATTTGTATCGAATGCCATGAAGCCAAAGATTCTCATGTCAGTGCAGATGTATTGATACCGCAGAGAGACACGTGCTTAAACTGTCACAGTGATCAGCACTCAGACGCCAAAATTACCGTCAATTGTGTAACGTGTCATGCCTTTCACGATTACGACGCGACGAATCGAAGATAACACCTAGGTGGAACGAAATTATGTTGGGTATGAAATTGCCGTTTGGTGTCATTATTTTAGGCCTACTGTTCGCCTGCTCCCAATCGGGCAATGATCCAGCCTATGAACATGGCGCAAACCAACAACTTGCGAGTAGTTGCGATGGTAGCTGCGTTAATGCCAATGCCAAGTTGACTACGGCTGATGTAGAACAAATTTTGGCTCAGGCCATTGCGGAGGCACAGGCACAAAGCCGCAATGCGACCATTGCTATAGTCGATCGCGTTGGCAATGTTTTAGCGGTCTATCGCATGGGCGATTCCAGCGCTCGTTCGTTAATGATAGCTTCTGAGCGCAACGCCTTGGGTGAAGCCATAATTGACAGCGGATTGGAAGGTTTAAAATTACCCACTGCGGGAGTTGCTTTTAATCTAGACGATCAAGCAGCGATCAGTAAAGCCATTACCGGGGCCTATTTGTCATCCGAGGGAAATGCTTTTTCTACGAGAACAGCAAGTCAGATTATTCAAGAAAATTTTAACCCCGGTGAAATCAATCAACCTGCAGGTCCCCTCTTTGGCGTGCAATTCAGTCAACTCGCCTGCTCTGATTTTACCGTTGATGATGCCAGCTTAAGCTACGGCCCTAAAAAATCACCTCTTGGCTTGGCCGCTGATCCCGGTGGTTTTCCGCTCTATAAGTCGGGCAGCCCTGTCGGTGGTATCGGTGTTATAGCGGATGGGGTTTACTCACTGGATAAAAATATCACCTATTCAGATCAAAATATTGATGAATTAATCGCCTACGCTGGAACTTTTTCTTTTTCTGCGCCCATTGATCGAAGGGCCGACCGTATCGCGGTTGATGGCAAAACGCTGCGTTACAGCGATATCAATTTTAGCGATTTATACAGTGACCCGGAGCAAGCGGGGTCTTTCGCCGGTATTCCGGTGAGCGTTGGAAGTTTAATTCCAGTATCCGGTTATAGCGATGGCACTGTTCGCGCTGGCGTAGTCTTTGGCGAAGCTGCCTCAGGTATTCGTTCGGCTACGGCAGCGGAGTTTCCTGCGGAATTAGACGCATTTGTATTTGTAGACACTAGCAACAACAATCGTTTTGCTGCTCGCAATGGCACTGACTCTTTGTTGAGTGTCATTGAAGTTCAAACGCTCTTGGAGTCCGCACTCGACGTTGCCAACCAATCTCGTACACAAATCCGCCGCCCGTATAATAGTCAAGCTCGAGTGACGATTGCAGTGGTTGATACTCAGGGGGAAATTTTGGGCATGGTGCGAACTCGTGACGCGCCGGTATTTGGTGCGGATGTGGCCCTGCAAAAAGCTCGAACCGCCGCATTTTTTTCCAGCGCTGATGCCGCAAACTTTTTACAGTCTCAACCTGATACTAAATA
>JBNKFP010000323.1:0-2427 GCA_050289365.1 Cellvibrionaceae bacterium | reverse complement strand
CCGGAATCTGTGGGGATGTTTGATGTCGGTGTGGCCGCTACCTATTTTTTATCTGATTCATTGCAATTAGAAACGACTCTTTTTCACTATGCCGCTGACAAACTGATTGTCTTTGTGCCCGTGGATAATGTGCAGAGAGCTGAAAATTCCGGTGAGCTTAAAGTTCGCGGTCTGGAACAACAGCTGAATTGGCAATTCAATAAACACATCAGCCTTGATTTTAATTTCTCTCTGTTGGACCCCTATGAGTCGGTCGGTGTGGATAATTCCTCGGTGCCGCAAAATATGGCCAATATCAATGTCCATTACCACCGTGATCGTTGGCACGGCTACATAGGTGCTAAATGGGTTGCTAAGCGTGAGCGAAATGAGACGGATTTACGTACTGCAGCGATTGCAGATTACCTCTCCGTGGACCTCAACCTGCAATATAAATATCAAAGCTGGCGAACTGGGGTGTCGGTGGAAAACCCGTTCAACGAAGATATTCGTGAACCCAGCAACGGTATGGTGGCAAATGATTATCCCATGCCCGGTCGATTAATCAGTTTGTTTATTTCGCGGTCATTGTAGTCGCTGAGCAGCGCTTCGGGAGGAGTAATGAGTTCTACTGAATTGGATGGTCCCATCAAGGCGGAATTTTCCACGGCGATTTGTTTTGAGCAAGCCAATACGCAGAATCCATTTTTGGCCCAGGCACGGTTCATTCGAGGTTACCGTGATCGCGAGCTCTGGCAAACAAAAAGCTTTATTGAGGTTTTGTTGCTGCATTTTTTAGGTGAGCTACCAGATCCTAAGCAAACACAAGTGTTGGAAACCCTGTTTGTTGGGCTGATGAATCTGGGACCAAGGGATACGGGGACACGCGCCGCCATGGTGGCGGGTATCAGTAAAACCCGGCCAGAGCATTTGTTGCCTATAGGTCTATTGGCGATTCAGGGGACCAAAAACGGTAGCAGTGAAGTGGAGGCGGCGCATGAGTTTATTCGCTCGCATATGGCGATTGAGCCGCGCGCTTGGGTCGCACAGCAATTGCCTGAAGCAAGCTCTGCCGCGCAACAACCTTATCCTGGCTTTGGTGCCGTTTACGGTGATATTGATCCCATCCTCACATTACTTGCACAAGATATTTTCGCCCTCGTGCCCGATTCGAACGTTTTTCAATGGTGCCAAAATTTCGTTGTCGAGCTCCGGTCATTGAATCAGGGGTGGCTAGTGAGTGGCTTGGTCGCTGCTGTGTGTTTGGAGTTAGGGGTTGCGAAGCGAGAGAGCATTGCTATTTTTCAACTGGCACGATCGGTTGGTATTGCGGCACACGGCATGGAACAGTCACACCAGCCACTGACTCACGCACCTATGTTGGGAGACGATCATTATGAGCTCCTCTGAAAGCAAGCCATTTCATTATTGGTCCGAACGCCGCCATAAAATCAAAACGGATATAGGCCAATGGCACGCGGGTGTGGATGTGACGGTACGTGGTCAGTCACTGCTGCATAATTTAATTTATGAAATTAATGCCGCGCAGCTGCAGGTGTTGAATATCACAGGGCGCATCATTGATGAGCGCCTTGCCCAATGGGTAGAGAAAATACGGTTTTTAATGGCCTACCCTGACAGTCGGCTCTGGTGTAATTTTTTAGCGAGTTTAGCTGCGGTTCAGGGTGCTTCACCGGTTGCCGGTGCGGTGTTGAGTTTTTTGGCTGCGGACTCCAAAGCTTACGGCAGTCAAGTGCAGTCGATCATTATCCGGACCATCGAGCAGCTTTACGCGACTTATGAACGTAACCAAGATTTTGCTGAGGTTGTAGCGCTGTTTCCCTTGCGAGAGGGTATACCCGTTATTCCTGGTTTTTTTCGTCCCATCTGTCGCGCCGATGAGCGCTTGGCTCCGATGCAGAAAATAACCGCTCAGTTGGGTTTCGACGACGGGAAATATGTGCAATTTGTAATGGGTTTTTCTCAGTATTTAGAAGCTCAATATCAATGCGCGTTGAATTCCGCAGGCTATTGCTGCGCTTTTCTTATGGATCAAAATTTTTCGGCAGACGAGATTTATGCGATGACGGCCAGTTGCGTTGAGACAGGTGCCTTAGCATGTTATTTCGATCATATCGAAGATCAAGAAAATGGTTTTCTTCCTTTGCACTGTGACGACATTCGCTATACCGGTCCGGAGCTCCGCCCACTCGGAGATCTAAGCGGTGAATAAGCCGAGATTCGGGTTTAGTTTGGAGCGGATTCGACGATGGCCAATGAATACCTTTTTCAATATGATGTATCTCGGGTAAATGGATTTAAACTTTTAAATAGGCAACCGTTAAAAAGGAGATTTTGTGCTCGACAACTCTATCTCAATGGACCATCTGTCTTTTAATAAGCAATCCACCTGTGCGGATCTTATTGTTAATTATATTGCGCAATTGG
>JBNKFP010000322.1:0-2430 GCA_050289365.1 Cellvibrionaceae bacterium | reverse complement strand
CTCAAGGGGGGGGCAGATGCTGATCGAGCAATGGCGCCGGCACTACAACACCATTCAGGCCCGACAGTGCGTTGGGATACGTGCCGCCGGCACCGAAAACGATGTCGCCTAATTTGGTCGATCTGCCCTCCGCAGCCCAAGAGCTCCGGGCAGATCGCCGCTTACGGCCAGACCACAACAGTCTAAACTAACGAGTGATAACAAAACCGGGGCAGGTCACATTCATTATTGACGGAGTTGGAACAATGGTTAGTCGTATTTGGGTGACGTTAACGTCGATTAGTCTTCGTATCTGGGTGGCGCTAGCAGTATATACGGCTATATTCCTTGGTTTGTTTATCGCCTTTGCGAACATGTCATTGTTTGATCGGCTAAATAAGGATTTCGGCCCATTAATTGCTGCGCTTTCTACATTTTTGATCGTCATTGGCATCATGCATTGGCAAAAACATATACATTCGATTGTTTTATTCATCATTGAGTTTGTCTACCTGAATCGAAAACATTTTTTAGCACCAATTCTGATGTTCTTATTAGCTGAGGTTGTTTTTTCGGTAATTATATTTAATTGCATGTTCGAGAAGCGCGCGTACAGAAATTTGGTCGTTGATCTAGAGGAGACACTCGATAAAGACCCTCTGAACCCTCGAATTGGTGAGCTGGCAGCACAATTACTTATGCTGTATCCATCTCGGGTGGATGTTCCACTCATACTCACGAGAAAAAGCGTTTCTCTTCGGCGCCAAGCTAACGCGCTCGACGACGCAGAAGATGACACATTCAGGCAGTTCAATGCAGTTTTGATAAACAAGATGTTGGCATCTTCTGGCAGAACTTTCTCTTTTGATCAAAAAAGCCTAAAGACCTCATTCTTCCGGCGGATTTGCCTGTGTGACGACTGGGCAAGTGAGTACGATATTCTTCCCTGGCTCGTTTTATTTACCATGGAGGCGCGGAAAACTTCGATTATTTCCGGGGCAAACGAGGCCGAGGCTCTAATGCACGGCTTTGAGCATTCGCCCATCAGAGGCTTATTGGTGGATTTGATCAGGCTAAACAATGCAGTTCGTGACTTTATTTTAGAGCTTAATTCCACCTTACAATCAGACACTAAACGAGAGCAGGCCCCGCCATCCTTGGAACCCGTAAGAGCCATTGCAAACCAAATTCGCGACATGCTCAAAAATGGTGAAGGCAAACGCGCAATAGTCGCTCATAGTTTATATCAACAGGCTTATGACCAGCTGGGTCAGCTTCAATTGTGGCTTTGTGACTTGCGACGAAAAGCCCTTATCAACCATTCACCGGGGGAGGAGTTTTATACTGCGCAGGCCGTCGAGGATTTCATAAGGGTTATAAATACCAGAAGAGAGAGTCGAAGAAGGTACAATCCGATTTGGCTTTCGGACCCACAAAAACTAATCTTGTACACGTACATTAGGTATTTGTTTGGTGCTAAACGCACCATAAAGAAAGACTTGCTGGGAACGCTAGAAACTCAATCTAACAACTGTCCAGAGTTTCTTGATACCCTCTCCGACGCAATCGAAAGTGACGTGAAGAACCAAAGTTTTTGGCTGGATAATACTACCATAATGGAGAAGCCTCCGGGTTCGCCCGATGTAAGGGGAGACCAATGGGCTTCTTGGATAACTGCACGAGGATGGAGGTGGTAGCCATGCATTGGAGTCGCCGCGCAATTCTCAGCGCCCTCGGCGCTACTGCTGGTAGCGCAGTTTTCTATCCCCATTTGGCCCACGCCAGTCAACCTCATCGGACTGAGATTCCCTGTGAGTGGGATCCTACGTTTGTTGAGGAACTTGCAAAATTTCTCCACCTGAACCAGTTGGCGCACCATGACAAGTATCACCCCTGGCCCTTAGTGACATTGGATACTTACCAAGCACCAGAAGTGCCAAATAGGCCAACCCGCACACGCCATGCGTGGCATAGAGATGCTTATCAAGAGCAAGCGTCAAATCCGGATACTGCTGCGATCATACTGACCGGTTTTTGGGACCAGAAAGACGGATGGACCACTGTCAAGCTGTATGATCAGGCCTTAGGAATCTTCGTAAGCAGGGACTTAGGACTCAAAGAATTAAGCATTCATGATTTCAGAAAAATAGTCGCTGGGCGCCTCAAGTCATGGGAGAATGTTAATGGAGTTGGTGCTGCAATAAGGCCATTGCGGTTTCGCCCAGACTGTGGAGAGCATACTGATTATCGTCGAACCGTTGATGCCCGATTCTCTATTAGTCTGCTTAAAGACATCCCCAGGATTGACCATGAGTTTCAACATATCCAGCCGATAAACTCCTATCGTGAACTTGCTGACGTGACGCGGAACTCGCCAGGGGCGATTGCGCTTGGGCTGCGAGGAACCTCGTTGGAAGGACTAGTGCGCTTGCAGATCGTCCATGATTTATA
>JBNKFP010000321.1:0-2444 GCA_050289365.1 Cellvibrionaceae bacterium | reverse complement strand
GTCATTGATATCCCGCTGTTTGCGGCGGGGTAGTTCATTGTAATATTCGATAACACCCCAGTTCATATCACCCACTATTCATGTTCGCGATAGTGGGTGATTTTTCTCCATACAACGTTGACTGCTGAACATACAAGCTGAGTATATGTTGCCTGAAGCGTATTCGCTACGTGGCAATATCTACTTTAAGAACGAAATACTGCTTCTGTTGAAAATTGCTGGATTCAGTGAGATTTCTGTTTATGGTGATTTCAGCGATGAGCCAGTTACGGCCGTTTCTAAAGATCTTGTTTTTGTAGCAGTCAAGTCGTGAATTGGTTCCGGCAACAGAATTGTTTGGCAGTGAGCAATTGGTTTCCGAGTGTTGCTACGCTAGCCAAAGCGTAGCAAATTGTGCAGGTCGCGGCGAATGAAATGGTATGTCAGACTAACCTCTTCGCTCGTTCAAGATTATAACCAACCTCAAGTTCGGCAAAAATGGTGATAGCTTCTTTGCAATGCACTTGCCGAGCCGCATCATCAGAAGATGAATGCCGGGCAATTTCATAATGGGCCATTCCTTCATCAAAGGGCATCGCTAGTGCCTTGGCATATTCCAGACTTTTTTGCCAAGCTTGGTGTGCTTTTTGAGGCTTGCCAGACAGCCAATCGTGCAGCCCTTGGTAAAGAAAAGCGCCCGGTTTGCCGATTGGAAAGATCTTGGCGAAACCATGCAGGTTTTTGCATGCTTGGCGCGCTAACAACGGGAGTTGAGTATCGACACTAGCTGCAGCCTGCGCCTCCCATAATGCCAAATATACGGCCGTAACCCCGGCATAACCATGGAGAACGCCGGAGTAAGTAGGCCGATCACTCTCCTTAATCAACTTCATTGCCTGATCAGCTGCTTTTCGGGCCAACTCCAGCTGGTTTTGACACAAATGAGCCTGAGCTAACGTTGCGTAAATGATAATATAATCAAAACGATTCATTGCCTCTACAGGAGCGTCCTCTGCCTCTTCTAGTAAGGCGATGACCGCTTCACTGTCATGCCCCCTCAGCTTGAGGAGCAAAAGCGCTTCCCAATACATCGCAGCTGCTTCAAATCCAATATCACCCCGCTGGTGAGTTGAGTCTCGTAGGCGACGGGTAATCTCAAGACTGTTTTCGAACTGGCCTTGCCAGAAAGCCGCATTCAATTCATGGACCCAAATAAGTTCTTTGTCAAAATGGTTTCCAAGCTTAATCGCTGCCTCCGTGCCCCGGCGAACATATGTATTAACCTTTCTCCACTGGCCGACACCAGCATAATAGACTGCTCCATACCCCGAAGTCTTGCCGTGAACAGTAGGCGAATCTTGCTCAAAGCTGAGTCTCTCGGCCCGTTTCAGGTAAGACTCGGCTAAGCCACGCAACGGGATCAACCCAAAACCATTGCCGACGAAGGCATAGCCAAGCGCCATCAAATCGACCAACTCTGCCGTTTCAGCAAGATTTAGCGAGCGCAAACCACAATAAAGAGATAGGAAAGCCTGCTGCTCTACCAATCCCCAATAGGCCAATCTCTCGTAAGCATAAGATAACTCTTGTATCTCGTTTAGCTTCTCTGTGCGACGGCCCCAATTATATGTCGGGAAGACCCGATGTACTGTTTGAATGCCCAGTTGAAGAAACACACCCGATATCAAACTCATATTCCCATCCGGCAACTCTGAACCCAAGAAACGGAGTGTTTGCTGGCAATGTTCAAAGCCATTGCCCATCTGACTCATTGATATGTAAGAGTCACCCAGCAAACGCTCCCAGTGGGCTTGATAAATATGGTCAGCTGGAGGGGTGGCTATCTGGCTCATCTGCAGGGTCTGATTCAATAGTTCAATTATTTCAGGGAGTCGACGCCGAACGTTGAAAAATTGCCCAAAATTGTCTATATAGGCTGTTGCTTCGTCCCAATCAGCTTGCGTTAGGATCCATTTCCAGCCGGAGCGCAAGTTTTCGACCTCAGGTCGCAAAATGTCCGTCGTGGTAAGCTCGTATGAGCGTTCCCAATCTGAAATTGTTTGCTCGAGAAGATGTCGATAATATTCAAAATGGCGGTGCTTAGCCTGTTGACCCAACTTTGGTATCTCGGCCAGCTTCTCAGCCGCAAATTGCCGGATCAAGGTATGCAACTCTAACCGTCCTATGTTACTGTTGATCAGCGATTTATCTATCAACGTAGAGAGATGATGCGTTTTTGCCCGAACAACTGCTTCGGCGGCATGGCGGGTAAACCCACCAGAGAAGATGGATAATTGAGCCAGAATTTGCTGTTCTTCTGGCTTTAAGCTTTGCCAGGAGACATCGAACACAGCCTGAATGCTTTGATGGCGTTGGCTAAGACCACGTGTGCCGACCTGCAATATATCCAGATTTTGGCTCATGCTTTCAGCTATTTCCTTCGGAGAAAAAAAGCGGGTTTGAGC
>JBNKFP010000320.1:0-2461 GCA_050289365.1 Cellvibrionaceae bacterium | reverse complement strand
TTGTGTGCTTTCTGCTATTGATTTCCTCGACTTGTTCTCGACTGTCATCCTTACCTCGTGTCTGGTGCCTGAGACGGAAACCTCGGAAACAATTTTTAGTGGAATCCTTTTCTGCTGATACTGCTCCAGGGTCCAGCCCTGCTTCTCCAACTTTTCTTTAACTTCTTTTTCGGCGGCCAAGCGCGCTTTAAACAATTGCATTTGCACGCGACTATAAACATTGACGGCACCGTCACCGTTGGTTTCTATCGGTAAAAATATTGCGGCGGGATAAAGTTCGGTGATCAGCGATTGCACACCGTCGGAAACCGCACTGGAAGGCATACACCCAAAAGGTTTGATACTGAGGGTCATATTCACTTTTTGATCCACAACATTGTGAATTAATTTGCCCACTTCCATATGGCCTTCACCGCCACGCAAATTGTTGTCATAAAAGGTATGACTGATTTCGGCAATATGATCCATATCGGGTAAATGATAATCGCGCAGACCGAGCAATTTGGCATAAAACTGGAAGGTACCGCGAAGGACTTTGTCACCGATGCGTACCATCCACAATTTTTTGCCGACATTAACATTTTCCAAGGCAAATTTACTGCCCCCGCTGCCCTCTCCCAAACCGCGATCCACTCCCTTAAGTTTTGCTCGCTGCACGGTGTCGTACTTCAATCCCCAGATCAAATAGGCAATCCAGTTCGCAACCAATTGCACGTCGACTTCCGCACCTTCCTGCTCTAAAAAGCGCTGCATTTTATAATTGCCATCGCCTTCCGTGGTCATCGCCCAAAATTCACCAATAATGGCGACTCTTGGCTTAATACGACTGCGATCCACCTTGATTGCGGCCAACTCTTTACGTGTTTGCCACAAGGGTTTTAATAAGCTTTTGCGATTTTCAATTGCGTGAGCGATGCGCACTTTGGCCATCTGAATCACACGATCGGTCTCGCCCGCATTGACTTCGTATGGCCTGATGCGATACATCATCGCGTTTAACACATCACCCAACAAAATCGCGCGACACAGGGTTAAGAAAAACGTCGTGTCAATTTTCAGACCCATTTCTTCGCCAGTCGCCTGCTTGACGCCACCGGACTGCTGAAAGAGAATGACACGAAATCCTTCAAAACCAGCATCGCGCAGCGCTTTACGATATTCGGTCACGTAGGTACCAAAGCGGCAAGGACCGCAGGAACCGGCAGTGGCGAATAAATAGTTTTCGATAATCTCTTTCTTGGGTATACCACTGGCTTCCAGTGCTTTCAATTTTTTAACGAGGTTGCCCACGGTAAAATAGGTCGGGTTACACTGGCCACGATTGCCGAACTCGCGGCCGAACTGCAAAGCCTTTACATCAGGCACATCCATTGCGTCCACTTTATACCCAAGGCCGCGGAATGCAGACTGAATAAACAGGTCGTGAGCCATGGTTAAGCCGGCGTGTAATACGGTAGTATGAGCGCGGTCTGCAGCGGTAAAACGGGTCGGATTTAAATCTCGCCACTGCTCTTTGGTCTCACTGACAAGCTGCAAATGTTCTCTTTCTTGCTGTTCAATTTTACGCAAACTCTCTTCCACTTCATTCAAGTAGTCCACAGCAGACTCAGACTTTTCAGAGGCGTGCAGATTATGGTTGGTCATGGCTCACTCCTTAATCGATTTCAACAGCCGCAATCAGTTGTTGTGGTTGAATGGAAACTAGGTTATTCAGTTGTTCTGCTTGTTTTTCGACACCGCGGCTCAATTGCTGATAGCGACTGCGCCATTTACCAAGCTCATTGAGATAGACCTCATCTTGCTTAATTTTTTCGGGCGCGGATTCCAATAGCTGCAGACGTTTTTCCACCATTACCCGTTCAAGTTCTTGGTGGCGTTGCGCCGAATCTTCTAATCTTTCCTCAGCGAGACTCAAGGTATAGCCGTAAGTCTTAACTCGGATTTTGATGGATCCGGAAGGTTTGTTCGCATCAATATCGTGCATTGCCGAATAAGGCGAACCAGACGCTTCCATAATACGGTCTACAAGGCCATAGGTTGGCGCATCGTGACCACATTTAAAGCTGGATAAATCCAATACCGCGACATTGGGGTGGCGTGCGGCGAATTTTGCCGCCCATACTTTTTGGACGCTATTGACACTGTAATTTTCCGGCCAGATATCATGAATTTCCAAAGGGCTGTCAACGTGTTTTTTGGCTAGGTCCTCGGTGAAAAAGCGGTTTAAATAGTCTTTCGATTTGGGAATGGAGCGCATGGATAAAATGGGATACCCCAAAGCCTGGTACTCTTCTAACACACTGTGGTTCATACCCGGATCATTGTGATACACTGGCACAGAGAACATTTGATCCGGACAAGGCCAAGTTCCACCTGAAGAAGTCCGGCATCACCGAGTGCGAGATTTATGTGGCCGAAATTGGCTCAGGGATGACCGATACGGTGCTCATGACACAGCGCG
>JBNKFP010000319.1:0-2468 GCA_050289365.1 Cellvibrionaceae bacterium | reverse complement strand
AAAAGGACGGGGACTATCCAATAGTTCCTCTGACTCATATTCACGAGGATTTTAAAGAGAGTGCGGTGAACCTGCTGCACTATTTGAGTTTACGTCGCCACGACTTGCGGTCAATTCAAAATCGTCTCACCGCCATGGGGCTGTCTTCCCTGGGGGGCTCCGAATCCTGTGTGCTATCCAATATTGATAAAATTTTAAATATCTTGGAGCAGTTGATTGGTGAGCACAGTCAGAGACGTGAAAGTAAAATCGATTTTCTCAATGGTCAGCTTACGCTAGTACACCACAGCAGTCTGCTGCTGGGCGTTCAAGATCCGGCACGCCAAGTACGAATCATGGTCACTATGCCCACCGAAGCCGCGACGGAATACACTTTAATCCACCGTCTTTTAGAGCAGGGTATGGATTGCATGCGCATAAATTGTGCTCATGATGGGCCTGAAATATGGTTAAAAATGATCGAAAATTTGCGTAGAGCGGAAAATCTATTGAAGAAGCCATGTCGCATCGCCATGGATCTAGCCGGCCCCAAACTGCGCACTGGTCCGTTAAAGCCTGGGGTTGAAGTGCTAAAAATCAAACCTAAGCGCAATGTGTACGGCTGGGTTGTGGCCAATGCGAGAATTTGGTTGAGTGCTGATGATGATCCTCACGTCGCGCCGAGCCAGGCCGATGCTTCATTACGGGTGGATCATACTTGGATGAAGGGTTTACGCTTGCAAGATAAAGTGACCTTGCGAGATACCCGCGCGGCAAAGCGGTCTTGGCTGGTGGTTGATATCAGTGAACAGGGAGTGTGGCTGGAAGCGAATGATACGGCTTACGTTGCCAATGGTCAGCTGCTCATTCGCAGGGAAGATCAAACTTCCACTGTCATCTCGGGCGTGCCACCACAAGCGGGGGGAATACCTCTGCTGTTGGACGATACTTTAATCGTTACCCGTGAACCAATATTGGGTACCGCGGCGAGCTATGATAGTGCCGGACGTGTATTGCGCCCGGCACGAATCGGCTGTACTTTGCCTGAAGTTCTAAAACAGGTAAAACAAGGTGAGAGCATCTGGCTGGACGACGGAAAAATTGGCGGAATCATCGAACATGTTGCAGCCAGCCAGATTGCTGTGCGGATTACCAAAGTGCGCTCGCAGGGGCGAATCCTGCGGGAAGATAAAGGAATAAATTTACCCGATTCTCAATTGAATATTCCAGCCCTTTCAGCAAAAGATCGCGAAGATCTTAAATTTGTTGCCCAGCATGCGGACATGGTTGCATTATCATTTGTTAATAAGGTTGCTGATATAGAACAATTAAAAGTATTGCTAGCGGAACACGGGGACCGTCGCCCAGGCATAGTATTAAAAATTGAAACCCGTCAGGGCTTTGTCAATCTGCCCCAACTGTTGCTTTCTGTCATGTCTTGGCCAAGCTCTGGAGTGATGATTGCCCGCGGGGATTTAGCCGTAGAATGCGGTTTTGAGCGAATGGCAGAGGTGCAGGAGGAAATATTATGGCTGTGTGAAGCGGCTCATGTCCCGGTTATTTGGGCTACACAAGTACTGGAATCTCTCGCAAAAGACGGTTTGCCCTCGCGAGCTGAAATCAGTGACGCAGCCATGGGCCACAGAGCCGAATGTGTAATGCTGAATAAGGGACCGCACATTGATATGGCTGTACATGTACTGGCGGATATTTTGCAGCGTATGCAATCTCATCAAAGTAAAAAGCGGTCGGTCATGCGACGTTTGCAAGTGGCTATGTTTCAGTAGTGGGTGGTATAAAAAGTAATACTATAAAAGTCCAAAATTGCTTTGGAGAGTTTTATCCTGTTGACTTCTCGTCTTGTTCGTTTGTATTGTCAATTCCAAATTTAGGCTGAATAACAAATGGTAGGCAGCTTAAATTTTGCACCAAAAGAAGTTGGGGAATGAACTAAAAGTGCCATTAGGCATGCATCAAAAAATAAAAAATACAGGGAACTGAAATGGACTATATCACCACTCGCGAAGAGCTTAGATGCGCGTTCGAAGCAACGCACGATGTTGCGGTCAGGAAAGTTCTTCGAATAATAGATAAGCATTCTCGCCTCTTCATTGAGAAATCCCCTTTTTTGCTAATTGGATCTCAGGACGCATCAGGTAACGGAGACGTATCCCCCAAAGGTGATTTCCCCGGCTTTGTTAAAATTCTTGATAACAATACTCTCGCCATTCCCGATCGACCAGGAAACAACCGGCTCGACACGTGGGGAAATATTATCGAGAACCCTGGAGTGGGGCTCATCTTTATGATTCCTGGTATGAATGAAACCCTTAGGATTAATGGCGAAGCGCGCTTAACCCTTGATGCGGATCTTTGCTCGAAAATGCAGGTCAATAATCGTCCTGCAAAAGCGGTCCTAATTGTTAAAGTGCGTGAGGTCTACATGCATTGCGCTAAAGCTTTTATCCGGTCTAAGTTGTGGTCCCCCA
>JBNKFP010000318.1:0-2510 GCA_050289365.1 Cellvibrionaceae bacterium | reverse complement strand
ATCGGTCAAGGCGAAGAAGTTGAACCCGCACGAGAAAAAGCCAAGGCTCTGGGCGTCAAAGAAATCTATATTGATGATCTACGTGAAGAATTTGTACGCGATTTTGTATTCCCTATGTTTCGTGCGAACGCCATTTACGAAGGCGAGTATCTGCTCGGCACCTCCATTGCGCGACCATTGATCGCAAAACGTCTGGTCGAAATTGCCAACGAAACGAGCGCTGATGCCATTTCCCACGGAGCGACCGGCAAAGGCAATGATCAAGTGAGATTTGAGCTGGGTGCTTACGCCCTGAAGCCTGGAATAAAAGTCATCGCACCATGGCGCGAATGGAATCTCACCTCCCGAGAAACCCTTATGGCCTATTGTGAAGAGCGCAATATTCCCGTGGATTTCGCTAAGAACAAGAAAAAATCTCCTTATTCGATGGACGCCAATTTGCTCCATATTTCTTATGAGGGCGGTATTCTGGAAAACCCTTGGGCGGAAGCCGAAGAAGATATGTGGCGCTGGTCCGTATCCCCCGAAACGGCCCCAGACAAGCCCGAGTATGTTGAACTGACTTACGTAAAAGGTGATATCGTCGCCATCAATGGCGAAGCGATGTCTCCCGCTACAGTTCTGGCTACATTAAATAAGATGGGCGGAGCTCATGGTGTGGGCCGTTTGGATATCGTTGAGAACCGTTATGTCGGCATGAAATCCCGCGGGTGTTATGAAACGCCGGGCGGTACGATCATGCTCAAAGCGCACCGCGCCATAGAATCGATAACCTTGGATCGAGAAGTGGCTCATCTGAAAGATTCCTTTATCGCCAAATACGCTGAAATGATTTATAACGGCTATTGGTGGTCTCCGGAGCGGTTGATGATTCAAAAAGCCATTGATGAGTCACAAACTTTTGTTAATGGTGATGTGCGCATCAAATTGTACAAAGGCAGTGTCACCGCCGTGGGACGTCGTTCCAGTAACAGTTTGTTCGACGAAAAAATAGCCACCTTTGAAGATGATGCTGGTGCCTACAATCAGAAGGATGCAGAGGGCTTTATTAAGCTGAATGCTTTGCGTATGCGTATCGCAGCTCAAAAAGGTCGTAATTTGTTGTAATTACTTTGGGCTTTTTGTGCCCAATTACAATACCGAGCACTCGACTGCTGTCAGCGAATAAATCTTGGGGTTGATCTATGAATTTTAGACCTGTATGTGTTGCCGTTTTATTGTGCTTGCTTGCGTCTGCTGCAAGCGCCGCACCCAATTTTACCTATGTGAGTTTGGGGTATGGTAGCGATAAGGTTGAGCGCAATGGCGCCAACTGCACCCAGGGCGGTATTCAATTGAGCATCAGCGTACCACTCAACGAATGGTACTACGCCGTCGCTTCCCATGACGACCAAACCAGCAATAACTGGTGTGGTATTACCAAGACCCAGGGTGGTCTTGGTATGCACTATGAGTTTGGTGCTCAGTCGAGTGTTTATGGACATGCAACGGCGATATTGGCCAACTATCCATGGGATGAATATCTCGGCGCAGGCTTTACCGCAGGATTGCGCACCATCCCGATTCTTGGCACAGAAGTAAAAGGATTTATGACCTATGAAACGATTGACGGAAAAGACGTCACTTTTCTCGGCGCGGGGGTCAATATGTGGATGAATAAAGATTTTAGTGGTTTCTGCGATCTGGCCTTCGGTAGCAGCAGCCAGCACCGAATCAGTATCGGTGTTCGCTATAACTTTTAGCGAATGCGTTAAGTGACATTCGATGGTGAAAAAGAGTGGTTAAATGTGCCACGGCTTTGATACCAGTCAAGTGTATTCTTTTGGCGTTCTCTATACTTTCGATTTGATTTTCAAGTAATTGAAATGTGAAGCATTGCTTTCGATTTGTGGACTATCATTTAAACGTTTTTCAGCAGTTGAACGGATAACGGCTGTTCGTCTTCGATTTATTCTTTTAACCATTGGGAAAATACTATGAGCAGCGATGTGGCAACCGCGTCTTCTCCCCCCAAATACAATTACCATGTGGTGCGTCAGTTCAGCATAATGACCATTGTTTGGGGCGTTGTTGGCATGGGTGTGGGAGTTTTACTTGCCGCCCAGTTAATGTGGCCGGAACTCAACAACATATTACAACCTTACAGCCATTTTGGTCGGCTGCGGCCATTACACACCAACGCGGTTATTTTTGCCTTTGGTGGCTGTGCCTTGTTTGCTTCCTCGTATTTCGTGGTTCAGCGGACTTGTCAAACAGCACTGTTTGGTGGATTTTTAATCCCCTTCACTTTTTGGGGGTGGCAACTCATTATAGTGTCAGCGGCGATCACTTTGCCGCTCGGTTATACCTCCGCTAAAGAGTACGCCGAGCTTGAGTGGCCAATCGATATTGCCATTACTTTAGTTTGGGTCGCTTACGCCATCGTGTTTTTTGGCACAATATTGAAGCGTAAGACCTCTCATATTTACGTGGCAAACTGGTTTTTTGGCGCGTTTATTATCGCCGTTGCC
>JBNKFP010000317.1:0-2548 GCA_050289365.1 Cellvibrionaceae bacterium | reverse complement strand
CGAAACAAGCTAACACATAGAATTCTCGGTTCATTGCGCAAGCCTTGGCGACCGATTTAACCAAACGGTTATTTCTATTGGCAATACAAATCATGTTTAATATTCCGCTTACTTGCTGGCACCGGGGCATTTTATGGCCAGCTATTTGAACATCTACCCATTAAAGTTAGCACAGGCTAGGCGCTTGTAAACAAACAAATTTGGCGCATAAATATTTGTGTTGAATTTGGCGCTGGGACTGATGGCGGTGAGGGGGGCTGCCTATACCCACTTGTTCGCAAATGTGAATTGCGCGGGCTCGATCTTCGTTATACCCTGCAGTAGCTCAGATAATTATTGTAAAAAAGTGGGCCTTGGCACGAAAACTGTTTGCTTGTGCCTAAATATCCAGCGATGGTGAATCAGAACACTGCATTATTGCAAAAACACATTGGAAAAAGAGCCGCAAGTGCCAAGTCAAGGCGCTGCAAAAAAACAAACGTTCAGCAGTTTTTTCATAAGACTGCATTATCTAATTCGGAAGTCACTATATGACGATCAACTGGAGCGAATACTCGCCAGCGGATTTTTACGATGAGCTTTACAACCCCGCAGGCAATCCTCGCAAACCGGCTAGACGGCTAATCTCTTTTTTAAAATCCTTGCAGGATGGTGAGCTTGAGCAGCGGCGGCAGGCGGCAGAGGCGACCATCAGAGAAATGGGGGTTACTTTTACGGTCTACACAGAGGAGGGCAATATCGATCGGGCCTGGCCCTTTGATATAGTGCCGAGAGTCATTGCCAAAAAACAGTGGGACAAAACTGCAGCGGGTTTAAAGCAGCGACTGCAGGCACTAAACATGTTCATTGACGATCTTTACCACGATCAAAAAATCATAAAAGATGGCGTGGTCCCCGAGTACATCATCAAGCAATCAAAAAATTTCCGGCCAGAATGTGTTGGGGTGTCGCCCCCTTTTGGGGTGTGGGCACACATATGCGGCACTGATTTGGTGCGCGATAAAGATGGAGAGTTTTATGTGCTTGAAGATAACTTGCGGGTGCCATCGGGCGTTGCCTATATGTTAGAAAATCGCGCGATTACTAAGCGCGTCTTGCCAGACCTCTTCGAAAAAATTCATATAGAGCCCGTGAATGATTACCCCGAGAGATTGTTTGATATGCTGGCGTCATTGTCGCCGCGCAAGATTAAGCAACCCGTGGTGGTGGTGCTTACCCCAGGGATATTCAATTCGGCCTATTTTGAACACGCTTATTTAGCGCAACAAATGGGCGCGGAACTGGTAGAGGGAAATGACCTGATCGTCCAGGATGACTGTGTTTTTATGAAAACGGTTGCTGGATTGGAGCGCGTTGATGTGATCTACCGGCGTATTGACGATCTCTTTATTGACCCAGAAGCGTTTATACCAGACTCTGTGCTGGGTGTGCGCGGGCTGATGCGCGCTTGGCGCGCAGGGAATGTGGCTTTGGCAAACGCTCCCGGCGCCGGCGTCGCGGATGACAAAGTCGTGTACGCATTTGTTCCGCAAATCATCAAATACTATCTCGACCAAGATCCGATTGTTCCGAATGTAGAAACGTTTCTCTGCTACGACGACAAGCAGCGCGAGTATGTGTTGGCAAACTTGGACAAATTGGTGGTAAAACCGGCCAATGAATCCGGCGGCTATGGCATGTTGATCGGCCCTCATTCAACCAAAAAGGAGCGGGCGGAATTTGCTCAATTAATCAAATCCAACCCGCGTAATTACATTGCTCAACCAACTTTAGCCTTATCAACTGCGCCGACTCTCGTCGGCAATAATTTAGTGGAGCCTCGTCACTTGGATTTACGTCCTTTTATTTTGCAGTCGTCTGATATTTATGTCACCACAGGTGGATTGACCCGAGTGGCCATGCGCAAAGGCTCGCTGGTGGTGAATTCCTCGCAAGGTGGTGGCAGTAAAGATACTTGGATTGTGGATACGGAGGTAACCTACTGATGCTTTCTAAAGTTGCCGAACGAGTATATTGGACTGCACGCTACATCGAGCGGGTGGAAAATACAGCGCGCTTGGTAGGCGTTTATGCCAACTTATTATTGGATTTACCCAAAGGTGTCAATTTGGGATGGTTTAATTTAGTGATTCTCAATAGCCTGCAGGAAACCTTTGACGAGCGTTATAAAATTCAGGATGAGCGCAATGTGATCAAGTTTTTATTGGGGGATGCAGCCAATCCCATGTCGATGGTCAGTGCGCTGAATGCTGTACGTGAAAATGTGCGAACCACTCGCGACGTGGTCCCAGCGGAGGCTTGGGAGTTAATTAACGAACTGAATATTTTTGTCTCCGCCAATGTGCAAAAAGCGGTCAATCGAGGCCAGCGTCCGGAGGTGATCGAGGGAATTATTCGCGGCTGTCAAAGTATTAATGGGTTGCTTTACGGCACAATGAATCACGACGAAGCTTGGGATTTTCTGCGTCTTGGTCGCAACCTAGAGCGTGCCGATATGACGACCCGTATTTTGGATGCCGGTTGCGCTGCAATTTTACAGACTCAAGAT
>JBNKFP010000316.1:0-2552 GCA_050289365.1 Cellvibrionaceae bacterium | reverse complement strand
TGATCAAGGGGGCTGTTTTGGGACAAGCAAACCTACTACGCATCAAAACCCAACATATGTCGTCGAAGATATCGTTCACTATTGTGTGGCCAACATGCCTGGCGCAGTCGCCAAAACCTCAACCTGGGCGTTAACCAATGCCACCCTGCCCTTTGTGCTCTCATTGGCTAACCAAGATGTGCAGGCACTAAAGAACGACCCCCATCTCATGGCTGGGCTCAATGTAGCCTGTGGAAAAATTACTCATCCGGCGGTTGCCAGTGCCCTAGGTGAAACCTGTTACACCGCCGACGAAACTCTATTCAAACAATGGCCGAGGCAGGCATGAAATTTCAATTGGAAAAAACCTATGTAGAAGCCATGGTCAGCCACTTTTCTGAACTGGACTTTTTGGCAGAGCAATTAAAATTCGGCAATCGAGCAGAAGTGTCTTTTCAACGCTTTAATACCGAGCAAATGACTTATTTAAAAAATTTGTATGAGCAAGCCGGCCCAGCCATGTTGGGAAAGGTGGCCCAAATCACCACGCTGCAAACAGCGATTAGCGCCAACGAGCCGAAATTTGGCAAAGGCGATCTCGAAAAAATGCTGCCTGAGGTTACTCGCTATCTCACCGAGAATGCCATTCGCGGTTGGCTATTCAAGGCTAACTCTGCCGGCAAACCCCTAGCCTATTTGGTCACACGTATCGACTTTACCCCCCCTGGGGAAGAAGAAACTGGGCGCCTTCTAATTGAATTAAAAACCAACTCCCTTGGCAAAATAGCCGCTAGCACCATCAGCATTTTAGAAAAAAACATTGATGGCAACAGCATCCCCGAAATATTTGCCGCCAAAGGCTATTTACGGGAAACGCCTGAATTGATTGCCGCTTACGATGCTTCAACTGCTAAATATTTTGCCTGGCGTTCAGACTATGGCCGCCAGTTCATTGCTCAAGGCACGGGTATTTTTGCGGAAGATCCTAGCGCATCTCACCGCAATCAAGATTGGTCACGTAAAAGCTTAGTCGTTCTGTCGTCTGGTGGCGGCTGGGCAAAATTGGTCAACGATGAAGAAATTCTACAAAATCGTGAACTCACGCTTGATGCTCCGGGAAACATACTGGACAAATATCTGCGCAAGGCCGGTCGCAGCATGAATTACAACGATAAAGTTGAAAAAGCCACAGAACAAGCACAAAAAGAAATTCCCGAAGGTATGTTTACCGAACTTCCAGTGCACGGCTATATTCTAATGTTTCATTTGGAGCTACATCACCATTTGTGGGTGCATGTTGACGACATGCAGGAATATGTTTATCAGCCAGAATTGAAAGACAAGTTGGTGTTACCTCCGGAACAAACGGATCTGATTGATATTTTGACAGCTGAAATGGATGTTCTTATGGATGATATAGTCGAGGGAAAATCCGGCGGCACCACCGTCCTATGCGCCGGTCCTGCGGGGGTAGGTAAAACTTTAACAGCTGAAGTTTATTCTGAAATCATAAAGCGCCCTCTCTACCGAGTCCATTCGGGACAACTCGGTTTAAACGTCACTGAAATGGAAAAAGCGTTAAAAGATACACTTACCCGTGCCCAGCGCTGGGGAGCAGTCATGTTAATAGACGAAGCGGATGTCTATATCAAACGAAGGGATGACAATATCGCAGCCAATGCTGTAGTCGGTGTATTTTTAAGAGTCCTCGAATATTTTAATGGCTTACTATTCTTAACCACGAATCGAGTCGGCGATATCGATGAAGCCATTGTCAGTCGCTGTATTGCCCTCATTAAATACCAGCCTCCAGAACTGGAAGACCGCAAACGCATTTGGCAAGTCATGACAGAACAATTCAATCTTGATGTCAGCGGGGATTTAATCGCCACCTTGTCTCATACCTTCGCAAATGCCTGTGGCCGGGATATCAAAGGACTCACCAAATTGGTCGCCAAATACTGTCAATACAAATCGGTTCAACCCACCTTAGAAGTCTTTGAACGGTGCAGTATTTTTCGTGGAATGGAGATTGGACGTGTCGGCTAAAGACCTTAAAATTGCTATTGCCAGTAAAGATGGTATTTCGGTGAATTTACACTTTGGTCATGCAGACACATTTTGGGTGTACGTGATCTCCGAACAACAAGCCCTACTTTTAGAAAAACGCAACGTCGAAAAATATTGCCACGGGCATACCGGCAGCAAAACGGCTATGGAAAAAATTCTTGCCACTATAAATGACTGTTACGCGGTCTTTTCCGCAAAAATTGGCGATGGCCCAGTTGAAAAGCTGGCCAAAATCGGCGTGCTCTCGGTTGCCGATTACGCCTACGAAGCCATAGAAGAATCACTGCTCGACTACGCGCGAACTCTAAACTCATGAGCACAAAAAAACTTGCAGATTGGCTTAATTTACATCCTCTTACCCCTATAGAGGTAGACTGCGCCATTACGGTGATGTTAAAAATTCTCGATGGCAAATGCAAAATGATAGCCGAGGAAAAAGTTGTCATGGCGGAACTGTACCAATCGGTAAAATATCAGCGAAGCGAATTGCTTAATACTGACAT
>JBNKFP010000315.1:0-2565 GCA_050289365.1 Cellvibrionaceae bacterium | reverse complement strand
AAACAAAAATTCTTTTGTGGAAATCTTTATGAGCACACCTTCGCGCGTGTGCGAACAACGAGATAGCAAAGGACTTTATCGAAAAGCGAGAGCAGGCCTTATCCCTCTTTTTACCGGCATTGATTCACCGTATAAGCCGCAACAGCACCTGAATTAACCCTAAGTTGAGAATACGATTCACTGCCGGAAAATGTCGCTAAACTATTGCAGTATATGAAAATCAGTGGTGGCCCTTTCAACATCGCCAGCAAACAGCTTAAATCAGCGAATGATTCCTATTGAAGGAACCATCCGCTTTTACACCAATTCATTTCCTTATTTTATTCCGATGGAAGCATTACCGTATCAATCACATGAATAATCCCATTACTGGCCACTATATCGGTCATCACAATTTTCGCTCCAGCAATAAATAGGCCCGTGCCATCCATGGTTACTGCAGCGTCACTGCCGTTTACCATAGTCACGCTTGAACCTGCAGCCGATACCGCAGCAGTGGAATCCACCTCGCCACTCAATACGTGATAGGTTAAAATATTGGTCAGCGCGGGTATGTCTGCAAGCAGAGACTCCAAGGTTCCTTCAGGCAATTTTGCAAATGCGGAATTGCTTGGCGCAAATACCGTAAAGGGCCCCGCTCCAGATAATGTCGCGGCCAAATTGGCGGCACCAACTGCAGTCACCAAGGTTGAGAAATGATCATCGGCAGCGAGTATGTCGACAATATTACCGTCGGTCGCGGCTACGTCCATTGGCTTCATAACCGAATCGATCACATGAATAACTCCATTGCTGGCCAATACATTCGTAACAGATATTTTAGCGCCATCAATGTAGAGCGAATTATCGACAGCCGTTATTTTAGCTTTCTCGCCATTTAACATATCCACTTCATTGCCAACCGCTGCAGCCGCATCTGCTGCGGCCACTTCACCGGAAATTACGTGGTATGTCAGTATATTGGTGAGCAGAGTATTGTCGGCCAACACGGCTTCAATGGTCGCTTGCCCGAGCTTAGCGAAAGCGGCATTGGTTGGCGCAAATACGGTGAATGGACCCTCACCCGCCAGTGTTGATGCCAAGCCCGCGGTCGTTACTGCAGCTTCCAAAGTCGAGAAATCATCGCCCTCTACGACTATGTCGGTAATGGTTTGCTGTGGTGGCAATATCACCTTATCAATGACATGAATAATGCCATTACTTGCGGCTATATCCGCATTCACAACCTTGGCATCGTTAATGTATACACTGCCGTCCATTACGGATACCGCGACTTTGGCACCGTTTAAGGTTTCCACTAGCGCACCATCTGCCGCGATTGCTGCGGCAGCATCCACTTCTGCTGGCAACACGTGGTAAAGCAAAATATTGGCGAAGCCATCGCCACTGGTAAGCGCGGTGTATTCTTCCGCGGACATACTGGCTTGCAATGCAGCAAAAGCGGCATCGGTTGGTGCAAAGACCGTTAAGTTCGCCCCACTTGCAGCCAGGTCGTCATCCAGTCCCGCAGCTTGCAATGCACTCACTAAAGTAGTGAAACTGCCAGCGTCCACCGCCTTTTCCACAATATTTTTTTCCATGGCCATGCTACTGGAGGAAGATGAACTCATTGAGTTGGTGTAGGATTTTCCGCTTTTAGAATCGTTGTTTTCACAACCGGATAAACCGCCGGTCAACACCAGTATTAACATCAGAAGGCTATTTAGCCGAATTATTTTTTGAATCCCCTTGTTCATATTTCACCTCAATATTTGCGCTGGTTAGTTCGTGGTATTGGCAAAGAAAATTTTTGCCCTCAGGTCAATCAGCGAGTATTACGACGAGATGGAAATGGAACGATCAGTCGGGATTCGGTTTTTTTGTTGCGCTGCAGGCGAGGTCACAAATTAAAAATTTTATGTCTTTTTGTAAAATCCAATAAATTGAAATATACGTAATCCACAAGTTTGAGACGGTATTGCGTGAACGCATGCGCTTCCAAGCTCTGTGCCCTAGTTTTTATATTTTACAGTTTTTCTCGCTGGGGTTTCGCCTGCTGGCGAGTTACTTATATTTGCTTGTCCAAATATAAGTAACCAACACAAAGGACACCCCCGATCGCAGGCCTAACGGCTTCCCTCCTTCCAAGCAAATTTCGGGGGTCGGCCTGACGAGGCGTCCCTGCCTCGACATGCCTTAATTGCACGTCCTGTGCAATTAACCCCCAAAATTTACTTTCCAGTCGGCTGCTTTAGGGGGCCCTGGGCCTAGATTCTAACTTGGGTGTTTTTAATTTGATTCGTTTTAAATTTTCTATGTTTTTATTTTTTGTTTTTAGGGATGAATGACAAAAGAAGTACCTAACTGAAGATTTAAGCGTATTTACTTACGAAGCTTAAAAATCCCCTTTTTCTTGCCGAGTGGAGAGTGCATTTTCTGGGTCAAACGAACACGACTGCATGGATGCAGGAGTTAGAGCAACGCAGGAGCAGTTGCCGAGGACGTTCGTTTGAGGCATGGCGAGGCAGGGACGCCTCGTCAGGCCGACCCCCGAAATTTGCTTGGAAGGAGGGAAGCCGTTAGGCC
>JBNKFP010000314.1:0-2583 GCA_050289365.1 Cellvibrionaceae bacterium | reverse complement strand
TTATTTCCTGGTCATGGGCGCACTGGTTATGTGGATGGCGGCGGGCTTCGCAATGCTCGAAGCCGGTCTCGTCCGCGCCAAAAACACGACGGAAATTTTAACCAAAAACATCGCACTTTTTGCGGTCGCTTGTACTATGTATCTGATTTGCGGTTATCAGTTGATGTACGGCGGTGGTTTCTTCTTAGATGGAATTGCTTTAGATGGCGCTGCAAGCGCAGATAAATTAGCGGAAGCGGTTTACGCTGAGTTTGCGGGTGAGGGTGCAAATGCCTACTCGAACGCATCGGACTTCTTCTTTCAGGTCGTGTTTGTCGCGACAGCCATGTCGATTGTGTCTGGTGCCGTAGCGGAGCGTATGAAGCTTTGGGCTTTTCTGGCCTTCGCCATTATCATGACCGGCTTCATCTACCCAATGGAAGGTAGCTGGACTTGGGGCGGCAAGTCAGTCTTTGGCATGTTCAGCTTAAACTACAGCGACTACGCGGGTTCCGGCATTGTGCATTTGGCTGGTGCTTCTGCAGCGCTGGCGGGTGTCTTGATTCTCGGTGCTCGTAAAGGCAAATACGGCGCAAACGGTTCAATCAATGCGATCCCAGGCGCTAACTTACCTTTAGCCACATTGGGTACCTTCATTCTGTGGTTGGGATGGTTTGGTTTCAATGGTGGTTCCACTTTGGCATTGGATTCCATTGCATCCGCCAACGAAGTTGCCGTTGTGTTTGTTAATACCAATGCTGCAGCCAGTGGCGGCCTGATCGCCGCGCTTCTCGTTGCTCGTTTGTTGTTTGGCAAAGCGGATTTGACCATGGCACTCAACGGCGCACTGGCAGGTCTGGTGGCTATCACGGCCGCACCTCAATCTCCTAGCCCTCTGGTGGCTACTATCATCGGCGCTGTTGGTGGTGTGTTGGTCGTGTTCAGCATTCTTGCCATCGACAAACTGAAAATCGATGATCCTGTCGGTGCCATTTCTGTGCACGGTGTTGTTGGTCTTTGGGGTGTATTGGCTGTGCCCTTAACCAATCCTGACGCTAGCTTTGGCGGTCAAATTGTGGGTGCATTAACCATCTTCATCTGGGTATTTGTAACCTCTCTCGTTGCATGGTTAGCACTCAAAGCGGTGATTGGCGTTCGAGTGAGTGAAGAAGAAGAATTCGAAGGCGTCGACATTTCCGAATGCGGTATGGAAGCTTACCCTGAGTTTGTAACAGCTAAATAGTCTCCCCGAAATGTAATTTAGCTATTGCGCCCCGGCCTCATGTCGGGGCCTTTTTTTATCCCCTCTTTTTTAAACCGCTTCTCAAAATGTCTAGAAAATGTCCCTGAGGCTTGAATTCCTCGGGCGATGCTGTCAATTATTGCCATAATGTTATAAATTGCTTCATTGGTAAGTCGCTGTAATGGGATCACCGATTGGATTGTTGGGGTCTGAAGCACCTTTGCTGCGCGATTTTGGACTGAATTGTTACTGTTAAAGCGAAACTCCGGCTACAGTGGTGGCCAGTGTGATGATAAGAAAACGTAGGATAATGTCATGAAATTAATAACCGCCGTAATCAAACCCTTTCGTCTAGACGACGTGCGAAATGCACTATCTGAAGTTGGTGTGCAGGGTATGACGGTCACAGAAGTAAAAGGCTTTGGACGTCAAAAGGGGCATACTGAACTCTATAGAGGCGCTGAATATGTCGTTGATTTTTTGCCGAAAGTAAAGCTTGAAATGGCTGTCTCAGACGATATGGTAGAGCTGGCCGTAGATGCCATTTCAAAGGCCGCGCAAACGGGTAAAATTGGAGACGGCAAAATTTTCATACAGAGTCTAGATGAAGTGATCCGTATCCGTACCGGTGAAACTGGCTCAGACGCTGTATAGCGACAAGTTCCTTTCATACAACAGCCCTTTCCCGATTGGGCTTGTCTTGATCTTCTTGATCAGTGCACTGCTAAGCGGTGCATTTAAATCTCTATCTTGAGTATTGACCATGCCTAGGAAACTGTGGGTTTTGGTAGCCTATGCTTCCTTGCTGATGCCCTGCGGCCCCTTCTTTGTGCTTGCGGGCGGGATTATGGGGGATCGTCTATCGCCAATTGAGTCGTTAAAGACGCTGCCTATAGCGCTATTTGTGTTAGGTGCGGCGACTTCCGTTTATCCTGCAATAAGATTGATGGGACTTTGGGGGCGAAAATACATTTTTGTCGCTGCCTGCATTGTGCTGTTAGGTGGGGCACTACTCGGTGCTATGGCGATACTCTATAGCCAATTTTTTTGGCTTTGTCTCTCTGGAGTGCTTATGGGGGTGGCTCAGGCAATAGTGGCACAGACCCGTTTTGCGGCAATGGAGCTGGTCAGCGAAGCCCAGGCCGGCCGTGCTGCGTCCAAGGTGATGTTGAGTGGCTTGGTCGCTGCTGTTTTGGGACCTGAGTTGGTTCATATCGGAGGCTATGTCCACGGCATTGAATTTGTAGGAGGATTTTTTCTACTCGCCAGTTTGTCAGTGATCGCGGCGATCACAGTGGTTATGGGTTACCGCAATCCAATGTCGGCACAATGTGGGGAAGCGCCTGTAGGGGTGGTCAAGC
>JBNKFP010000313.1:0-2624 GCA_050289365.1 Cellvibrionaceae bacterium | reverse complement strand
AAACGTGCTGGACGATTCGAATAGGCTGTCTGGATGTCGTCCCGCCATGGCCACCGGTTTTTTCGAAAGCAGGATGATTTTCTCCCGAAGGTGCGTCTGACTATTTACGTTTCTTGTTGGCCATCTCGTGTTATCGGCATCCGGGCATGTATGTTCGGTCTCCACTCGCAACAAGGGCTTTTGAATACGACTCTTCGTTGGAGAATTTATGTAAGGACGTGCACGGGCAGTGAAAGATGAACGCGAACAATACGCAATGTGATAGCCGTATCTCATCACCTTGGAGTGTGCATGGAATGTAGGCGAAATCATCAAGTATGTTGAAGCAAACGAGATGCCGCCAGTTAGGCTATAGTTTCTAAACGTGTGTGCAATTGAATAGAGCATATGATAGTAATGCTAAGAAAGCATGTTAAATATTGGGACGGCGGGTTAATGCTCAACGAAGTTCCAGCAATTGAAACACGCATCACTGCTTCGTCTTGATTGTTTTTTGATTTAAGGTCTTGCTGCGGATATGGGTATCCAGACCGTTCTATCATTGCTTCGCTAACATAAATAATTTGTGAGATATAAGTAAATATTTCACAGAACGTAACAGATTTGAGGCGTAGTCTATTTCTGAGGCGGCAAATAGTGGCTGCCTTTTTTGTTGGAAAGCGCAGGTATTCGCGATACTGGTTGGCGCATAATGTTGCTACCAGTCGCTGTAAGTTGCGGAATGCCGAATCTTTAATCATCTGCGGGGGTTCAGCATGCCGTTGCTTGCCATTGCCAGTGAAATAAAACTGTATCGCGAAAGTCTGGCCTTGGTGTTGTGCCAGCGAACAGATATGTCGATAGTGGCATCCGTGTCCACTGCTGTTGAACTGCGTGATACCTTGGTGGGCACTCCAGAGAGTGTTGTGTTGCTCGATATATCGACTCCCAATTCCTTAGGCGTGTTAAATGAACTGTCGCAAGATTTACCCCAATGTCATTTTATTGCCTTGGCCTATGAGTTTAAAGCCGAAGAATTGTTGGCTTGCGCTTACGCCGGGGTGGCAGGGTATATGACGCGCCAGTCTTCAATAGCAGAACTGATTGATGCTGTATTGCACTGTGATTCCGGCGCCATTCACTGCCCACCAACCATTACTCAATGTATGTTAAAGGCGCTAAAAGCCGACATGGGCAAAACAGACTTAAGAAAAATAAAAAAGAAAATTGAGGAACCAACTATTACCCCTGTGGCAGATCCTCAGATATCTGCACCTCGGCTTGCAAGCGGTGAGCGTGACCGCAGCCGCTTTCGAGCGGTCGGGCCTGATTTACTAACCTTGCGCGAGCAGGAGATTGCCCGGTTGGTCGCGCTTGGGCAAGCCAACAAAGAGATTGCTAAAACGCTGTGCATTGAATTATCAACGGTAAAAAATCATGTCCATAATATCCTTGCCAAGGTGGGCGTAAAAAATCGTATGCAGGCAAGTATAGAGTTGCGTCAAACCCTTAGCGTTTAGCCTTTCCAAATCTAATCCCACAAAAAATTGATAACATTTTAAGTCCGGTAACATCTGTCAAGCGCTATCGCGCTTGAGCTTGCGTGCGCATTATTTGTCGCGGCTAGGGATCTAGTACTTTGGATCTAGATCCTTTTTGAACCCTTGGTTGGATGTAGGTGTGTATTTAATGTTGTTAGGCTTTGTGTCACAAATAACAAGACTTAAACAAATCATTTTTAGGGCGTCTCTAAAAATCAGAATTTTTTGTTCGCTGCAGGGAAGCACCGCCCAGATGACAGAATGAATTCAGGAGGAGCGCTACGCTGTACTGAGATACGCAGTTGACGCGCCGCAAATGAGGATTCCAGGACGGAGCTGACGCCGCCCAGGTCGAAAAACGTAATTTATAGTGGTGTCCATCAAGCGGTGGTCACCGGTTTTTTTCTGCTTAGGCTTAGACGTAGTAAACGGCTAAACGACGTGTGCGGTGCCAATGCGACAAAAATATTGTGTGATATCTGGGATGAAAAGCAAACTTTTAAAGGAACTGGTGCTAGAGGTAGTGGCAGACAACCCAGATTACAGAATGGTAAATATCGCCCGGAGCAAAGTCGACCATAGCCAAGTGACAGAAGGTGTTGGCGTGGCGCTCGAACCGGATTTTGATTGGGTCCCAGTCTCCATAGACTTGGTGATTTGTGAGTTGCGAGACCAAGTGATTCCGTCACAGATTCAAGACCTATTTACGCGGAACAAAAAAGTGGTTGTCGCAGGGTTGGTGAACGACGGCAGACAGTTGGCGCTATTTTCGAATAACACAGGTTTGGACGCATTTAAACAGATTTTGGCACTGCAAGCGGACCTTGAATAGGGTGCAAATCGTTAGATGGCTACCTGTTTAGAGCGTGGAATCTATTATGGCTTCGGGCAGGTAAAAAGTTTATGACTATGGCCTTGGCACTGAATTCTTTGAAGACGACCTTTGGACAATACTTTGCAGGTATTGCCGTCAATAGTCAGCTAGCGCAGTTAAGCCTTGTGCCCACAAAAACCTTATCACCAGGTATTGGTGCCTATGTTGGATCGAACCAAACGCCAAACGGCGATATCACCGCTTTACGCATGCAAGTGCTTGCCTCTATT
>JBNKFP010000312.1:0-2631 GCA_050289365.1 Cellvibrionaceae bacterium | reverse complement strand
GCCCATTGCCATTTTGGGCGTGCGCAGCGGTGAAAACGTGTTCGTTGACGCTGAAGGCAATTGGCTGGCCAGCTATGTCCCCGCCTTTGTTCGCCGCTACCCTTTTGTGTTTTCCACTGCCGATGAAGGCAAGACCCTGACCTTATGTTTGGACGAGGACTACCCCGGCTGTGGCGAAAATGACAGTGGCGAGCGCCTGTTTACGGAAACAGGTGAAAATACGCCTTATTTGGATAAAGTGGTCAATTTTCTGCGCGACTATCAGGGGCACCTGCAACGTACCCAAGTTTTTTGTAAGCACTTAGAAGAGTTGGATATCTTGGAGCCCATGGGCGCGCAATTTAAAACACCCGAAGGCGAAGACGGTACCTTAAGTGGTTTTATGGTTGTGAATCGCGAAAAGCTGAAAAAATTGCCTGCAGAAACACTAGCGCAAATGATGCAGACGGATGAATTGGAAATGATCTATTTGCATTTAAATTCGATGCAAAATTTGCGAGAAGCCATAAAGCGTTTAGCTCCCGCTTCAGTGAATTAAGGGGCGGTTAAGCCGACTGCAGGATGTGCATTACCTGAAAACCAAACCGGAATATAAAAAAGGGCCATGAGGCCCTTTTTTTTGCTTGTAGTTTTAATGGGTTATAAAAATTTAGACCAGAGCACAACCGAGCCTTTGCGATGTTCTTGCAGGCAGCCGCCAGTACAAGGCGCCGTATTGCCCATGTCCGTTGTTTCATTCGGCCGGTAATTATCGGTTTTGGTATCAGTAATGACAATGGAATGTCCTGTCAGTTCATTCTTCACGGCATCGGCAGCCCTGGGCGCACCGAGGGCCGATGCACCCACATAACCAAAAAATACTGCACTTCCTGAGGTGTTGAGGTAATTGCCCGCCAAAGTAATGCCGTAAATCTGTGAGTTTGCGCCAATATTGATATCGCCACCCGAATAGCTTACGCCATCGCCACCATCCGCGACCGGTCTAATGCCGCCAGCCGCTATGGCAATATTGCCCGTTGGGGTTGGAAAATAAGTTTGTGTGCTTAGATCACACAAATTGGTTGGGTAGCGATTGCTAAAGCGGTTTTGATACTCTTCAATCAAATGGCTTGCTCGTTCCTGCATTCCCGAGCCAATCACTGCACAAATTTCTTCGTAGGGTGTTTTGCGTAGGCTTGTATCACGAGCTAGGTTATAAAGTGGCGGTTCATAGCCATAGTTGACCGCGGCGCCGCGGTATTGGCCGGTTAAACTATCCATGTTGCCTGTGACCAAAATGGTGGCATTGTTATAGCCATTGCTCACAATTAAATCACCGTCAAACCACCAGATTCCTGGCGCAATTCCGTTACCCGTAACTGTAAATGTACCTGAACTGTAATCAATGCAACTGCCGTTTGGGGAATCGCCTATGCACAGGTATTTTGCGGGGTCATTGCAACCCACAACTTGGTTGCCATCCCAGCCTCCAAGTTGTGGTGAATTACAAGAACAATTACCCGATGCGTCCGGTCTACTGGTGCATAAAGCATCAGGCTTTTGGCCATCACCATTATAGTTGCCAACGTAATAGGTGGCTCCGTTGGTTTCACCATTGATATTGTAAAGCGTCACGCGGATGTCACCGCCATCCGCTTCGATAACGTAGTTTGCATCACCCTTGAGTTTGAATACGTCGACGGGTAGTGGCGGTAAAGCAAAAGACGGAACAGGATCCATTACTTCCACAGCAACAGTAGCGGGATTCACAATGGCGGGATTTGGCGTTGGTGGTAATAGCTCGGTCAATATTTCCGCACAACTTGGATTTATTACGGCGTTGATTGCAACATTCGTAAATCCAGACCAAAGCCCTGTCGGACAGTCCAAATCTCCCTCACCCTCCATTGTGACAATGGTTGCATCTGTTGATTGCACATCGATATCGCCAACAACTTGCATGTGATTAATTGAAGAATCGTAGTTATCAGTTGCAGAGACTTTTACATCTAAGTCAACCGCTGCGCGAAGAAAACTATGGTCGCCGCTCAATTCGCCAACAAAAATACTACCCAGTGAGTCAACGTGCATTGTGTCGCTTTCTGCGTCAAGTGTGACATCGCTATTCGCTTTAATGGTATTTACCACAGCGGTGTCTCCCTCCGTACTGACAGTACCTTGCGACTGGACCTCATTCACATTCACATCACCTTTAATCTCAACGTTTCCATTCGAGTGAATGCTGTCCACGTTCACATCAGCATTTAGCAAAATATCTCCGGTCGCGTTTAGCGAGGTCAAATCGGTAATCGTAAGATTGTCGAAATTAATATCGCCCTCCACATTGATTGAATTGGCCTGATCTAAATCGACTTGGCCAGTACCGGATAAGTCATCGCGAAAATTGAGGGCAGACGATAATTCATAGCAGGTTTCGCAGGCAGTGGGGTCGACTTCAAATACCACGCCCACCCCCGCAGATGCTTTGGCATCAGCGTGATTATTGAAAATCTGGGCTGTTACCCGATGAATGCCGTTGGTGGTCGTAACGGAAATCTGCTTGGCCGTTAAAGTGCCAAAGCCAAGATCCGCTGTGTCGATATTCAGGGATGAGGTTCCATCAAGTGCGACAACCTGGGCTGCAGTCAGTTC
>JBNKFP010000311.1:0-2648 GCA_050289365.1 Cellvibrionaceae bacterium | reverse complement strand
GTCTGCGCTAGGGCTTGCGTGACAAG
This sequence comes from Cellvibrionaceae bacterium, assembly GCA_050289365.1. GTDB lineage: Bacteria > Pseudomonadota > Gammaproteobacteria > Pseudomonadales > Cellvibrionaceae > JBNKFP01. Next base: position 2,622 of record JBNKFP010000311.1, on the reverse strand, counting down.
ACCGACCACCAAAACGAGTGGCTTTATTTTGAGCACTTTCATAGATGTTCCCCAATAATCTCTTTTGATTTTTAGCTGTTTTAATAGTTTTGGAATAGCTTGGGTTAGCACAACGCCTTTATATACTTTGTCCCACGGATGAGAGCGTAGGGATACAACGGAATGGAGCCAACTTTATTGTTGTAATGACTTATCCGACCATCAGAGCATTGTATTTCGTCTCTACACATCCGACCTTTTGCCTGGCAGCCTCTACCGCTGAAAACAAGATTGCTGGAATGATTGCATAAATTGGACAGCCACACAATGCCACTGGCCTTACCAATAATACATCGAGGCGTCACAATCGAAGTTCGAGCGAGAACCCGAGCAAAAAACTGACACAGTTCACACTTACAGTCGAGGCCGCGCTAATTTTCACCGCCGGTAGGAATCAGGTAAGCTCAACCACTGGGTCAGTACTCCGCTGGAAGCAACCTAATCGAGACTATTGGCCTTACCAAAAAGCCGTTTTACAGGGTCTGCTGAAATCTTCTCATGCCCGGCCAAACACCCGGTCAATGCCGCTCTTCTTATGTAGTGACCATTTTTGTTGCCTGCCTGGCAGACACAGTCATATACGTAAATTTACGTATGGTTTTTTATTCGACCAGCCTGCTAGGCTGACGGGCAAAAATAGGTTTGAAACACCCCAATTTCCTCGCCGTGCACATGCGACATATAAATCAGATAAATGGAGTGACATCTATGGCCAATCCCCTGGACAACTTAAACAGAACACTTAAAGGCTTAGCCCTCATCTGTGGTATCGGTTTTTCTGGGCAAAGCTTTGCCTGTGGCGGTTTCTTTTGCAGTTTTGTCCCCATCAATCAGGCTGGTGAGCAAATTGTATTTCGCCAGGAGGGTGCAAAAACCACCGCAATGATCAAAATAAACTACGTGGGCAATGCGGAAGATTTTGGCTGGGTATTGCCTGTCCCTGAAATTCCTGACATCCGTTTGGGTAGTGATCAGATTTTTACTGAGCTAGAGCTGCAAACGCGCCCGCAATTTTTACTGGAGCGAATTGGTGCGGGGTGCCCAACGCTCGGTTTTGGTGGTGGGTTTGGAGCGCCCAGCCCAAGCGCACCGGCCAGCTCTGGTGGGTCCGGCGTTGTGATCGACAAAACCGTCAGTGTCGGCCCGTTTGATGCTCAAGTGGTATCCAGCGACGACCCTCAAGCCCTGGCGGTTTGGTTGGCGGACAACAATCTCGACTTGACCGATCAAGGCAGCGAGTTATTAACGCCCTATATCCAAGCGAAATCCAAATTCGTGGTACTGAAGCTTAAAAACGGGGCTAATTCTGGCAGTATTCAACCCATTATTTTGGATTATCAAAGCAATGCACCGGTTATTCCTATGACCTTAACCGCCGTGGCGGCGCAACAAAATATGGGCGTACTGGTCTGGTTACTGGGCGAAGGCCGCGGCGTGCCCAAGAACTTTAAGCATGTTACCCCAAACTACACTCGCTTAAATTGGTTCAACGGCACTCGCGCGGCCTATGCCAGCTACCAAAACTTAATCACCCAAGCCATGGACGAGGCCGGTGGGCAAGGATTTGCCACGGATTTTGCCGGCTATATGCCAGAACTCGCGGACCAGTTTACCAATTCCAAAGCCTGGGCTACGCGGTTACAGCAGATGGAGAGTTCCAGTGACGCCGTGTTCATTTCGAATATCTGGCTAAGTTCAGTCGACGCTCTGATCCAAAATGAAATCAGCTTGGCCCTGCCGACCAGCGATGCCTTTATTTACAATGATGTTTCCCTGTTGGTAGAGACTTTTAGTGCGGAACAATTAAAACAAGCACGGACCCGAATCACCGATACGATTCGGGAGCGCATTATTAAACCTCTGGACGCAGCTTATGATTTATTCGATGACAATCTCTATTTGACTCGCTTATACACCACATTGTCGCCAGACGAAATGACCAAAAATCCAGAGTTTACTTTCAATACAGTGATGGGTGATCAACCTTTGGCCCGCAAGGCAACCTTAACAGCCAGCTGCTCGTGGGGCAGTACATCGTGGACGTTAAAATTGGGTGAGGGTACCGGCCGTGACGATGAGTTGGTCATTGAAGCTTATAACCCTGTGCCCAATGGCCCCGTCGCCACTCAACAAGCGGCAACCTGGCAAGTGGAAAATACCAGCGCTACCGCAGACCCGGTGGTGGTCGCTAAAAATGATTTTCAGATTATGACCATAGGAGAAAAGAAAGCTGGATTCGCAGTGAATTTTATCTATTTGTGGCTAGGCGGATTATTGCTGGTCATCTCTCGGTCGTTTGGCCGCTACCGCAGTAAGAAATAAACTCACACCCCAAAATGAGCTGCTAGACACGACGTCTGGCGGCTCATTTCTCTCACTTTATTTTTAATTCCGCTTTGCTTTCTCTTTATTTGACGACGTTGGTGGTGCCAACCACTCATTCAGGTGTTGGTCTAATTGCAGCTGCCATTTGGGAATATTTTGTTTTACCAAGGCGCGAATAAAAGACTCTATTGGTATTCGAGTCGCGCCACAGTTCGCCATTACCGCGGGAATCGGTAGATCCATACGGGAAACCAATGG
>JBNKFP010000310.1:0-2709 GCA_050289365.1 Cellvibrionaceae bacterium | reverse complement strand
ATCCACGATGCAGCCGGCCCAATCTGAACAACTGCAGGTGATCCCCAACTTCCAAATATGGCCAATTGGGGATCAAATCCTCGCCGACGCCGCGCTCGCCAGCGAACAGTTAGTCGCAAGCGTGGAGCAACTGCTCAACGCACCCAATTTACAAAGTCACCAAGCAACACGTGAATCATGGCTCAAAACCCTGCGCCAAATTGAACCTTTTTTTACTTTCAGTCTAATTACGCTGCCGAATACCAAACAAAGAATGTATTACCACGATATTCAACAATTGGTTCCCTGGCCTGCGGAAGCCGGATACCTGGACGGCTTTGCGGATCACCCATACTCTGGCATTGTGTTCGACATCAGCACGGAATTGACACCGAAAACCTTACGTCACCAGCATATGCTGACCTCTGAGACCGATGTCCTCCTGGGTGTGTATGCCCTTGGCACCTTGATTTTTGGGGAACACAATGAACGCGCGCCCATTACGTTTAAACCACTAACCGTGCTGAGTGATCGATTGCGAGCTGACGGATATAAAACCATTGAAGAATTACCCCGCAATCGACGGCGCAATCTGATCAAATTGCAAACCGCATTAATCGCTGACGATATCGCTAAATTGCATTTAGCCTTTAACAGTAAAACACCATCGAACCCAGCAGCGCAGTTCCACAAATTAATACCATTTGAACAATTGCAAGTGCTGCGCCGAGCACTTCAACAGACACTCACCGAACAAATTTTAGCGATGTCTACACTACAAGAAGACGGAAAAAGTGAAACACCAGAATGGCGATACTGGCACGGGCAATTGTTAATGGAGAGGCTTTTAGCCCAACTGAACGGCTGGCACCAACTTGCGGACGCCTTACCCCTTAATGATAAAGATGCGATTTTAGGAGATTGTCAGCGTGTGCAAAATCAACTTTCAGAATTATTAAAATCACCTCCGCCAGGTATAGGGGCTAAAACCGAGGAATCGCCATGGCCAAGCATTTTCCAAAATACCAAACAATTGTTAGCGCGAATAACAAATGAATCATGACTAACCGCTAAGCCAAATTTAATTTTTGATTTTCACCAAGCACTGAAATATTGCAACCCGCTCTATTCGACATCAAAAACGATTCCCACACCGCCAAAACGCTCCCCAACACAGTGCTCAGCATTTTATTTTCGCCCCGCACCGGGGCGAAAATTGCGAGCAATCCAAAATCAGGAACAACAAACTTTTTATAGTCTAATAAGAGCTTCAGTTACATCCGAACGATATATCGAATACGCGAAATTGGATTGTTGGTCTCATTCAACAAGTTTATTCTAGGTCTCTCATTGCGTAAAAAGGTGGCACCATGAAACCATTTATAAAAGCATGTGAAATCTGGGCACCACAAAAAAATTCAATGATTTTAGAATTTATTGAAGGTCACTACGGCGAGCTGGAAGATTTCCGCGAGGTCAGCCAAAATAAAACCTTCGGCTATGACCAAGGACTCCCCGGCAAAGCATGGTCGAACGGCAAACCAATTATTTTAAGCGAATTGAAAGACAGTTATTTTGAGCGAATACAAGCAGCGGCCCAGTCCGGCATTACCGCGGCGATCGCAATGCCTGTATTTGCAGGGCAATGTCTGGCGGCAGTACTGGTCTTACTCTGCGGCGATAGTGAGGAGGTGACCGGAGCAATTGAACTCTGGCATTGTGATGAATCGGCCAATTACGACATGAATTTAGTCGATGGCTATTTTGGCACGCTTGACCATTTTGAATTTTTATCTCGTCACACTTCATTTCGCAGAGGTGTGGGTTTACCCGGTGTCGTGTGGGACAGTGGCATGCCCAAAATATTTGGTGATTTGGGACACTCCCACCGTTTTATTCGCACGGAAAATGCCATAGAAGCGGGTATGACCACAGGTATCGGTATCCCGTTTTTTTTCGAGAACGAACACAGCTATGTGATGACCTTTCTATCCGCATTAGGCACGCCTATCGCAAAACAAATCGAACTTTGGCTGCCCAGTTACGACCTCTCCAATGCGCTATTCCTCGATGGTTATACTTTAACCGGGGTAGACTTAAACGCTCAGTACAACGGTTACGCGATTGCCAAAGGTCAAGGAATGATCGGTCGCACCCTGGTGACCGGAATGCCTGAGATCACCAGCAATGCGGAGCAAATAGCAGAGCTCATCAAAGATAATATTCAGGAAAGCCCTATTACCTGCATGATCACTTTTCCGGTGCTGGAAAAAGGTTCCTGCAAATGTATTGTTGTGTTTTATTATTAGACGCAAAAGCACGGCAAACATTTCCCCATGGCCAGCGGATAGTGTGTTTGGTACTATGCGCGTATGCATCTACGCCCCATCTACGCATTGTCTATTGCACTGCTGCTTCACATTTTATTGGTTCCTGCAAAATGCTTTGCCGAGCAGCCTATTACTGCGCCAGTTTCAGATTGGCAGGCCATTGTTCGCGCCAGCCCCTACTGGATTAGCCGAGGCACCTTTACGAACTTAAGTACCATCAGGCGATGGGTTTTAACCAGCAGTGCCTACTGCGAAAACACCAATCGTCACATTTTATTTGACCGACGCGCCCGCTTTTTAGGATTTTTCAGCAATGCGGAAAGTGGCGCTGCCACTCAGGCTATGCTCAACGCCTACCGCGCTCAGCTCGTACAACAGGGCAGAGTCAAAAACTGGGTTG
>JBNKFP010000309.1:0-2745 GCA_050289365.1 Cellvibrionaceae bacterium | reverse complement strand
GAAGCGCCCAGGCTCATGGACGCTGATACCCTGTAAATACGGCCAAGGCGTTTGCAATACTGACGTTGCGCAACCGGCAACTCTTTTTAAATCTCGGTCGTGAACCACTACCGGTTGTTTGTCCAGGGTAATCTGCACATCGACCTCCACAGCATCCGCGCCAATAGCCAATGCCGCACGTAAACCGAGTAAACTGTTTTCAGGATAGTTTTGGGGCCAACCGCGATGCCCGACCCAAAGTAAAGATGTGTGATTTGATTGCATAATTATGCACTGCATTCCGTTTTCAATAACTGATGAAACATTTTCATCCGCCGTTGTAATAATGGCCTAGCGTGCGGCTGAAACTGCATTTTTATACTGACCTTTGCCTTCTCTTTAAGTCCACTTGCCATTCGAGCCACACCCACCAGTGTCGCCTCTTGCTCATCCAACTGAATCACCGGAAGCTGGCACACGTCCGCCATTTTCTGACCTATAGCGTTTAACCGAGCCAGGCCCCCAGATAAATAAATGGCATTCACATTGCCCTTCGATTGCAACAACAAACAATTCTTACACACTAAAAATACAATACTTTCGACGACAGCAACAGCCCGTTCCGCTAAACTAAATGCCTGATTGGGTTCAGAGTCGACAGCGACAAATTGCGCTTGCGGCCCCTCACACCAATAGGGTGAACCCAAGCCTCCGCACGAATTGAGGTAGAGGCAACCTGGATCGACAATATCGTCCAACCAAGCGGATAACGTGGAAAATAAAAAACCTTCTCCTCCTAAATTAACCATCTCACTCGATTGACAAAAACGCGTTAAGGCGAGCCCGGCCCCATTCACGGTCCCCTCGGCGATCAATGCAGCTCCCTCGCGATTACTGTAGAGAACAGAGCTCAATAAGTACTGGGGCGTCTTGCTGCGATCGCCGAACTGACGTAAAACAAATGCACCCGAACCTAAATTCACCGCAATTATTTTGCCCTGGCCAACATCCAAACTTGCGAGCACCGCAGCATTTTGATCGCCTGCCATAGCAGTCAATTCTATAGGGTACTTTTTTAGAAGACCAAAGGGGTGATGCATAGGCTTGAGCTGCGGCAAAAAATGTTTGTCCAACTCAAAGTAACTCAGTAAATTCGAATCCCAGCAGAGTATATCCATATTCATCAGCTGTGTGCGATTCCCGTTACTGTGATCACAGACGGCATGACTTTGACCTAGCAGATGAGCAGTCAGAAAACTGATTAGAGGCCCCACACAATGTTGCTGCGGATTGAGTCCATAGTGTTGAATAAGCCACCGCATTTTTGATGCGCCATAGTGGGGTGACAATACCAATCCGCTGATCCGTTTAATTTCCTCTTCTCGATCCAGTAACCTATCCGTGATCTCAACAGCCCGCGTGTCCTGCCAACTGAGCGCGGGGCCTAACGGCAACAAAGTCGATCGATCCCAGGCCACCACCGTAGATCTTTGACAGGCTAAACCAGCGACCTGGGGTAGCTCAAGGCAATCTCGCAAAACCTCATCTATGGCCCATTCGAGCGCCGCCAGGATTTCCTCTGCTCTCTGCTCAAATTGGCGAGCCGTCACGGTCTGCAAGGCGATATCACGAGAACTCACTTTGACGAGTGTCAAATTGGAGCGGTTTACCAACGCGGCTTTGACGGCGTGCGTTCCCACATCCAAGGCCAAAGCCAATCTGGCTGACATAGGTTCTCCTCTAGCCGAGTTTTTCATCCGCCTCGAGCAAACGGCGATTCAAGTTCGCCACACGTAGGTAATTTGCAACCAGGGCCATCAATTCATAACGGGAAACCGGCTTGGTTAAAAATTCATTACCGCCAACCGCAAAACCCGTTTGCAAGTCCACATCGTTTTTGTGCCCCGTAAGAAACAATATTGGCAATTCCATCATCGATTGGCGTTTGCGAATTCGTGCACACACGTCAAAACCATTTAAACGGGGCATCATTACGTCCAATAAAACCAAATTAATTGGCTTTTCTGAAGCCATCATATCAAGCGCTTGTTGACCATTATTCGCCTCCACGACCTGGTAGTGATATTGCTCCAGAATACTGCGCAGCACCATGCGGTTAACCGCATCGTCATCCACAATTAAAATACAGTAGTTCTCTGGGTCTTCGATCACCGGTATTGCAACATCGAGCCGATCCATCTCTGCTGAAGATGTGTCTTTCTGTTCTTCTGTAGTCGAATCGAGTAGTAACTGCGTACTCGTTGCAGGATGCCCTCTTGATCTGTGTCTGACCGCGTTGGCCGATTGTTTTAATTCAAACCAAAAACAAGAGCCCTGACCTAAGGTTGAGGTCACTCCGATGTCACCATCCTGTAGCTCAACCAACTGCTTGGTGATCGCCAAACCTAAACCCGTACCGGATGCGGCTTGTTCCACGCTGCTTTCCAACTGGTGAAAAGCCAAAAAAACGCTGCTTAAATCTTCGCTTGAAATTCCGATTCCGGTATCGACAATTTCCACTCGCACACTGACTGCATCACTGTGCGCAACGACGTTTACCGATCCCTGGTCGGTAAATTTGATGGCATTACCAATCAAATTAATTAAAACCTGCTGCAACCGATTTTCATCACACATGACCCAGGGCAATTGTTCATTATCGGCGTACTCAAGCGGAATTCCCTTGGCTTCAGCCAAGGGTCTCATCAAATAGACAGCATCTCGCAAAATCGAATTTAAATCCGCCGGTCGCAAACGAATTTCCAG
>JBNKFP010000308.1:0-2775 GCA_050289365.1 Cellvibrionaceae bacterium | reverse complement strand
CTGCGCGCTGCGGCCCTGTCAAACTTGGGTACGCAATAGCAACTTGCCCAGGGATTAATGACGGCGATAAAAACGCTGACGTGTTATTTTCAATCAATGTGTTTAGCGTTTCGATTTCCGTATTAAGTGCCAACAAATCATCGCGAAAATCCGGAACGATTTCGCCCGTTTTCGCCAGTCTCGCCGATGCCATTTCGGATGCGTTGTATTTGTTCGCCAATTCAGTGAGAACTTTTGACGCAGTGATTAATTTTGAACGCAAACCAATAACGTCATTACCATCTGCGTCTCCAGATGCTCCAAATTTAATACTGTAGGTCGTGCCCAGCGTTGCTTTTAGCGCTGTCAGTCCTGGAATGAGCCCGTTTATTTCATCCGGCGCCGCATCAATCGCGGTATTAATTGCCGCCACGTTAAAGCCCTCTTAAATATTAGTGCCAATGCGACCAACCGCCTGCACGAACAGCGGCGTACATTAATTGTCGAGTAAAAAACCCGACACCCAATTCTTTCATCGCTTCCAAAAATATTCGATCAGCCTGAGCACGAGTTAAAACGCCAAACGACATTTTGCCTTTTTTGCTGTAGATATCATCATGCACGATCGCTGCTAAGCGATGCTGACCATTGACAGGGATGATACTGCGAAACATTGGCGGGATTGATGCAAGATCCGTTTCAAAACCTGCTAAAACAGTGATTTCGCATTTTAAAGCTGCAGACCTGTAAACAAGATCGCTTTCGAGAACCCACTGACCAGCACGGCCAATTGATAGAAGTGGGAACTTAAGGAACATAATAACCAGCTGCAGTCATAACGATGTCCGCGAGCTTATTCACTGCAACTTTCAAATTCGGATCCAATTGGTTTTCACCTGCTCTCGCATCCAGCTCCATCGAGATCAATTGAATTAGCGAGGTAGCCAAAACTGCGTCGCTCTGTTTCATATCGTTGTATGGAACATAACGATTGAGCTCACGCATCACATCAGCAATGGGAATCAATTCACTAGAAGCCACGTAAGATTTAATTTTCTTGGCAATCTCAATGCTCTTGCTGGCGTACAAAGCAGGCTCGGAGCTGCCTTCGATGAACTTCATGGTCGCGGTCTGGATAGCCACATTGGCAATGAATTGGCTGCGCTGATCACCGCTGGTTAAAGTGGCGCAACCGCTAAAAAAAGCCCCAAAAATCAAAACTAAAACCGGTAAAAAAATGGACCGAAATTTCATGGAAACACCTATGGTAATTTAATAAAACCTTTTTGAACCAACCAGTACCCCAAACCAAGCATGACGGCACCGACCGCATAGAAAACGCGGCCAATCACCCATCGGCCAACGCTCATGGACATCTCATTAGACATCCGCTCTTTAAAAACCTGATAACCCTCATCGATCGCCGCCTTTGCAGCTTCCTTGGCAATAACGTGCATTTTTTCTTCAAGAATTCTCATCTGCTCACTATCAAGTGGATGTTCTCTACGTTCTTTACCGTCCCAAGGGTCGCTCATATTGCGGCTCTCATTTTCAACAAACAAAAAAAAGCCCGACACACTCATCGGGCAAGACTAAGGCAGCAAAAAACAACAGACACAAAAAAAGGCCAAGTGGTTAAACCCGGCCTTTTTTTTGGTGGCAACTTTTGCTACTACAGAAAAGCCTAAATCTTTAAACACCAAACGTCAAGCGTTTACAGCGATATTTTTTTGAGTAGACATCAAGGCAGCAATTTGCTCCGTTACGTCGTCAAGTGTATCCACAGGCCCATTACGCAATTCCAATACACCCAACAACCAATCATCAACCTTGTTAAAGGCCTCATTTCTAACGGAATCCAAGCGATCGACCATTCTTAGCCAATTCGCCCTGTAGCACTTCATAAATCCAGTCTGGCTAATTCCCAAATATCCCGCCAATGAATAACTCGATAAAAAGCTTCTAGCGCCAACAGCATGCGCCCTAACCTCAAACGGCACCTGAATTCTCAAAACAGAATAACGGGCAATAACTTCATCATTTAAGCCAGAAAACCACGGAAGACATTGTGCCCATAGCCAGTTGTGCAAAACGTTAAAATAGACATTCTCATCGGAATCACCAGCGCTACCAAAAATGTAACGTACCAGGGCGCGCTCCACGGGTTCCAACCGATTATCCACAAAAGCAACCACCTTGGCCGCCTCTTTGAGCCCCAACAGCTTATCCAACTGCCTGCAACCACTCTTAGATCCCGCACTGGTAAGATCCAGCGCCCCCGCATTCTCCTTGCAGATGCGAAACGCCCAGCCCAACAGCTTTGCGATATCTCGACTATCAAAATCCTGTAACTCTGCCATGTTTCACCTCGGTTTTTTTATTTATTCAAAAAATCAAAATCATCGAATCTCTGCATCGTTCGATATTCATCAACGCTCACACCAAGGTGCTCGCAATATCTTTCGATTTGCAGCGGTCCATCACCAATCTCAAGTTGAATCTTCAGCTGCGCCGCCAACCCCCTCAACTGATCAATTTCGCGCTGCAGCTCGCTCACAGGGGCCACCAGCACCAATTAGCGGCATATTCCGGCAACCAATACCAAGCAGCACAAGCTGGCAGGCCAACACAAATCACGCAAATAAAAACAGTCCTCATAACCCCTCCCATGGAACCAAAAACACAAAATTAAAAAAGCCGTGCAGGCCGTAAAGTAGGCCGTGCAATTTTCTTCTGTAAGTTATTGAAAACGTTAAAAAAGCCGTAAAGCCGTAAAGCCGTGCGTAATTTCCCTAT
>JBNKFP010000307.1:0-2816 GCA_050289365.1 Cellvibrionaceae bacterium | reverse complement strand
TATGATTCGGAGAGAAAAAGGCCGTTAATCGCCCATTGTTTTCATGACGCAGCAAAAGCGGTGCGATTGGTGTGAAAAAGGATACCGGGTGAAATTTGATTTCCGGCTTTTTCGCTCGATTTTATAAAAAAACAAACTTTGGAGACCAGACTGTGAACCCAATAAACAAACTAATGCTCAAGAGCATGCTGGCCGCGACAGCGTGCGTTGCTGCAATGAGCTTTTCCACCGCGAACGCTTGTACCGGCGTCCTTAATAACAATACCAACGCTGTGGGTACTCACAACGGTTATTACTACTCCTTCTGGAGGCAAAAAAGCGGCAGCCGTGTGAATATCACCTGTGGAGAAGGCGGCGATTATTCTACAGATTGGAGCGGCGTATTCAATTGGGTCGGCGGAAAAGGCTGGAAGCCAGGTGGGCCGCGTATCGTCAGTTATTCCGGCAGCTTCAACAATGGCCGCAACCAGGGCTCGTCAAACTCCTATCTAGCGCTTTACGGGTGGACTCGACCTCCGGTTGAAGTTGAGTATTACGTGGTCGAGAGTTACGGTTCCTACAATCCCGCATCATGTGGTGGCAATGGCGGTGTTGCTGGCGGTGGCGGTAATGGGGATGGCCAAAAAGGGTCGTACCAGGCCGACGGAGCGACTTACAATATGGTGCAGTGCACACGAACGAATCAGCCATCTATTTCTGGAACTTCCACATTCAAGCAGTTTTTCAGCGTGCGCAATCCTCCCAAGCCCTGGGGCAACATCAGTGGCACGATCAACGTGCAGGAGCACTTTGATCAATGGGCGAAGGCCGGCATGAGGCTTGGTACTGATTTTGACTACATGGTGCTCGCCACCGAGGGCTATGATGGGGGTAATAATTCCTCTGGTAACTCCAACCTGAAAATAAGTGAAGGTCCAGGGCAACCCGTTTCTTGTGGCAAAACTGGTGGTGTTGAAGTTTGCTGTAATATCAGCGCAGACCCAGATGGCGACGGTATGGGTACAGAAAACGGTCAAGTGTGCATGGTCACGGACAAGACTGTTGGCTACACTCCACCAAACCCATCTGACATTTTGGCGGCAATAAACGTCGGCGGTACTGGCGAAGCTTTACAAATCGACAACATTTGGTATGCGCCCAATAAGTATGTTACTGGCGGTACAGCCAACTCTACGACATCTGCGATTTCCGGTGGCAATAGCGATGTTTACAAGTCAGAAATGTATGGTGATATGACCATAGACATTCCGATGAGTAATCAGTATGTATCGGTGGAGCTCGGTTTTGTTGAGATCTATCAAACAACTGCTGGCATGCGCTCATTCGATGTGGCCATTGAGAACCAGACCGTCCTGAGTAACGTTGATATCTTTTCAGAGGTAGGTGGCAACACTTTGTGGAAGCCTGCACCGTTTATCGTCAATGTAACAGATGGCAAACTAACGATTAAATTGACCACCATTGACGATAATGCGACCTTGAGTTCTGTTCTTGTACGTAAGAGCAATGCGCCTGTTGCCTCATCATCTTCTAGCTCTGCTGCGCAAAGCTCTTCCACTCCCACGCAGACTTCATCCAGTGCCAGTTCAACACCAGCCACAACTGCTGGTAACGCAGGTGCCTTGTTCTTGCTAGCCTTGGGTGGATTGGTCTTCTTACGTCGATTCGGTTCTAAGCGTTAATTGCTGATTAGCTGAATAAAAGGGCCCCTTCAGGGGCCTTTTTTTTGTCTTCGAAAGTGTATCCGTCACTTATTGATAGACTTGATACTAAGGTACCTTCAATGCGTGGTACCAGCATAGACTTGAAAATAGGGCCATCAAAATACGGTTTTGTGCGGATACGGATTGTGCCCCTAGCAGCCCCTGTGGTATCCAATCTTCGAAGAATATGCCCATATATCTCGCATCGAGCTGGCCTGTCCATTTGTGATTGAGTTTAACTTATCGATGAGAGAGTCATGAACATCAATAATGAAAAAGGAATGAAAGGTTTAAACGTTACCGGCATCTAGAGTCTAGATGCCGAGGGATTGCAGTGGTGATAAACCGTGGGACCAGTTGTCGCCACAGATGTGCCGTGTTTGCTGCGACGCTGCACACTTTGGAATTTTACCCTGGTATAGAGTTTTAGCGGCACCGTGGCAATAGGCGGGATAGTCCGTTGCATTGCGCTGTCCAACTTGCTCCCCAGCGCTGTCGTACCAACGCATTTCTCGGCGATTATTGTCACCAGAAAATTGAAAATACTGAAAATTTCCGCAAGCGCCTGTACTTCCATGTTGGCAATCTACGGTGGGCTCGGTAGTACGCGCTAACGCTTGTTCAAATTCCTTAATATTGTCCTGGAAACTAGCGCATGTATCGGTTGCGAGACACGGAAGTTGCTCCAGGCAAATACAATTTTCGCTGTTGCCACGGGTGCAGAGCAGCCATTGTTGCGGTGCGACTTCTTTGGCGTCATAGATTTCTGCCAATTCTTCAAACGAGTAGTAATCTACCGGTGGAATAGGTGTTGGGCCTTTATCCTCTGCAGGGACCATACTTGTTTGTTGACACGAGAAAATCAATAAACTGCTTAGCAATAACAATACACGACAAAATCTTGTGGCCATTATCTTGCCCATTGGTTGAAAATCGATAGTTTTAAGCTGATTTACGACTCAGCCGTGACAATATGGCTTTATTGGCTTTGGCTTCAGCATCTGTGCGCGGGTAATGCCGCTGCATTTTAGCGACCCAATCACCCATTAATCGCTCCTGGATTGCAGGATGACGGAATTCTACATGAATTTTGCTATTTAGATTCGGGTTGTC
>JBNKFP010000306.1:0-2843 GCA_050289365.1 Cellvibrionaceae bacterium | reverse complement strand
TTTTTAAACATTCACCACAACTGGTGCAATCGTCACTGTCCAACCAAGGCGCCATGGAATCAGCAGTGGCAGCGCTAGGGGCGGAAGTATTCGCACTTGGCGACTCATCCGGCAGCGGCAAGGTGGCAATTAGCTCTTCTCCAGTAGCGAGCTTCATCAGCCCGGCGGTAAGCTTGGCCACAATTTTTTGCGTTAGAGCCTGCTCATCCACTCCCGGCACGCTCGGTTCTGATCGGCTAAGTCCGGCTAAATCCCGCAGCATAATCCAAAAATCCCGTCGCTCTTCGGTCGAATCCACTATGGCTTTTGCCACCAATAAACGGCTCAGTCGCTGCTTTTTGTCGACGGTCCAAATAAAGGGGTATTTACCCTCCCGATCCGCTTCCTCCAACGCCATAAATTCGGCTAAAGGAATCATATTGTCATGCCATGTATCCGGTGGCGCCATACGGAAGTGCTTACGGAAGCGGGCTTCGGTCATGGCGAAATCGGCAAAAGTTACCGGCAGCTCCAAGGTTTTTTCATGGTTGCCGTCTAAGTAGTTCAGCGTATAAGTGGGCCACAGGTCATCCATGGCCGGATTGCCATCCATATCAAAACATTCCCGCGCGGTCTTGCCCAGATCCGGGTTATAGCGGTAAATCGGATAGGCGCGGGATTCCACCGCTAATTTTGCCTGGTGATGTCCCATATCATCGCCAATGCCGTGTTCGGGCTGACAAGAGGTGTAAATGTTAAACAGCGCTGGACGCGCGGTCATCAAGCCTTGAATAAAACCCTCGATCATATGGTTAGCATGGGCGATGGTGCTCTGCATAACATAGGTAGTGCGATGCGCCATGGCAATCAAGCCCAACTCTTTGCGAATTTCCATTTTGCCTTTTTGGGCTTTACCAAATTGCGCCATATCGGATACCTGACCCACAAAACCCGAGGTGCAAGCCTGACCGCCGGTATTGGAATAAACCTGGGTATCCAACACCAGTACTTTAATGGGCTTGCCGGACATCATCGCCCGCGACAAATTCTGAAAGCCAATGTCATACATAGCGCCGTCACCGCCCACAGCAACAACGGGCGGGCAGAGATGCAATTCATCGTCGGTAAAATCCCGCCAATTGAAATAGGTGAAATAATCATCGTGCTGCTTGGGATCGTATTGCTCCGCCAATTCCAACTCGGCTAAGCGAATGGCTTTAAACCCCTCGGCCATACGCGCCATGTGCCCCTCGTAAACGCCTAAAGCCATCGAGGTGCTGTCCTGAAATAAATGATTAGCCCAGGGGAAGGGGTATGGATTAAACGGATAGGTGCTGCCCCATACCGAGGAACAGCCGGTGGCATTGAGGATGCCCATGGCTGAGCGACCACGACCGGTGGTGCCTTGGGTATAGCGCCATTTTAAGTCTTTGAGTTTGGCAATCAGTTGATTGACCCGTTTTAACCAGTGCGGATCGATCGCTTCGCCACCGGTTAGTGAGGTGATTCGAGTCGCGATATCCGCCAAAGTGAGAGCACTGTCATCTGCGCCTTGGCTCAGTGCCTTAGTCATCAACTCGGTATTATCCACATCAATGCCATGCACCAATTTCATTTGCACATGCTGCTCTAAACGCTGAATTAATTCACTCAAGTAGGCCACATGCTGTTTCACTCGCGGCGCCATAAGTGCTTCGACTGTGGCGGTAAATAAATGAATTACGGTTTTTTCTGAGCACCCTAAACAGGCACCGTCACCGCTGGCAAAAGATTGATACACATTTTTATCCAACAGAATCGTTTGCAGAGCGCCTATGCCCTGCTCCAAATCCGTAACGCGAATAAAGTGTTCCGGCGTGGTGGGTAAACTCTCCCAAAATTGCCATTGTTCGCGCAATTGTTTTACCGATTCATCGGTTTGTTTGACTGGTTTTAAGGCATCGTCGTTGCAGACTTCGACGCAGGCCATGCAACCTTTACAGGTGTAGGGATTGACGGTGATGCTGAGCAAACCGCCGCTGCCGGCCTGTTGTTTTTCTGGCAGGCTGAAATAGGGTTTGGACAGGGCAAATTTAAATCCGCCCAATTCATTTTTAAATAATTCAAATTCGGCGCGCAAAGAAGCCAATGGCTCGCCAGTTAATTCACTCTGCGCAATACAGGTATCGATTGCGCTGGGGATGAGTTCCGCGACTGACGCATTGACGTCGCTGTCGGTTAATTGTTTGCGTAACAGGGGTTCCAATTTACGCACTGCTTTTGGCAATTGGGTGAGCGCATGTCCCTGCTTTTTCAATTGGCCGACTACCGTATCCAGTACTTGGCCCAACTCGTTGACCAAACCCGGAATGGCGGTATCTGGACACACGGTGTAACAACTGCCGCAGGCCGTGCAATTTTCTGGATTCCACTCGGGATGCTCAAAACGAATACCGGTCATATCGCGAAACACCGATGAACTGGCTGGCATAATGCCCAAGCCAATAAACGGATCGGCTAAATTGTCATTGCCTTTACCGCGCGCGTAAAAATTTCCGGTCTGTTCCCAAAAACGGTGAATATCTGTGCTCGGTGCTTGGCTCTGAGGCAAATGTTTTAACAGGGATGGCATTGGCGGTTCGCTGTAGCTGTCCTTTAGTCTTAACGCCTCGACACCGACAACTTTGTTGGTAATTTCTTGTACTTCATCAAAACCGCGTTTCACAACATTAATATTTTCTTCGACAACACGCGCACCTTTGCTGGCAAATTTATGTTCCAGTTGTTTGCGAATTGCCACCAACAATTCGGTTTCATTTAAACCGGTTTGTTGCATTACCGGAGAGCAGGCAAAAAAGGCGCCCTGGAACGCAATACCCTGCATG
>JBNKFP010000305.1:0-2889 GCA_050289365.1 Cellvibrionaceae bacterium | reverse complement strand
GGATCAAGGCCCAATAGCTGATGTACATTGTCATCGAAATAACAACCGATTCCAGTACCATTTGCATCGCTGCCTTCAGCTTCTAAATAAAGCACCTGTCCGATCAGACCGGCTTCCCAAAATAGGCGCCTATAAGACCAAGAACCTTCACTATTAAACACTCTATCCACATTCGCTATCATGCCCAAACTGAATGCGCTGTGCCCTGCAATCCCTTGATAACAGGATAATTGTGATGCCGTTTTCCTGAAATCCATAGGGACAGAAAGTTCGTACAGAGGCAATTCAGTGTCGGCAACAGCTTGCCATTGAAAGTGGCTTTTACAGGCGTGTTTTAATTCTGAAGCAGCCTGTGGAGTACGAACCAATAGATACAAACCAGGCGCCAAGCTTTCCACCGCATGAACAAAAATAATAAGGTTGATTGCAGGAGCAAAACCGAATGCATCAAATGGAATTTGATCGGCACGAGGCATAGTTCGCGCGAGAATTTGTAAAAAATTTTGCTTTGAAATTCCAGCGCCCAGCACCATCCTTTGGGCACTGCGGCGGCGATGAATCAGACGAGTTGCAGCAATCTCATTGCGCTCGCAATCGCTGATCTCTATAACTGGCGCCGGCTCTAGTATATGCCTTGAGACAGACTGAGTTTTTTCCAATGCCGGTAGCACTTTGGCAATTTGAGGCCAATAGGCATGTTCGGGACTAATCCTATTAGCACTACCCAACCACTGTTCAATATTGTCGGCAATTAAATTCCATGGCGCCCCTTGCACCGTTGCCGCTGTTAAGTCAGGTCCAATAAAGGCAAGCAGATCCGGCTGTTCAGTTTCCGCATCACTATTCGAGTGATTCAGACCTAAACAAGCTCTCACATCTGCATCCAGTGCCATAGTATCGACGCTTAATTGCCAACCAAACAGTGCGGCTGAATAGCGCGCAGCGCCAAGTGCATGACCCACATCATGCTGACAATAGCGCAGGGCTCTAGCGCCATATTTCCACTCTTCGCGCCAATGTATAGAAGAAAAACCTAGCGCCCCAAAACCACCGAAGTCTGCAACTAAACTCTCAGCGTTTTTTTGGTCAATGAGAGCTCGCAGCTCCAACGCATGCTCATATGCCGCGTAATGATAAACACCAGGAACCAACTCATTGTTGATTTTGCGCCAGAGCAGTAAATAGGTTTCGGTAGGATGAAGATTGCCACTGGAGGGGTTATGCCTAAGCGACCAACTGTCCATCCCTGTAGTTTTCCAAGCACTTAACCCAAATGCCAGCTCCAAAAATTGGCCCAGTGTTGCCGGTGTCACTTCCCGACTTAAATCTCTCTCCTGATAAAGCTTTTCATAAGCAATATGGCCTGTTATATCGCCAATGTCTTTCATCAATGGCAAAGTAACCAGCGGGGCTCCAGCATAGCGACGAAAAGGATTGGGTTGAGAATCCCAATCCAAAAATCCCGGGCTTGGAGCATAGGCTTTGGTACTGTGTTTGGTGAGACGATGATAGGCTCGAACCTGTATATTGAATTCCTGAGTCATAAAACTTCAACCGCTCATAGGTGAGTGCTAATAGCCATTGCACGTTTAATTGATAAACAGTATAAAAACTGCCTCGACTTGGCCATTCCGGCCAACCCAACATGACCAAAGCACGGTTTGCAGCTTGGGGTTAGTCCACTCGATTTTCCCAAACCATAGAATTTGAAAGTCTTGGGCTTTATCTGAGACAGTTTTGCTACCCATCCAAGGTAAAAATCCTTGCCGTTGTTTAACCTTAATCCGCCTCGAAGTCACGGGTTTGGTTTAAGTTAAGTCGGCCAACGCCGCTTAAATAAGCCATACTACAGCAGAGCATTGTTCAAATCGGTTGTTGCTGATGATCCTATTGCAATCCAATTTGCGTAGCTGTGCGTACCGAAACATACTTTCAGCACTGATACCGGCTTCTTAGAGTCGAATAACGTCTACGTAGCTCTCTTTGGCTTTTTTAGCTCCTTCAATAACAGCGTCTGCAAACACATTGCCAATTTGAATGGCATAAATTTTGAAACATAGATTTTGAAAACAGCAATCCAGCAACCCAATGACGAGAGAAGGTGTGTCATGCGTGTCGGTGTAGCGAAAGAAATCAAAGCACAGGAATTTCGAGTGGGCTTAACACCTGCCGGAGTCCGCGAATTGTGTGCAGCAGGCCACGAAGTACTGGTCGAAACGGGAGCGGGAGCCGGAATTGGCTTAACAGATACCCTTTATCAGCAGGCCGGAGCAGACATCATTACATCAGCAAAAGCCTTGTTTCAAACGGCACAAATGATCGTCAAGGTCAAAGAGCCACAAGCCGAAGAGTGTCGTTTGTTGCGCGAAAATCAAATTTTGTTCACTTACCTACATTTGGCACCAGCACCTGAGCTCGCGCGACTGCTCCAAAAAAGCGGCTCCACCTGCATCGCCTACGAAACCGTTACTGACCAAAATGGTGGCTTACCCCTGCTGGCACCAATGAGCGAAGTCGCAGGACGCTTATCAATACAAGCTGCAGCTCATTCCCTCGAAAAAACAAACGGTGGCTCCGGGGTTTTGCTGGGCGGGGTACCTGGTGTAGCCGCCGGTAAGGTGGTCGTTATCGGGGGTGGGGTGGTTGGCCTCAACGCTGCGCGGGTCGCCATGGGCATGGGCGCGCAAGTTACAATACTGGATAAATCACTACCGCGATTAAAACTCATAGACGAATTGTTTGACTCCCGCATAGCAACGCTTTACGCCACCCAAGAGGCGATTGAGTCGCAATTAAAAGACGCCGACGCGGTGATTGGGGCGGTTCTCGTTCCCGGTGCGTCCGCCCCCAAACTCGTTACTAAATCACAATTGACCTTAATGAAACCCG
>JBNKFP010000304.1:0-2917 GCA_050289365.1 Cellvibrionaceae bacterium | reverse complement strand
AACGCCTTGGCCGTGGATTAACTATCTCGGCAACGAGGATTTTTTCTCCTTGGTGTCTAACACCGCTGGCGGCTACACATTTTACAAAGATGCAAAGTTCCGTCGCCTAACACGCTACCGTTACAACAGCGTGCCAATGGACAATGGCGGCAAATACTTCTATATCAATGACGGTGGCGATGTATGGTCTCCAGGTTGGAAGCCCGTGCAAGCGGATCTGGAAGACTACAGCTGTCGCCATGGCTTGAGCTACACCCGCATCGGTGGCGAACGCAATGGGTTGCGCGCCGAAGTGCTCTATTTCATTCCCCTCGGAACCTGGGCGGAAATTCAAAAAGTATCGCTGACCAACAATAGCGACAGCGTGAAAACCTTCAAGCTGTTTTCCTTCACCGAGTGGTGTTTGTGGAATGCAGAAGATGATATGACCAATTTCCAGCGCAACTTTTCGACTGGTGAAGTGGAAATTCAAGATTCCGTCATCTACCACAAAACCGAATTCAAAGAGCGTCGTAATCACTACGCTTTTTACTCCGTAAACGCCCCCATTCAGGGTTTTGATACCGACCGCGAAACCTTCGTCGGTATGTACAACAACTTCGACCGCCCTGATGCTGTATTTGAAGGTAAAGCGCGTAATTCTGAAGCCCACGGCTGGTCCCCCATCGCCTCTCACTGCCTGGAAATCACTTTACAACCAGGCGAAACCAAAGAATTGGTTTTCGTTCTGGGTTATATCGAAGTTGAGCCTGAAAACAAATGGGAAAGCAAAGGCGTTATCAACAAGGACCCTGCCAAAGCCGTGATAGAACGTTTTGCGACAGTTGAACAAGTGAATGCCGAGCTGGAAAAACTCAAACATTATTGGGCCAACCTGCTTTCGACTTACCAATTGAACAGCGGTGACGAGCGCTTGGACCGCATGGTGAACATCTGGAACCAATACCAGTGCATGGTCACCTTCAATATGAGCCGTTCCGCTTCGTTCTTTGAATCAGGCATTGGTCGAGGCATGGGTTTCCGTGACTCCAACCAGGACTTGATTGGCTTCGTGCACCAAGCGCCAGAACGCGCGCGCCAACGTATTTTGGACATAGCCGCAACACAGTTCGAAGACGGTTCGGCCTATCACCAATATCAACCGCTGACCAAACGCGGGAACAACGCCATTGGCGGCAATTTTAATGACGACCCTCTGTGGCTGATACTATCGACCACCGATTACATTAAAGAAACGGGTGACTTCAGCATCCTCGATGCCAGCGTCCCCTACGATAATGACGAGAGCAAAGCGACCAGTCATTTTGAACATTTAAAGCGCTCGCTTTACCATACAGTAAACAATTTGGGCCCCCATGGTTTGCCGTTGATTGGCCGTGCCGACTGGAATGACTGTTTGAATCTAAACTGCTTTTCCAGTGAGCCTAACGAGTCCTTCCAAACCACCGGCAATAAAGTGGGCCGCACTGCGGAATCCTTAATGATCGCCGGTTTATTTGTGCTCTACGGCAACGAATTCGTGAAACTCTGTAAGCAAGTGGGTAAAGAAGACGAAGCGGCCGCAGCTCAAACTCATGTGGATACCATGATCGCTGCCGTAAAAGAACACGGCTGGGATGGTGATTGGTATTTACGCGCTTACGACTACTACGGTAAAAAAATCGGCTCTAAAGAAAATGAAGAGGGCAAAATTTTTATTGAGTCACAGGGCTTCTGCGGCATGGCCGGGATTGGCTTGGAAGACGGCATGGTGAAAAAGTCCATGGATTCTGTAAAAGAGTGGCTGGACTGCGATTACGGTATCGTATTACAGCAACCCGCGTTTACCAAGTACTACATAGAGTATGGTGAAATCTCCACCTACCCCGCCGGCTACAAGGAAAACGCCGGTATTTTCTGTCACAACAATCCCTGGATTATGATTGCCGAAACTCTGATCGGCAACGGTGATCGCGCCTATGAATACTATCGCAAAATCGCCCCTGCGTTCTTGGAAGACATCAGTGATCTACATCGCGTAGAACCCTATGCCTACGCACAAATGATCGCCGGTAAAGATGCGTTTAAACCAGGGGAGGCTAAAAACTCTTGGCTCACTGGGACTGCTGCCTGGAACTTCGCAGCGATTACCCAATATATTTTGGGCATTAAACCCGACTACGAAGGCCTTTCAGTCAACCCTTGTGTACCCACAAACTGGGATGGTTTTAGCGTAACGCGCAAATACCGTGGCGCTACCTATAACATCAAAGTAAGCAACCCAGATCATGTGAGTAAAGGCATTAAAGCGATCACCTTAAACGGCCAAGCGGTGAGCGGAAATATTCTGCCCCCCCTGGAAGCCGGAACTGTCGCGGACGTAGAAGTGGTTCTGGGCTAATCGAACGCCCCCGATGAATACTGCAATGGCCGGTTCACACCGGCCTTTTTTTTGCCAAAAGTATTCTGCTATGCCGGATTCTCGCAGACAATCTGCCCTTTCAACCAAATCCATTGCCAGTATTGATGTTACACAGTGCTGTGGTAGGATCACGGCTTTAGGGGACGCCTACTCAGGGGTATAGATTGTCAGACGAGATAAAAAATGTTCGGTCACACACACGCAAATTAATTGAATATTTTCGCCGCTGTTATCGCGCCGACAGCTATGATCTCTCCATAGCCAATATTGATAAATTCCATATTGAACGCCGCATCCAAATTGAACAGGAAGACTTTCTTGCCAATGGAACATTCGCACGTTTACCACTAATCCACGCCAAGGCAGCAAAATTATTCTCGCAAACTGATTTATATCGCAAAGAACGCCGTTTAATTTATGGAATATTGATGGTGCACGGCACTATTGATACCGCCAGCGGCTTTACTCAGAAACGAAAAATTCATTCGCCCTTGCTGTATTTTCCGGCGCGGCTCT
>JBNKFP010000303.1:0-2954 GCA_050289365.1 Cellvibrionaceae bacterium | reverse complement strand
TTACGTTATTCGCTTCATGGGCATGGGGTTTTACTTTGAATCGCGTATCACTCTTCGCACTGATTTTCTCCATTGGCATATTGGTGGACGACGCAATCGTGGTGGTCGAGAATATTCACCGCCACATGGCAATGGGCAAAGCCAATTTAACCGAGGCCATACCCGCAGCCGTGGACGAAGTGGGTGGGCCCACAATTCTGGCAACATTCACGGTCATCGCCGCTCTTTTGCCCATGGCCTTTGTCAGTGGGTTAATGGGTCCCTACATGCTACCCATTCCTATTAACGCCAGCACCGGTATGTTAATTTCGCTAGCGGTAGCGTTTATGTTTACCCCTTGGATGTACCGCAAATTATTTCTCAATCAAAGTAATGAACACAGCGAATCCAGCCATCAAAATGCAAAATCTCACAATGTTTTCCACAAACTGATGACACCATTTCTAAATGGCGCTCAGGGCGGCAAAAATCGCTGGTTGCTGCTACTCGTATTAATTGGCTTGATCACTGGCTCTGTGGGCTTGGTCGTCAACCAAAATGTGATTTTAAAAATGCTGCCGTTCGACAATAAAAGCGAATTTCAAATTTTGGTGGATTTACCAGAAGGCTCCGCCCTGGAACGCACGCAAGAAACGTTGGTGGCATTAGCCGCAACACTGGACGAAATCCCAGAAGTTGTTAATTATCAAATGTACGCTGGCACTTCGGCACCCATTAATTTTAACGGGCTGGTGCGACAATATTATCTGCGCAAAGAACCTCATCAGGGTGATATACAAGTTAATTTATTGGACAAACACGAGCGTAAACGCAAATCCCATGAGATTGCCAGCGCCATTCGCCAACAGCTCAGTGACATTGGCAAGCGCTACGGTGCTGTGGTGAAAATGATCGAAGTACCACCGGGGCCACCGGTGCTGGCGCCGCTGGTCGCTGAAGTGTACGGTTTGGATTACGCGCAACAACAATCCACTGCGGCTCGAGTCGCCCACCAATTTACGCAGGCACAGGAAGTGGTCGAAGTGGATACCACCATTGAAGCACCACAACAAAAATGGTTGGTGGCCATAGATCGGGCTCGCGCAGCCCGCTATGGCGTCAGTCAGGCCACGATAACCAGCGCCATAAGTGCGGCCTTACGCGGTGAAGACATGAGCTATTTGCACGATGAACAGGCAAAAAGTTCCATCCCCATTCGCTTTGAATTACCTGCTAACAAAAAATTCGATAAGGAGCAAATTCAGGCACTGCAAGTTCGCTCGGCGAGTGGTAATTTAGTGCCCTTAACTGAAGTCACACGGTGGCAGCTCAGCACAAAACAACAAACTATTTATCATAAAAATCTATTGCCCGTAGTTTATGTTACAGCGGACGTATCCGGTACGATTGATAGCCCACTTTATGCCCTAGCGGAAATTAAGCAAACCTTGGATAAGGCACAAAATGCTCCAGAGCAACTATACCTCAATCAACCGGATAACCCCTATATTGCCAGCTTAAAATGGGACGGCGAGTGGCAAGTGACCTACGAAACCTTTCGCGATATGGGAGCCGCTTATGCAGTGGGATTGATTTTGATTTATCTTTTGGTCGTCGCGCAATTTCGTTCCTACGGCTTACCCTTAATCATAATGGCACCAATCCCCTTAACCATGATTGGCATCATGCCCGGTCACGCGTTGCTCGGGCAGCAGTTTACCGCCCCTTCAATGATTGGCATGATCGCTTTAGCGGGAATTATTGTGCGCAATTCCATTTTGCTGGTGGATTTTATTCAGCAGGAAGTGAATCAAGGCAAGAATTTGCAACAGGCCACCATAGAAGCCGCTGCCATTCGCGCCAAACCTATTGCCCTTACCGCATTAGCGGCGATGATGGGTGGTTTTTTTATTTTGGATGATCCGATATTTGGCGGTCTCGCGGTATCTTTGATTTTCGGTCTACTGGTATCAACCATTTTGACATTGTTGGTTATTCCCATAGTCTATTACCATTACAATTGGGCAAAAATGCAACGCTAGAATTTATTAACCAGTAAACAGGAATTAACCGTGCCATTTACACCTATCCATATGGGGCCGGGGATTGCCGTCAAAGCTATATTGCAGGGCAGTTTTAGTTTAATGGTTTTTGGTTGGTCTCAAATCGTGATGGATGTGCAGCCACTGTGGGTGATGATGAATGGCCACGGCCATATCCACGGCTTTAGTCACACCTTTATTGGCGCCTTACTTTTAGCCATTTTCAGTGCGCTAACCGGCAAATACCTAGCGCAGATTGGCTTAAGAATTTTGCGGATAGCAAAACAAGGTGAGAGTATTTCTTGGACGGTAACCTTGATCAGTTCTCTAATCGGCACCTACAGCCATGTCCTGTTAGACGGTATCATGCACTGGGATGTACAGCCGTTTGCGCCGTTTGATTTACACAATCCGTTTCTGGCTTGGCTATCCATTGAGGCACTGCACAAGCTGTGCTTGTACAGTGGTCTGGTAGGTGCGGTTATCTATTTCGGGGTCCGACACACCATCAGCAAACAAACGAACAATAATGCGTCGGACAAACCTTAAAGAACTGCTAGAGCACTGTCGTAATTGGGTTCTTCCGTGGTTTCTGCCACTTGTTCGGTGTATAGCACTTTGCCTTCTTCATCCAGTACCACAACACTGCGTGAGTACAAGCCAGTTAATGGACCACTGGTAAAAACCAAGCCGTAATCCTTGCCAAAGCTAGAGCGAAACCCAGAAGCGGTTTCCACATTGTCAATGCCTTCTGCACCACAAAAGCGACTTAGGGCAAAGGGCAAATCCATGGACACACATAATACTTTCACCCCATCCAAACTGGCGGCGCGCTCATTGAAAGTGCGCACGGACATGGCACAGGTGCCAGTGTCGATAGATGGAAAAATATTTAATACCAATTTAGAACCAGCATAGCTGCTTAGACTGACC
>JBNKFP010000302.1:0-2997 GCA_050289365.1 Cellvibrionaceae bacterium | reverse complement strand
TTCCGATCTTGTCAGATAGGGTCTCCCTGGCTAAAAACTGCCCAGGTAAGACCGTCATATTTTGTTGTGCGAACAGTTGTTGAGCAAATTGGGCATCATCAATTGGCGTTTGCAACCACAGATAAAACCCGGCGTCGGGCATTTCGACTGGTAAAACGCTCTTAAGTATTTCCGTAACAGCCGCAAATTTTTGTCTGTATAGGCTGCGGTTGTCAATCACATGCTGTTCGTCATTCCAGGCGGCAATGCTAGCCAACTGTGTTGGCAAAGGCAGGGCACAGCCCTCATAGGTTCGATAGAGCAAGTATTGTTTGAGGATGTCTGCATCCCCCGCCACAAACCCAGAACGCAATCCCGGCAGGTTCGAACGTTTGGATAAGCTGTGAAAAACGACACAGCGGGAATAGTCGGATCGGCCCATGGCCGCACAAGCTTGCAATAGCCCGGGGGGAGGATTTTGCTCTTCGAAATACAGCTCGGAATAACACTCATCACTGGCAATAATAAAGTTGTGCTTGTCAGCCAGTTCAATCAACTGCTGCAGTAATTCTAGCTTCATCACTGCGCCAGTGGGATTGCCCGGCGAGCAAATAAACAGCATTTCACAGTCTTGCCACACACGCTCGTCGACGCGGTGAAAGTCAGGAAGGTAATGTTGAGCTTTTGTGCAATTGAGAAAATGAGGTTTTGCACCGGCTAAGATGGCTGCCCCTTCATAAATTTGGTAAAAGGGGTTGGGCATGAGCACGGTCGCGTTAGGCGAGGCCGTTACGCAGCTTTGCACAAATGAAAATAAAGCTTCTCGTGTGCCCGCCACGGGCAAAACATGGTGCTCTGGGTCTAAACTTGCGTTGTTTAGATTGAAGCGTCGAGTCGCCCATTCCGCAATAGCGGTGCGCAGCTCTGGAATGCCTTTGGTTAAGGGGTATTGCGCTAGGCCATCTAAATTTTTCGCTAGGGTTTCCAGTACAAAGCTCGGTGGCTGATGCTTGGGCTCTCCCATCGATAGGGCGATATGCCGTAAATGTGCGGGTGGTTCTATGCCATTTTTTAACCGCGCCAGTTTTTCAAATGGATAGGGTTGCAAATCGTTTAAATCGGAATTCATTCTGGCCACGGTTATAAATCTTTTTTCACATGATTGTCGAGAATTTGACAGATGGTGTTTTGTAATTGGCGACAAAAATCCGGGTCCGCCAAAGGCTTTTTATTGTGGTCTGTAATAAAAAATACGTCTTCCACGCGTTCACCCAAAGTGGATATTTTGGCATTTTGAAGTTCAATATCCATGTCCATAAAAATGCGGCCAATTTGGGCCAGTAAGCCCGCTCGATCTGGGCTGATAACTTCTAACACACTAAAGTGGCCACTGGGGTCTGCATGCAGGCTGGTGCGGGTTGGTTTTGCAAATTGTTTTAATTGTCTCGGTGTACGCCTGCGAATGATATCAGAATAGTGATCCACCAGGCTCAATTCGTCGAGCAGGGCGCGTTTGATTTCATCCAGTCTTTGCGGATTATTACCGAGTGGTTGGTCATTTTCGTCTAAAACATAAAACGTGTCGATGGTATAGCCGCTTTTAGAGCTGTACAATCGGGCGTCCTGAATATTTAAGCCCAGTTGTGCCAGGGCGGTCGATGCTGCAACAAATACGTTTTTCACATCTTTTACGCGAATAAAGATCTGAGTGGCTCCCTGCCAGGGTTGTTGCTCAGAATCTCTGATCAGTATTAATGGGGTGTCACTGCTATGAGAAGCTAAAGCGGCAGTTTGCCAAGCGATATCGCGGGAGCCTTCGCGCAGAAAATAATCGTCTCGCATATCGCCCCATAAACTTCGGACAAATTGCTCATCAATATTTTGCTCCGCTAAAATAGAGATCGCCCGCTGCTGAGTTTCATCGACAATATCTTGTTGGTCAATGGTGTTTTCTAAGCCTCGCCGCAGAGCCAATTTGCACTCGCTGTACAATTGACTCATTAAGCTGGCGCGCCAGCTATTCCAGATATTCGGATTGGTGCCACACATGTCGGCTACGGTGAGCACGTACAGGTAATCCAAGTGATTAATATCACCGAGTTTGAGGGCAAAGTTGTGAATGACTTCCGGGTCGGATATGTCCTTTTTTTGCGAAACATAAGACATCAATAGATGATTTTGAACGAGCCAAACCACCAGGCGCGTTTCTCGGCCCGAAAGCCCATGGCGAACACAAAAATTTTCAGCATCGACGGAACCTAGGGTTGAGTGATCGCCGCCGCGGCCTTTGCCTATGTCGTGATACATGGCTGCAATATACAAAATCTCTGGTTGCTCGATGCGTTTCATGATTGCCGCAGCAGTGGGGAAGTTTTTTTCTGCGCTGGGTGCGCGAAAAAGCCGAATGTTTTGCATCACCAATAAGGTGTGGGCGTCAACGGTATAACGGTGGAATAGATCATGTTGCATTTGACCGGTAATTTTTCCCCACTCTGGCAAATAACGTCCCAAAATTCCGTAGCGGTTTAAACGTTTTAATTGGGTGATGAGTTTGTTTTCGAGTTTAAACAGGCGAAGAAATAGCTCTTGATTGATTGGGTTGTTGCGGAAGTTATCGTCGACTAATCCGCGGTGTTCGCGAATGTGCCGTATGGTGTGCGCCTGCACTCCCTCAATTTCTGGGTGTTCGCACATTTTGACGAAAATTGCGAGGAGCGCAGATGGGTTGTTTTTAAAAACTTGATCATGTGTGATCTCGATCAGGTTATTGCGTAATTGAAATTCGTCATTAATCGGAACAATATTGGCAACTTGTTTATCCGATTTAATGTGATCTTCAAGAACTCGCAATAATATGTCATTTACTTCTCGCAAAGCCGTAGCCGTGCGATAGTATTGATGCATAAATTGTTCTACTGCTAGGCCGCGATCGTTGTCTTGATAACCGAACTCCTTGGCCAGTTCGCGTTGATATTCAAATAATAATCGCTCGTCTGCGCGACCGGCAATTTTGTGTAG
>JBNKFP010000301.1:0-3070 GCA_050289365.1 Cellvibrionaceae bacterium | reverse complement strand
ATTTGAAAAATGGACAATAGCAAGCACAGGCCAAGTGCGAAAAAAAATAACATTTGGGAGACAAGCATGATTAAATCGTTCACCGCGATTCTGGCCGCTATGATAATCAGTGCCGCCAATATTGCTGTAGCCGAGTCGCGCTATATAACGGACATCACCTATGTGCCTATCCGCAGTGGCCCAGGTAATGAATTTCGTATTCTCCATTCGGGGCTCAAAAGCGGCACTAAAATGACACTGCTTGAGGCGCCGGAAGACAGCGACTGGACGAAGGTCGTAACAGAAGGAGGTATAGAAGGCTGGGTCCGCAGCCAGTATTTAATCAGTACGCCAACGGCCAGACTCGTGCTAATCGAAACCCAAAGCAAGTTGCAGCAGACCGAAAAAAAATTAAGCCAGTTACAAACAGAATTAAATGAACTGCAAAGCGAACACCGAACCCTCAGCAACCTGTCTGTCAAACAAGTCAAAGAACGGGATCAATACGCTGAAGAGTTACACAAATTAAAAACCTTGGCGGCAGATTCAATCAACTTGAACCAACGCTATCAAGAGCTGTTGGCTAAACACGAGATGATGAATACCGAGTTCGACGCGGTGCAAGCGGAAAATGATCGACTCAAGTCCGATAAAACCATCAGCCAGTGGTTATTCGGCGCAGGGCTATTAATAACAGGCATGATCCTGATGATCATATTGCCGGCATTAAGACCGAAAAAACGCAACTCAGATTGGGCTGACTAAAGATCTCACCAGCAATGTCACCCTTGCCCTGAACACGAGCTTACAACAATAGGACGCAGCAACATGCTAAAAAAACTACAAACCTTTATTTTTATTTTCCTGCCTTTGGTGGCGCAATGGTCCATGGCTGACACAAGTTCAGCTGTCACCACCCCAAAAACGGAAACGGTTAAAGAAACGCCACCCGCGCCAGCGGCTCCGGTTTACGTTACCTTCGATACCAGCCTCGGTTCATTTACGATTGAGTTGTTGCCAAACGAAGCACCCTTAACAGTGAAAAACTTTTTGTTTTATGTGGATAATGACTTTTACAAAGACATTACATTCCATCGCATTATTCCTGGTTTTGTTGTACAAGGCGGAGGGTTTGATAAACAATTTCGCCGCAAGCAAACCGCCGCGCCTATCGTCAATGAATCCAACAATGGACTGAAAAATCTGCGAGGGACCTTATCAATGGCGCGCACCAACAACCCCAACAGTGCCACGTCACAATTCTTTATAAACTTGGTAGACAATCGAAGCCTCGACTGGGCACCAGGGAGACCTGGATACGCCGTATTCGCCAAAGTGATTTCGGGAATGGATGTGGTCGATGCCATGACCAAGCTCGAGCAAGGAAAATACATGGGTCCTTTCATCAATTCACCAAATGAAGTGGTGTGGATTAAAAAAGCGATCCGCGTACCAAAGCCTGATGCGAAAGCCGCGTCACCAGCCAAACCTTAAATGCACCAACCTTGAGTACGAGCGAGAACCATGGCTATTGATCTATCCATCAACCTGAATAAAATTGCCCTAATCCGCAATTCGCGGCCTGGCAACTACCCAGACGTTCTCGCCCACGGTAAGCTCTGTCTTGACTTTGGCGCTCAAGGCATTACCGTCCACCCTCGCCCCGATCAGCGACATATCCGCCCCGGGGATGTTTTGGCCCTTGCTAAGCTGTTACGTGACTACCCCAAGCAAGAATTCAATATTGAGGGAAACCCGTTTGCTCCAGCACAAGATGACTACCCGGGCCTACTGCAGTTGGTCGCAGCTGCGAAACCGCAGCAATGTACTCTCGTGCCAGACAGTAACCAGCAAGCGACTTCGGATCACGGTTTTGACCTTGAAACAGACGGAGACCGCCTAGTCCCGATCATTGAACAATTGCACAATATGGGTGTTCGAATTAGTTTATTCATGGATCCGGAACTAAAACAAATCGGGTTGGCCAAGGAGGTGGGGGCCGACCGCATCGAGCTCTATACAGGCCCCTTTGCCGAGACTTATTTGAGCCAACCCAATTCGCTCGAAGCTGTGTTTAAACGCTTTTGCGAAGCGGCAGAATATGCTCATGAACTCGGTCTAGGAGTTAATGCAGGGCACGACCTCAACTTGCAAAACATGACCCTATTTCGCAAATTACCGCATCTAATGGAAGTTTCCATTGGCCACGCATTAACCGTCGAAGCCCTGCATAAGGGACTGCAATCCACCATCAAAGAGTATCTTAAGATTTGTTCGGAATAATCCAACACGTTACATTGGCGCTCAACTAAACCCAGCTTCTGAAGCACCCCGGTTTTAAGAACCGAATCGCCACAACCTGCATTCAATCCAACCTGTTTTTACTGAATTTGGTTACTAGCCATATTCCCATTGGTTCTGGAATCGTTTGACGCCAGTAACACGCCCCCAAAATCCTACTAGAATTAGCTTGCCGACAGATGAGTCAGTATTGCGCTACTCCGGTATTCTTTTGATATCAAGAATGAACCTATCGGCAAAACAAACATTGAATAGTGAATCAGAGGATTTTCCATGCATTCCATTTTGGTTAAGGACTATATGAACCACAACCCTCATGCGATCAATGAAAACACCCCAATTCGGGATGTTGTACAGCGTCTCATTCTGGGCCGTCTCGCAGGCGCCCCCGTAATTGATGAAGCCAATCAGGTTGTGGGATTTGTGTCCGAACAAGACTGCATTAAAGAAGTGATGAATGATGTATTTTTTTGCGAGGATTCGATATCGGTTAAGAATGTCATGAATCGCAATGTTTTGACCGTCACCCCAGACACCAGTATTTTTGAAGTCGCAGAAAACATGTCCAAACAAGCACCAAAAAATTTTCCTGTCGTGCACAACGGAAGATTAATTGGCATTATTTCCCGCACACAAATTTTACAGGCTCTGCTGGAAACCAGCGAAGATTGCTACATACACCACTGAGTCCACCACTCACCAGGCTGGCATCTGCCAGTCTGGTTGGTTCAAAAGCCAACAGCAACCGAAATCCGCTATACTGTGCAACCGAAATCATTAATTGAAGCCG
>JBNKFP010000300.1:0-3136 GCA_050289365.1 Cellvibrionaceae bacterium | reverse complement strand
CCGATGTGAGCGGTCAGGAAATCTTGACCAAAGATCGTGTGAGCTTGCGCATTAACCTGTCGGCCAGCTACAACATTATAGACCCTGAAACTGTGGCGCTTAAGCTTAAAGATTACGCAAATTTTCTTTACTTAGAGCTTCAGTTGCGATTACGAGAAGCTGTGGGCACAAAACTTTTGGATGAATTACTTGAAGACAAGGATGCCCTTAATTCAGTAATCGCTAACGGAGTAAGTGAAAAGCTCGCCGAATTTGGTATTAAATTGCGAAGCGTGGGTGTGAAAGACATTATTCTACCCGGAGATATGAAAGTGATCCTAAATCAGGTTGTCGAAGCGCAAAAAGAAGCTGAAGCCAACGTAATCAAGCGCCGCGAGGAAACTCAAGCTATGCGATCACTGCATAACACCGCGAAGGTGATGGAAAACAATCCTGTGCTATTACGATTGAAGGAGCTGGAAGCGCTTGAACGCATCACTGCAAAAATCGACAGAATTTCTGTTTACGGTGGGTTGGACAGCGTTTTGAATGACATGGTCAAACTTGTTCCGCCCAAATCGGCGCAATAATTACTTCCGTTCGTCAATATTGAGGTGGGCAAGTTGTTACTTTTGCCCACCGTATTCACCTGGCCGGTACGATTACGGTTTCTATTCCACCGTTAAGTGATAGGTTACATCCTGCGCTTCAC
The DNA here is from genome assembly GCA_050289365.1 of Cellvibrionaceae bacterium. Taxonomy (GTDB): domain Bacteria; phylum Pseudomonadota; class Gammaproteobacteria; order Pseudomonadales; family Cellvibrionaceae; genus JBNKFP01. The sequence continues at coordinate 2,445 of JBNKFP010000300.1, read as the reverse complement.
CTGCCCCGAAATGCAGTTCGTGTTCACCTGCCTCAAGCGGCGGCAATATAATCCAAAACCCGTCGGAAAAGGTTGGATAGCCAGTGAAATCATCGGGATCAAACGGTTTCCTATCGGCGAAGATGTTGAAAACGTGCTGCTGTGGATACGTAGCGGAGAAAGCGGGCGATTGGCTCCATATCATCGGAGTTTCCGGATCAAATATAATTGGGTTTCCATCGAGAGTTGCCTCAAGCTCGCCACTAACTGAAGAGGGAAATGCGGTTGCATAAATCCGGCAGTCGGTTTCCTCTGTACCAGCCATATCCATTGCGGTATCAACCCATATATTGTTGGCAATCGGAAAAAAGATATGCATTCCGCTTGGAACAGTACACGTTCGCTCGGCGCTGCCTCCGCCCCAAACACCCGCCAGAAACCAAACAGGGCCCTGCTGACCCTCATCGCAAAAATGTCCGGTCTTATCCAACATTGGGTTATTACTGACTTTAATTCCCAAAGCCCATTGCCACCAAATTGCCGACCATTCGCTAATGGTTTTACCCAGCACGGCCGGCCCGTCATTTGGGACCTCAAAGATTGTGTCCCCGTTCGAATTCCACCCTGCGACAGGTTCTTCGATTCCACAGCGTATTTCACCATTAGCTGACGCCAATGACGCAAAAATTGTAATACCGAGAAGCGGTGTTCTCAATCGAGTTATATAAGTTCTCATTTTTTACTCCTTAAAGTACAGGTAAAACCATGTGAGTTACTCGGAAAAAATTTTGACTTATATTGCAACCTTCATTTGTTCGCGAAGCGGAACTAGAGCTGCATCAGCAAAGCAATTGATTTTGCTTCATCGAGTTCCTTCGAACTCTAAGGAGTATTTGAACCTGAATACTGGATCTTGCATATCGGGCAAATCACCTACAAGGACGTCGAATGAATTCCTTATTGTGAAAAAATCATGATCTGTTATGACTACCACACCAATCCGGCTCTAAAGGCATAACCGGCCAGCTCAACCGCGGAGTGCATATCCAGCTTTTTCATAATACGCATCCGATAGGTGTCAACTGTTTTAGGACTCAATTTAAGATCGCGGGCAATCTGCTTTGTGGATTTTCCAAGCGCCAGCCACTGAAGCACTTCGCGCTCGCGGGTCGACAAGGGTATCACTGGGTTACAATGCACGGTAATATTTGAAGCCGTTGCAGAGGGGGAGACAAAGGTGCCGCCGGCAAGCACTATCCGCATTGCCCGTAATAACTCGTCGAATGAACTGTATTTGGACACATACGCATTGAAACCCACCTGCTGGGCTTCGATCACTCCCAAGGGATTCAGATGTGTGGCCAGGAATACCAGTTTGGCTTGCAGGTGCCACCGATCGACCGCTTCTAATCTTTTTAAAGTCTCCAGGGGGAGATTACCATCGAAGATAGCAATATCCGGGTGCAACTCCCGTATCAGTAATACGGCTTCCCCGCTACTGCTTGCTTGAGCAATAACGTCAAACTCATCGCAAGCGTCGAACAGTTTGCAAAGTCCTTCACAGACCAGTTTTTGCTGCCCCGACAGAATCAGTGTGGTCGTTGATGATGGGTTGTCTGAATCTCTCTCATATCGTTGAATCGAGAGAACAGACTTCGAAGCTGACAAGCGATTATAAGCCATTGGAAACCCCAATCGGGTTATTATTGCTGACAAAGTCCGCCGCGGGTCGCGGTCCATTGCGCGAACCAAATTGGTGCGGTGAAATCCATGGAGCCTGATATTCAACTGCCCGGTTAAAAAACATACAAATAAGAAGCCCAAGTTGTTTTATTCAACAAAATCAAATAGTTGGCTCAAGGCGCTGGGAAAAGCAGGCAGCTAAATGTCAACTTAATCGACACCCGCTATAAATCTTCCTTGAACTATTCTTGAGGGGATTTCCTGTTCAACAATCACCGATCAAAGCGCCACTGCAATTCAACACGTGCAAAGGTGGCTGAGTCGGGTTCAAACGATACTTCTATGCCGCCCCAGGGCGAGACCGAGGCCCCAGTCGTTTTCCTCGTTGCTTAACATGAGCTAAAAGGATAATTCGACGATTGCGGAAACTGCGGTGCGCTCCGAATTGCGGGGTTACCTTGTGTGGCCGACCTGAAACTTTCAGGCGTTCAGCTTTTATTCAGATTGAAGCGAGCACACTGGGGGGAACCTTGGGTGAAACCTGAGACCCAAGCTTACAGAAAGCTGAAACACAGTGGAAACGCTATGAAAAATTTCACCGCAGTCGCGCTCTTATTTGCATTTCTCGCCGGGCCCTTTGCTCTTAACGCCATTGCCAATACCAATACCAATACCAATACCAATACCACCACTGTTCACCAACTGGCGGACAAGTACCAGTTTGACAATTTGGAGGTCGTAAAAAGGTTCAGCAACTGGTCGATAGACGGCTGGTCAGCCGTG
>JBNKFP010000299.1:0-3141 GCA_050289365.1 Cellvibrionaceae bacterium | reverse complement strand
ATCACCGCTGTTGAACACAAACAGATCATCGCCATTGCTGCCCTGCAGGGTGTCGTTGCCGGGACCGCCGATGAGCGTATCGTTGCCAGCGCCCCCGGTGAGGGTATCGTCGCCGGCTCCACCAATCATCCAGTCCCAACTGATGCGATTGGCGGATAAAGTATCGATATTTGAGGAGCCTAAATATACCGTACCGGTCAAACTCGCGATCTCACCCAAGTCATCTTGCGCCTGGACATCGAACAGCAATTGACGATCAATAAATTGATCCGCTGTCATTGCCAGGGATGCTTCATTCTGACCGTTTACTGGTAGTTGTATCGCGGGAGAATCGGCAATGGCAAGGGTCAACGTAGCAATTGTTCCGTTCCCTGGTGCGACACGCAAAACCAGTTCCCCACCTTCTGTCGCGACGACCTCAGGATTTGTCGAACTGATAAAGGCGAAGTCCAGCTTTGGCGCAACAACAGTGTTTAGATCCGCGAGCTGGGTTAAATCTAGGGCGGAACCGTTAACCACAATGGCGTTCAACTTGTAACGCTCTGCAGCAAACCAGTTACGCACAACCACTCGGTCGGCTCCATGCTGAATAACTAAATCGTTATTGTTGCGTAAATAATTCAGCGAATCGGTATCGATTTGATTGATTAAATACAGCGTGTCGTGATCACCAGCGCTGGCGTCTTCGATCCACAATAAACCATCCCCGGCGGCAAAAACAAATTGATCGTCACCAGGAGAACCCGAGACTTGATCATTACCGGGCCCCGGCCAAATTAAGTTTTGACTGCCATTTACCTGAATCAGCTCATCGCCTGCCCCCCCCAATATCAGCGCATCGGATGCCGCAACAATCTCAGCACTATTGAGAGACCCATTTACCAAAGTCACGGTATAAAATTCAACTAGGCCCTGTTGGTCGGTTAGCGACAACACCAAGTCATAAGCCCCATATCCCAATTCCAACGAATTAATTGGAATCGTTATGCTTGACACCCCTGCTGACAGCGGCAAAGAGGAACTAAAATCACCATAGCTGAGGGTGCCGTCAACAACATTGGCGTTTGGGTGATAGCTCAATTGAAGTGCAGGGTAGTAGGATCCCTCATCGACTTCTGCCAAAATAAATTCGACTGCTAGATCAATCGGATAAGCAGGAGCCGAAGAGCGGCTGGAAGACGAGCTCTCTGAGCTAAAAACCGAAGAAGATGATTCCAACTCGGTGCTACTTGAACTTACAGGAGCACTTGAACTTGCTGGGGCAATTGAGCTCGCACTACTTATTGTGCTGGAGGATGATTCGCTCGAGGAAACACTGCTGGTGCTAGAGGTGCTGATTGAATTTGAGCTGGCCGTCGACGTAGACGTGATTACCGAACTGCTTGAGCTCGCAGAGCTTTCCATATTGGGCACGCTACTACTGGAATCCGTCCCAGCGTGCTCATAACCGGGCAATGCGATCAGCTCACCACCACCTAGGGTGCCACGGAACAGTTCACTTTCATCACCAAAGAATACTCGCAGCCAATAGTCGCTGGCTTCACCGAGTAGGTGTTCTATAGCCGGTGTGTAGCTACCATCCGGTGAACCATTGCGCCAGACAATATTGACTTCGTTTGGCGAGCTTTCACTTTCACCAGAGCCTTCAACTACATATTCACCAGTAAAACCTTGGCAGGCGGCGATCGACTGCAGCTCGTCCACCACATTGCCACAGGGGTCGGTCACTCGCAAATTGAACCGGGTGTTCGGGTTGTCCCACGTTAGTTGGTAGCGCACATTGCCTTGAGGACCGCCGAGGGAGTCCATAGTCACATCACTAGGACCTTCACTGATAGGCTTGTCGTACACCGGCACTGCACCGGATTCGTTATCTTTGATATAACCGAATGCATGCAGGTAATCTAGTGCTTCCGACTCAATGGATTCGACCACCAAGGCCACAGATTCCGTGTCTTCACGGTAGCCATCGTCGACCAAGTTGACCTCTACCGTCTTCAGCTGCTCACCTGGGTTGAACACCAATTCGCCTTCAGTCGCCTCATAATCCGCTCCCGCACGAGCGCTGCCATCTTCCGTGTGATAGGCAAAGCGCAAAGTGCGTGTCGCTGGGGCTTCCAGTTTCATTTGAAACAGCAAGGTGCCGGATTCAACATGAGCCGAGGCAATTAGGTCGATATCCCGAGTAATGGGGTTGACCACGACTTTGGTAATGGCGGAATTGACATGGCCCTGATCATCGACGGCTGCGAGGCGGAAGCTCAATACGGAGCTCTGCCCGACATCAGGCAATAACACCTGGGTTTGCAGCTCATCCGGCGCCAAAATGAAAGCCTCTGGACCTTGGACCTGCCGCCAAAAGATATCGATGACGTTGACGCTTTCTGGCTTTTGTAAAACCCCGTCGAGGGTTATCAACACATTGGGATCGCTGAATTGATGATTGGACAGGACAATGGAAAATGGCATATCAGAGGATTTGGCAACTATGGTGGGTTTCTCCACCCCAAGCTGCTCAGCTTCTTCATTTTGTTGGCGCTGATATTCCGCCTGGATCTCTTCTGGCGAGGGGGCTGGCGTAGGTCGGAGCGCTGTGGGTGACTGCGGCTCGCAGCTAAGCAATGTGATTAAGCTGCTACAAACCAGCAACAGAAGAGGCGATACTGTGCAACGTGGTCGGTCCATGGTATTTCGATCCTGAAGAATCCAATGAAAAGATTTAGGCTTGAAAGCGAATGGGAAGAAATTTTACGAAATTAACACTTCAACGTCCACGCTGCTGTAAAACTCAATATGTTAATTTGCCATGCAAAGCACGGGCGGCGCACCGCCACTCAAAAATTCATCCCTATTATCTTGGCTAATCGGCTACCTTCGCTCCGCCCTATGATCTTTGCTTGGCAGGAGGGAAGCCGATAGGCCTCCAATCGGCTGGTGCCCTTGCTTTTGATTACTTTGCAGTGGGCAGGCAACGAATTTATTTAAAATACTTAGAGCGTGCCGAGTGGGATCGAATAAGAAATAAAAATTGGCTGGCTACCAAGGGTCGAAAGCTAAAGTAAGCGCCTATAGAATATGAACCCTATAAATACTTGTTCATAAATTTCCGTTTTAAGCCCCATAACCATAGAGAAAAACGAC
>JBNKFP010000298.1:0-3172 GCA_050289365.1 Cellvibrionaceae bacterium | reverse complement strand
CATTCAGTGGTTGTGGTGGTGGTGTTCCCGGTCCAACAAGCTCCAGTTCAGCCGCAGCGGTTTCCTCTACAGCAACAGCGTCGAGTTCTTCCTCTGCCCCCACCGGTCCAGTGCACGCTACTTGTCCAGGTACAAGTGGTGATGCCTTCGAGCAATTCCCACGCGCCGTGCCTGGAATGATCGAGGCAGAAGATTTCGACCCAGAGGGATACTCTGACTCGACCGATACCAACGAGGGTGGTGACTACCGCACCGATACCGGCGTTGACATTAAAGCCATTACCGGCGGTAACGCTATAGGCTGGATGACTTCCGGTGAGTACCTTGAATATACCGTCAATGTAGCCGCAGAAGGCGACTACGACGTTGTTATCCGGTCTGGCGCAGTTGGTGCTGGTCGGTCATTAAAAATTACGCAATGTAACCAAACTCTGATCGAAAAATTTGACGTGCCCAATGTCGCAGATTGGGGGCAAATGAAAACCTGGTTGGCAGGTAAAATTCATTTGACGCCCGGCATCCAAAAAATCCGTGTTACTGTAGGAGCTGCTGATTACTTGGATCTGGATTGGATTTACATTGGCGACTACCCTGGTCAAATTGATGAGAAGCCTGATCCCACCGTTGCCGCGGGGAGTTCTGGATGTGGTACCGCTCGTTCCTTGCAAAACGGCCGAATCAACATCAACAACCGCAGCTATATATTGCGTGTGCCCGATAACTACGACAATCAAAATCCGTATCGCTTAGTGGTGGCATATCACTGGTTAAATGGTAATGCGAATCAAGTCGCTCAGGGTGGAAACGGCGGATCTACTGATGATCCATACTATGGCCTCTGGGACTTGGCAAACAACAGCACCATTTTTGTTGCGCCAGAAGGTATCAATAGTGGCTGGGCCAATTCGGGTGGTAGCGATATTCAATTTACCGATGCGATTTTAGACCAAGTTCAATCCGGACTCTGCATCGATAAATCGCGGATATTTGCCACTGGCTTCAGTTACGGTGCGGGTATGTCGAATGCCATCGCCTGTGCACGTTCAGATGTATTCCGTGGTGTTGCACTTTACGCTGGTGCACAGTTGAGCGGCTGTGACGGCGGCACCGCCCCTATAGCCTATTTGGGTGTCCATGGTATCAACGACTCAGTGTTGAATATTTCTCAAGGGCGTTCTATTCGTGATCGCTTTATCAGAAATAACCAGTGTGCAGCGAAGAATGCACCTGAGCCGTCGAATGGCAGTGGTACGCATATCTGTACCTCCTATGAGTGTGCCGACGGCTATCCAGTGCGCTGGTGTGCCCATGACGGTGATCACTACCCAACCCAAAAAGATCGGGGACAATCCAAGTCTTGGATCCCTGGTGAGGCTTGGAACTTTATTTCACAATTTTAACGTTTTAGAGGCAACAAAAAGGGCTGCTCATAGAGCAGCCCTTTTTTATTTCATGACAAGCTTGGGCAATTTGGGCCTATATTCAAAAAATAAAAAATCAGTACCAAATGCGTGCGTTTCATGGTGAGTTGAAAATTTTTTTCTGTTTTACAGATATGTCCCAATAGAATAATGCCCATTTTGGGCATAGCCAGATTAGGATTACAGCTTTCGACATCGTGACAAAAAATTGTGAACGTTGCCCTCCTGTTCAAATAAAGCGACTCATTTTTCCATGAGTTCCAATAGGCCTACATTTAAAGCTTGTAGATTCTGAGAGGGTAGGCTATTTAACATTTCCTCTTTACTTTTATTTGCTTCTAACGGGTGGTGCAGCGCGGCGGAAATGTCAGCGGTTTACGCACTCTGCTCCTGCTTACAATCGTATGCCGAATTGGTGCTGCAATTCAGCGCGATTAGCCTCGATGTTGAGTAGTACGTCTCAGCACCCCTATTTATCGGTATACATTAAGCGATCGCCAATATTGTGCAGTAAGCCGCAGGTAACGGCAATTTGGGGTCCTTTTGGGATATTAATTTGCAGGTGCTGGCAACCGAGAAAGTACTCCTTCAAAATCGATTCTGATCAACTCCTGGAATAGAATTGCAGCGCTGGTTACATCCGAGGCAATGATCAAAGTTTACAAAATGTCCATGCCAAGCATGACGACAGCAGCGTCGATGGAGTTAATTTTCCGCCCAAAACCATAGTGTGCGGAATTGGCCAAGCGTAATATTTTTAAAGAAAGGGACATATCCAACTGAATTTTCTTGGCAGTATCATCGACATAACCTGAATCGTCATTCAAATTTGTAATATGCTCCTTAGTTGAATCGGGTGACAGCCCGACCCAACCAGGCCTTGCCTAGTTGTCGGCGGCTGGTATCAGCCAATTTTTTACTTTAGTGTAGCTGTCCATTCAAAGCGTTGAAGGCAAATTTTTTTGTGCGAATTGCAATACCTAGAGGGGGTTGATTGGTGAACACAACACCGACCGCTTGAGAGCCTCTATTGAGGCTTCATTGGCCATCTTGGCTAAGCGTTCAACGTAGGGCAATTGGACGGTAACCCGCTGATTGATAAACAGGTTCAGGCCATCATTTCTATTCGACCAATGGCGGCAATCATGGTCATTGGAGCAATTTAGGTGGGTTCAGAGCAAGCTGTGAAGTGTTTGCTAGACTTTAACTTGAATCCGTGGCTTCGCGGCGGATTCAAGTTTAAATTTAGAATCTGAAATTGGTTCACGAAAGTCCACAGAAGCTCTTGAAGTACCAAGCAAAATGGAAAGGCTCGTAACCAATAGGTGACCACGCTCTTTTTAATTTCACTATGCGCATCAATTTCTTGCAAGTCTTGTTCATGTTCAACTGCAGATTCTAGGTTAAAAAGACGGTTGCTGATTATGATGAAAGTACTGATTGTTGATGATGATCAATTCCTCTTGGAGGGGTTATCTCTGTCTCTGCGCAAAGGGGATTTTCAGTTGATCACAGTGGATTCAGTGGCTGCGGCTATTCAAGCAATGGAAACTCAAGCTATTAATCTTGTTATCACAGACCTTTGCCTACCCGGTGCAAGCGGTCCCGAATTCCTGCGTCAATGTTATGGGCGATGGCCCGAAACCATGCGGATAATTCTCTCCGGTCATGTTAATCCTGATTTTGTAGTGCAAGCGATAAATGACTTCAAAATATTTAAGTTCCTGACTAAACCCTGTCCTCCCAAAAAA
>JBNKFP010000297.1:0-3175 GCA_050289365.1 Cellvibrionaceae bacterium | reverse complement strand
CGCTGCCATTTTGCACTCGCCGATTGTGACCACGGCCAATGATTTTACCCTCGTGAACAATAACCGAACCGATTGGGATGCCGCCTTCCGCTACCCCTTGTTTCGCTTCGTCAATTGCCGCTTGCATAAACTCGTCCATTTTTCTCTCCTCGCTCTTTTATTTATGACTCATTCTGACCGCCTGCCGTAGCGAGTCAAACGCATTCTCGTATGTGACGACATAGATCTCAGCACGGGTAGGCCGATAATTTTCGTGAGCCGCAAAAGCCAATTAGCGGACTCGAATCGGCTTTTCGAGTTGCAACAGTAAATCGGATATTTCAGATACTTTATCCGTAATTAAGGTTTCCGCATCATAAAGTCCGCGGTTATAAAAAAACGGCCCCATTTCTTCACTAAAGAAATCAATCAAAAATTCCGCATCAAATCCCCCAATATCTTGATCCAGCTCCTCACGAAAATAGAGCTTCACCTTCTGAACCATGATCTCTTTTTCTTCTTTTGAAAACTGTATTTTGTCCATAACTCTGTATTCCAAAATGTTGAATGTATCGATTTGAAATTGCCACTGTGCATTCAAGGGAACCCATCCGAACACCAAAGAGGCCATCGCAACAGGCGGGGATCATTGCTATAGTGTTGCAATATTGCAACACTAAACTCTGATTTTGGGTCTTTAACCTATAATTCGTTGCATTTATGATTAGCCCCACCCACTGGGAGAGCAACGATGGAAGCATACCAAGCCTGTCAACCTTCAACCTCAGCCGCTCGCGATCTTCTCCGCCAATATGAATCTATTCGCGCCCAAAGCCTCAACTTGTGTCGCCACTTAAACGCCGAAGATATGACAGCGCAGTCCATGGCCGATGCCAGTCCCACCAAGTGGCACTTGGCTCACACCACTTGGTTTTTTGAAACCTTCCTCCTACTTGAGCAACCGAATTCTGCGTTGTTTAATGCCGAATTTCAGCAACTGTTCAACTCCTACTATGTCACCGTAGGCCAGCCCTTTAGACGCCCGCAGCGTGGCTTTATCACTCGCCCCACCGTGGCCGATATACTGGCATACCGCGCCTATGTGGATGAACATATGCAGCAATGCATTCTTCAGGATGACGCAGTTGCTGAACGGGTTATCATTGGACTGCACCACGAAATGCAACACCAAGAACTGATCCTAACGGATCTGCTGCATTTGTTTTCTCATAATCCACTCTACCCAGCAGCGATCGCGGAGCAAGATCAACACAGTGCAGCGGAATACCCCAGCCATGCCGGTGGTTGGATTCCGATTGATGCGCAGTTGATTGAGGTGGGTGCAGAGCCAACGGGTTTTAGTTACGACTGCGAAAAACCCCGCCATACAACCTACTTAAATAGTGCTCGCCTGGCGTCACGGCCAATCAACAACGGCGAATGGATAGAGTTTATCAACGATGGCGGCTACCAAAAACCCTTGCTATGGCTATCCGATGGTTGGGCCATTTGCCAACAACATGCATGGCAGGCACCGGGATACTGGTTAGAGCAAGATCAGCAGTGGTGGCAGTTCGGGTTGGACGGGCTTAAACCTGTCACCTCGTCGGCTCCTGTGTGCCATATCAGCTATTACGAGGCGCAAGCGTTTGCCACTTGGGCTGGCTACAGGCTGCCATGGGAGCAAGAACTCGAATACCTAGCCCGCCAACAGCCCATCGTAGGCAATTTTGTCGAAAATCAAGTGTGGCGACCGCAAAGTTCATTGCCGGACGCGGAGCTTCAGCAGATCTATGGCGACGTATGGGAGTGGACTCAAAGTGCCTATAGCCCCTACCCAGGATTTCGTCCCGAACAAGGTGCGTTGGGCGAATACAACGGCAAGTTTATGTGCAATCAATTTGTATTGCGCGGCGGCAGTTGTGTAACACCCCAGCAGCAACTGCGTCCAAGTTACCGTAATTTCTTTTATCCCCACCAGCGCTGGCAATTTAGCGGTTTACGATTGGCGGCAGACAATTAGCCCAGGAGATTTCACCATGTCTTTAGCAATTGCAGCAAACACGCGATCCGGTACCCAGCCCCAAAATGGTTTTTTAGAGGATGTCGTTCACGGCCTTGGTCAACTGCCGAAAACCCTCAGCGCAAAATATTTTTATGACCAAAGGGGATCACAATATTTTGATGAAATTTGTCATTTGGAAGAATATTACATTTACAAAGCCGAGTTAAAACTCTTACCGAAAGTCGCGCGCGAACTCAATGACATTATCCCGGAGCCAGTCGATATCGTCGAATTCGGTGCAGGTTCAGTCCACAAAATTCGTCCGCTGTTGAAAAATTTTGAATCCATCCAGCGCTTTACCGCGATCGATATTTGCGGTGAGCATTTGCAATGTGCCTGCGCGAGCTTACACCGACAGTTCCCCAAAATCGATATCCAAGCGGTCGAGGCCGATTTCTCTCAGCCCTTGCAATTACCGGCCTCTACTCACAATGCCATGGGCTTCTTTCCCGGTTCAACCATTGGCAACTTTACCCCGAGCGATGCGCTACAATTTTTAACCACGGCTCGACTCAGCCTGGGAGAAAACGCTTGGTTTTTAGTGGGGGTCGACACCAAAAAATCGCCGGTAAAATTACATCAAGCCTACAATGATCGCCAGGGCGTCACCGCCAAATTCAACCTGAATATATTACAGCGCATCAATAGTGAATTGAATTCTGACTTCGATTTAGAAAAATTTGAGCACTATGCCTACTACAATGCTGAACGTGGCCGCATTGAAATGCATCTTGTCAGCCTGGCAGAGCAGAGCTACCAACTCGGTGAAAAACAGATTCATTTCTCCCCTGGCGAGAGCATCCACACGGAAAACTCCTATAAATACACACCTCAGGAGTTTACCGAATTAGCAGCCAACGCCGGTTGGCACTGCTCAAAGCTGTGGCTCGCCCAAGACGATATGTTTTGTACTTATTTATTGCGGGCCTAGATTGAACAGAACGATTTCTGTATTCAGTTTTTGTGATCGAGGCAAAGGCGGTAATGCTCACCAGATCCAATTTGTCGATCAGTTTGCAGGTCGCGCTCAAGCCATAGCACAATCCAAAAAGATGGCTCCGCAAATCTACGTACAGGTCCAACTCAATNGAAAGAGTTTAAGTGCGAGCTTGGCGTTTTTTCATCGTGGAC
>JBNKFP010000296.1:0-3206 GCA_050289365.1 Cellvibrionaceae bacterium | reverse complement strand
CGCTGGTTTATATCAATGCAGGAACTCAATTGGCTTCGATTAGGGGGCTCGGTGACGTGTTCTCGCTGGGTCTGTTGGCGTCTTTTGCGCTGCTAGGGCTGCTGCCCTTACTCGGTAAAAAGTGTGTGGATGTATTGAGAGGTCAACGAGTGTACAGAGGCTTTAACAAACCCAAGCGATTCGATCGTAATGTCATTGTGATTGGTGCCGGAGCCGGTGGTTTGGTGACGTCCTATATTGCCGCTGCGGTCAAAGCCAAGGTAACCTTAATCGAATCTCATAAGATGGGTGGAGATTGCCTAAACTACGGCTGTGTGCCCAGTAAATCTTTGATAAAAAGTGCAGCCATAGCTCATCAGATGCGAAAGGCCGATCGCTATGGCCTGGTATCTGTAAATCCGGTCATTGACTTCACTAAAATCGCTGCCCGAATCAAGTCTATTATCTCTGAGGTGGAGCCCCACGATAGCGCTGAGCGATATACCCAATTGGGAGTTGACTGTGTCCAAGGATTCGCTCGCTTAGTGGATCCCTGGACCGTCAGTATTCAGCTGGAAAATGGCCAGGATCGCATTTTAACGGCCAAATCCATCGTTCTGGCGACGGGATCTAAACCTTTTGTACCGTCCATAGAGGGAATAGAGACGTCTGGATTTGTCACCAGTGACACACTTTGGCAGGCTATGGAAACCTGGACCGCGCCGCCGGCAAGAGTGTTGATTTTGGGGGGAGGGCCCATCGGCACAGAATTGGCTCAAGCTTTAGCCCGGTTGGGCTCATCCGTAACCCAGGTAGAGCGGGGCAGTCGCATATTGGGCAAAGAAGATGAGGACGTCTCCCACTTCGTGCAGCGGCAACTGCAACAGGATGGTGTCGATTTATTAACTGATCAGCAATTGCTTCGCTGTGAACAAGATGATGGAGGGCGTTACGCTGTTCTCAAACACGGCGAGCGAGAATATCGAGCCTATTACGATATTTTTATCTGTGCGACAGGTCGAGTTGCTCGGCTGACAGGCTATGGCCTGGAAGAGTTGGGAATAGCCGATCATCGAAATCTTGAAACAGATCCATTTTTGGCGACACGATTTCCGAATATTTATGCCGTTGGTGACGTTGTTGGTCGTCTCCAATTTACCCACGTTGCTGCCCATCAGGCCTGGTATGCTGCTGTAAACAGCCTCTTCGGCCGTTTTAAAAAATTTAAAGTCGATTACAGGTTTGTTCCTCGAACCTTGTTTATCCAGCCGGAAGTCGCACGAGTTGGTTTGAATGAACGGGAGGCTCGTCTGCATCAAGTCGCTTATGAAATAACGCAGTTTCCTCTTAAGGAGTTGGATCGAGCTATTGTGGATAGCGCAGTGGAGGGCTTTATAAAAATATTAACCGTACCAGGAAAAGATAAAATACTCGGTGTCACCATTGCGGCTGAACATGCCGGCGATTTATTAGCGGAATTTGTTACGGCTATGAAATACAATTTGGGCTTGAATAAGGTACTCGGAACAGTTCACAGTTATCCGACTTGGGCCGAGTTAAATAAGTACGGGGCGGGAGAGTGGAAGCGCAAGCACGCGCCTAAGGTTGTTCTAACCTGGTTAGAGAAATTCCATCAATGGCAACGCAATTAATCTTAAACATTTTTAGAATTTCAACTCAATAAGCGCAGCACTCATCCGTGTTTATCTCCATTATTGTTCCTGTTCTCAATGAGCTTAGGCAAATGCCTGAGTTGATCGCACACTTGCATGTATGGCACCAGAGGGGATGTGAAATCGTAATTGTCGATGGCGGCAGTACCGACGCCAGCTTAGACCTGTTGGCCGAATCAGGTCTAATGGTGATTGTAAGTGATAGGGGGCGAGCCAATCAAATGAACGCGGGGGCAAGGGTCGCCAGAGGGGACGTCCTACTTTTTTTACATGCGGATACGCGCCTTCCCAATTCGGCGATTAGGTTAATTGAGACCGCAATCCAACTGGATTATAAATGGGGGCGATTTGATGTCAATATCAGTGGGGAATCGCCATTGTTCATCTGTATCGCGTATTTCATGAATATCCGTTCTCGTTTGAGCGGTATTGCCACGGGTGATCAAGCTATTTTTGTGGCGAGGGAATTGTTTTTCAACGTGAAAGGGTACCCCATTCAGCCGCTGATGGAAGATGTTGAGCTGTCAAAGCGCCTCAAAAGGATGTGTTCACCCTATTGTATTCAGGAAAAAGTGCAAACATCTGGCCGACGTTGGCAGCAACACGGAGTGGTTCGAACTGTCTTGCTGATGTGGTGGTTGCGTTTTGCATATTGGCTGGGAGTGCCGATAAATTATCTGGCAAAAAAATACAATGAAAAATAAATCTCAAGTAAATATTCAGCTGATTATCATGGCCAAAGCCCCACTGGCAGGCTTGGCTAAAACCCGTTTGATTGCGGCTATTGGTGAACAGGAGTCAGCTCGATTGGCTGAATCCATGCTCTATAGAACTATAGCTCAAGCGCAAATTGCAGGGATAGGGACCATTGAATTGTGTGTGACACCCAGTAAAAATTCCTCCGTCTGGTCTTCATTGGATATCCCCAAGGGCATTGTTGTATCGAACCAAGTAGATGGAGATCTAGGCGAACGGATGTCCAAAGCGATGTTGCCAAGCTTAAGTCAAGGAAAAGCTGCAATCGTGATAGGGACAGATTGTCCGGCTCTGGATGCAAGCTGCCTTCGTGATGCAGGGAATTCTCTGGCAACTTATGATTGTTGTTTGACGCCGGCGGACGATGGTGGCTACGTCCTGTTGGGACTAAAACATATTTCACCCAATTTTTTTATTGATATACCCTGGAGTACCCCTGAGGTTTGTCGCTTGACGGAGCAGCGGATTTTGGCGGCTGGGAAATCCCTAAAAAGATTCAATTCGCTAAAAGATATTGATACTGCAGATGATTTAATCTATTTGCCTCCGGAACTCAGGTCAAGAGCCATATCGAAATATTTGGAATGAATACAAGCACATTAACTCAATGTATTGCCCTCTTGTCCTAAATCTCTGAGATCCAACTCGCTCCATTACTCTAGGTTGGAGTGCAACTTGAATTGGAAGTGCAAGAGATCTGCGCTTCGCTGGCATTGAAAATGTTCGCGGGCTAGAAAGATTGAAATACTATCAAGAAAAGCGACCGGCAATAAATGAAGGAAATTTTTAGGGGCACGA
>JBNKFP010000295.1:0-3240 GCA_050289365.1 Cellvibrionaceae bacterium | reverse complement strand
TGTTGCGCATTCGAACCAATTGATTTATTCCTTAAAATCTCGTAGCAATATTATCTATGATGGTCAGGAATATGAAGAATTTGGTGTGATTATATTGGATCTGGAAACCGGTACTTCATATGAGTTGCAGTCAGTGCGTGAGGAGCGGGCTGGTAGCCAAGTTGACGCTCCATTTATCGGGCCCTATGTTCCAGAGCTTGATTCAGTATCTTTGACTGCATGGTGGGATGGGTATTTGCGAATATTAAATACCAGCGGCGAGACTACTGAAATTATTCCACGAGAGACGCCTTATAAAGCTTCTGTGGCATCGGATATTGATGCCGAAAATAATCGAATATTTGTATCTGGTTTCTTGCCGAATGAGATCTATCCTGGTGTATACGATGAATATACTTACAATCGAGCATCACCTCAAATCGAACAAGTCAGTTTGATCAGTGGTCAAAGGCAACTTGTAGCCTCGAATCAGCGCGGATATGGCTTATCTATCGATCGGCCGCTCATTCAATATGATGAAAAACGAGACCTTTTGGTTGACTTTAAATATGATCATGTGTTTTTTATTGACCCTGTAACCGGTGATCGCCACCTAATGCCTCTCGATAAACATAATTAGACGGAGATCTTAATTAAATAATTAATGCCCGATATCGTGGTTTCACGCGCAGCCTGAGGGAAGATGTTTTTTATGGTAGTAGTGGAATTTGTAACTCGCTGTTAAAGCGCAATTCCGCGCGATAGGTTCAAGCCCAGGCTGCTCTTGTAGGGTTGTTAAAATTCCTTCGTGAAGCCCCCAAAACATCCGTAGCAGACGTTTCCTAGAGGATGCAGATAAGGACATAGCATGTTGAGCCCTTTGTCGATAGCCTCACCATTCCTGTGCCGCTATTTGCTCAACATGCTGACGTAAAAGTGATGGCACTGCCATACCGTTGGAGGCATACCTACTTCCATAGCGATTGCGCCGAACCTTCATACTGCGTTACGATACGAGCGCATTTTTTGCGAATTAACTAAAACCCATGTCGAAATCGCCCTTGCTCAAGCTGCGCACGCGTCACACGGTCATGATTGTGATGTTGCTGTTCGCTTGTTCGGTGACGGCATATCACGATATTTCGCATGCGGACTTGCTGGATGATAACTGTCAGATAGCTCAATTGACGCATAACAGCGCTAGTTTTATCCCGGCTGCCATCTACACCTATGTTCTGCCATTCACGTCGGTTAAATATGTAGAATTCAAGCACACCCTTATTCAAACAAGTCGCTATAGTCCTTTTTTAGCTCGCGCTCCACCTCAAAGCCTCCTTTAAACACAAGCTCTTATTTATCTTTCCACTACGCAGTGAACTCTAGGTTGGCTGATGCTGCGGGTCTATGTAGGACAAAAATATGTTTAATCAACGCATGTTAACGGCGGCTGTGTGTATGGCCGCATCTTTTTCTATGACAGCAAACGCTGCGGATGCCACTGACGAAAAAGATCAGCTGTTAAAAATTGAAACCTTGCAGCGTCGGGTTGATGCGATGGCAGCGTCTTTGTCGTCGACGCCTAAAACCCAGTCAGCGAATGCTTTTAATCCCGCCATTGCGCTAAATCTTTCCGGCCTTGCTAGCTACTTTAAAGAAAGTACAGATGAATATTCGATTCCCGGTTTCGGGCTTGGAGAAGAGTCTGGCCCTGGGGAGCAGGGGTTGTCTCTAGGGGAATCTGAATTAACGATTTCTGCCAATATTGACAACCTCTTTTATGGTCAATTTACGGTAGCACTCACACCGGAAAATGAGACTGAAATCGAAGAAGCCTATATTGAAACTTTGACCTTGCCTGGGGGCTTAACCACTCGTTTTGGACGCCTCAAATCTGGCGTTGGCTATCTTAATAGTCAACACAGTCATGTTTGGGATTTTATCGATGCGCCGCTGGTTTATCGTGCGTTTATGGCGAATCAGTATGCTGACGATGGTTTGCGGTTGACCTGGTTGGCACCGACGGATGTGTTTTTAGAATTCGGCGCCGAAGCATTTCGCGGGGAAAGTGCGCCAGCTGGTGGGGCAGCACACAACGGAGTGGGCGCATATACATTATATGCCCACGTCGGCGGTGATGTGGGCATAAGTCATTCATGGCAAGCGGGTTTATCTCGTATAGCTACCCGTGCCGCAGAGCGGGAAATGGAAGAAATGCTTTTCAGTGGCGATAGCACCATCAATATCGCTGATCTAGTGTGGAAATGGTCACCAAATGGTAACCCCTATGACACGCAGCTGAAGTTGCAAATGGAATACCTGTGGGGCAATGAATCCGGTAACTATGAAGACGTAGCTGATGTAGATATGAACCGCGATGGATGGTATGCCCAAGCAATATATCAATTCAGTCATCGCTGGCGAGTGGGGATGCGTTACAGCCAGGTTTCAGCCGATGACCCGGGCAGTGACTTTGTTAACACCTATTTAGCTCCCTCAGGTTCTCATTCTCGTATTGCCAGTGTGATGTTGGATTTTGCCAACAGTGAATTCAGCCGGTTGCGTCTGCAATTTAATCGCGATCAAGCGAGCCCGACAGCCAACAACCAGCTGTTCCTGCAATATACCATGTCTCTTGGCGCCCATGGCGGCCACCAATTTTGAGGGTTATCGATATGCGTACACTGTTCATCGTAGCGCTTGCTTTAATCGGCTTTGTGCAAACCGCTCAAGCGCAAATAAACGTTTTTGCCTGTGAACCCGAATGGGCTTCACTGGTAACCGAACTGGGCGGGAACAAGGTGAGGGTTTTTACTGCCACTACTGCGCAGCAAGACCCTCATCATATTCAAGCTCGACCGAGTTTGATCGCCAAACTCCGCAAATCTGATTTGGTGGTCTGTACGGGTTCGGAGTTGGAAATTGGATGGTTGCCAATGCTATTGCAACGAGGCTCCAACGCCAGTGTTCAACCAGGTAAACCGGGTTATTTTGAAGCCACTCAATTTGTGCCGATGCTGGGTATACCTCAGCGCTTGGATCGGGCGGAAGGAGATGTCCACCCCGAGGGGAATCCGCATATTCAAACCAATCCGCATAATATTCTGTTAGTGGCCAGGGCCTTGGGTGAGCGTTTGGCGGAACTGGATCCAACTCATCAGTTGAATTACAGCAAACGTCTTGAGGATTTTGTAACTCGCTGGCAGGCGGCAATGAGGCGCTGGGAAACTCAGGCCTCCGCTTTACGTGGTGTTAAAATCGTTG
>JBNKFP010000294.1:0-3242 GCA_050289365.1 Cellvibrionaceae bacterium | reverse complement strand
AATAGCATCCAAAGGCTTTTTAGGATGGTGCTCAAACAAAAGGTTATGGATATGTGCCTGCACCACTTTGGCGGGAAAACAGGGATCGACCGACCCGTATTTCCCCCCAGCCTGCCACATTTCTTCGCCGGTATCATCGGAAAAGACCACATTGCGCGACTTCATCCCCAAGGCTTCAAAATAGGTCCGCCAAAAAGGTGCAGTACTCCAAATATTTAAGGCTTTCGGGATTCCAATGCGTATCTGGTCACGCCGTTTTATGGCGGCTTCCGAAGAACGTTGGAACCCCCTTTTAATGGCTTTGTGTTTGACTCCGCCAAGCCAGGTTTTTTGTACTTGAATATCGTCTATTACCGCACCCGGTTCAGGCAAAGGCGGAACCTTATACATCGGTTTAAAGGCCCAGGTCGCCTCGTAATCCACGAGATTGGGAAAAGCGACCATTCGGTCACGGCGCTTTTTATTCAATGCGCGCAAAGCATCGTGATCTTCAACCGTTCCTTTTTCGCAGGAAAAACCCGAAATATAGCGCACGGTTTCCTCTTCACTGACATGCGCATCGACGAAAGTGCGAGAACAATTATTGGCACAAAAATCACAGCGCGTGTGCTCATCATTGCGCGTGGTGTAAAACAAATTAATGGCTTCCGCCAAACCGATAAAGGTGGAAAAGCCTCGGCGTTTTACCACACGAATCGCCTCAAAAGCCGCGCCCAGAGCGCCCGCCTCACCAGTATGGGGATGAACATGTACTTCGGCGTTGGGTACGCGCTCACGGATATAATCGACCTGAGCCTTAACCGCCGCGAGATTTTTTTGAGTCCCGCCCTGTAGCACAAAAACCCGCCCTAATTCCGCCATACGCGGAATTTGCACCACGTATTGCCAGATATTTTTGGGCAGCACGAGAGCCAAACCCGCCAACAGCTCTTCGCCGTTATAACCTTCTTTCTGAAAATTCACACGATCGGAATCCAAAAATACCGCACACCCGTAACTGAACTCTGGCGACAATTCCGCTTTAAACGCTTTTTCTGCATAGCGTTCCACAGGCACGCCGAACTGATCGGCCATAGCTTGCAACAACATGCCGTTGCCCGCGCTGCAGGAGTTGGACAGACGGAAATTTTTAATCACGCGGTTTTGCATAAACATGACTTTAATGTCTTGCCCACCCACATCGCATATGACATCCACATCTTCAAAATAATGCTGGGCGCTTTTCATATGCGCTACGGTTTCAACGATATTGGCGTCCGCTTTTAATGCGGCCTCCATAACGTCACCGGCATAACCGGTTACGCCAAAACCTTCAATGCACAATTCGCTGTTATTACCCTTGGCCCAATTCTGCAGTTGGAGAAACATCTGTTTCATATCTTCCAGCGGATTGCCTTTAGACAATTGATACACTTTTTGCAGAATTTCTCCGTGCTCATCTACCAATACACATTTACTGGAAGTGGAGCCGCCGTCCAGCCCAATAAAACCTTTTATGATTTCCTTTTTAATCAGTTTGGGGGCAAAGTTTGGCGATTCATATTTTTTGGTGAATTCAATGACATCACTATCGGAGAGCGCCAGTGGTGGTCCGGCATTCGCGCCAAGCTGAGCTTTACGTCCGTTTTGAATAAATTCTTGTAATTTACCAAGCCCGGAGCAATAGGGGACGTCTTTTTCATGCAGACCAAATAACACCGCGCCAAAGGCGGCGTAATATTCGGAGTTATCCGGTGCAAAAATCAGTTCGTCTAAGGGGGTATCTTTTGGGTACTGAAAACCGCGTTCTTCCCACGTTTGCGGAATACGATAACGCCAGCACTCGCGTAAAAAAGGCAGATAGGCGTTGGGGCCGCCCAATAATAAAACATTCGGTTTTAAGGTATTGCCTCGGGTCAAAACCGACAAGTTTTGACCGACGATAGCGTCCGCCAAGGAACACATGATTTCGTTCGCGGGAATACCACTTTTGATTAAATTAACAATATCGGTTTCCGCAAACACACCGCACTTAGCGGCAACGTGATGCAGTTTGGTCGGATCAAAGATTAACTTGGCCACGTCACTGTGCGGCATACCCACTTTAATAAGACATTTATCAATGGTGGCACCGGTGCCGCTTGCACATTTGTCATTCATGGAGGTGGTAGCGCGTTTTTCCCCCGTTTTTTCATGGGTTTTAAACATGATGATTTTGGCATCTTGCCCACCCAGCTCGATCACGCTCCCCACATCCGGATGCAATTTTTCCACCGCCATGGTGACGGCATTCACTTCTTGAATAAACTTAGCATTAAGGTGAGGCGCAATCGGACTGGCACCGGAGCCGGTAATAAATATCCGGATATTCTCTAGGGAAATAAAAGGTAAATCCGCGCAGACCTGCTCCAACATCTGCAAGACTTTTTCGGCTTGCTGAGTTTCATGCCGCTGGTAGCGACTCCACAGTATTTCCAGAGTTTCCGAATTGACTGCCACCAGCTTTACAGTGGTTGAGCCGACGTCTATTCCGATTGTGATCGATTGCTGCACCATTGTGTTGACCATCTTATTATCTTTGGTAAAACCCTATCGCAAATTGCTGCAAAAACCAAGCGCAGTGGTAGGGTATTTATCGCAAATTAACGGATCAAGACGACAGTTTTAAATAATAGGTAAAAAAACGTTGGATTTGTCCTGATGGATCGTGAGGAGATACCTTAAAAATTCCACTCAAACAAATAACCTATTATTCACAGGGAATTAATTGTTAATTCCCTGTGAATTTGAATCAACGAAATTAATCTGTCACGATGCGATAGAACTGCGCCTTTAAATATTCGGTTTCAGGAATGGCAGGGTGAATGGGGTGATCCGGTGCATGGCCACCGTTGTAAATCAGTTGCGCGTGACGATCCAAATGACGAGCAGCCCCTCGCACAATCTCTTTTAAATGGTCTTGCTGCAGAGGCATAGAACACGATGCGGATACCAACACGCCACCGCGATTCAACAAACGTATTGCCAATTCATTTAAATGGCGATACGCGGCTTCACCAGCCTTTTGGTCCTTGCGCTTTTTAATAAATGCCGGTGGGTCCAGAACCACCACGTCAAAGCGCTGTTTTTCCTCAACCATCGACTTCAATACATCAATCGCCTTGCCTCGCTGACTGCTGACAACCGCATCCTTATGATTCAAACGCGCATTGTGCAACACACCTTCCACTGCTGCCGCCGAAGCGTCCACACACATCACGCTC
>JBNKFP010000293.1:0-3287 GCA_050289365.1 Cellvibrionaceae bacterium | reverse complement strand
GTTAAGCGAACTCGCCGTTGGCTATGCCGACAGCGGATTCCGGTTCGCCTTGCACGACAGCGGTAATGACCTTTTCCAGTTGTACTGCTAACACGTCACGGTCGAAACTTTGCTCAGCTAAATGGCGGGCAGCGGCCCCCGATTGCGCTAGCCAGTTCGTATCAAGTAATTTCTCCACCACCATTTCGGCTGCTTCACTTATGGGCCGCCGCCATACTGTAAGTCCGCAAGCGTGAGAATTTATCAGATCGTGTTGCCAGCCACCGTAATTTATGACAATTGGCGTGCCCGCGGCCAATGCGTCAAAGAATTTATTGGCAGAATTTGGCTGCATCTCCGGTATATCGACAAACAAGCTCGATGCCATGTCCGCTGCAGACAACAGCGCTGGGATGTCTTGTTTAGGAACTCGAGTTTCAAAGAATATATTTTTTTCAAATACCCCTTTTTGTTTTGCCTGCTGTATAACCTGCGTGCGTTCCAAGCCATCACCAACAACTAAAATACGAATTTCCGGTGCTATTTTAGAGATGGCTTCGGCCAAATCCACCATGTAGCTCACACCATTAATACGCCCTAAAGTTCCTGTGTAGACTAACAGGCGACGATCGCCAAGCCAGGGGCGGGCTGCACGAAAGCTCTGTGCAGCCTCAGCACTGTATCTGAACTCGGCGTTGTCACTACCGTTGGGAATTACTGCCACGCGCTCCGCCGGATAGCCCGTATGCACCACACCGTCTTTCATTCCAGGCGATAAAGCCACAATTGCTGCGGAGTTGCGGTAAGCCCAGCGCTCCAACTTCTTTGCCAAAAACTGCGCGATAGGGTTCCGTAGTGCGCCTATGGCAATCGGTAATTCCGGCCACAAGTCGCGCACTTCAAATACCATGGGAACACCGTGTTTTTTGGCGGCAATTACAGCGGGTATAGCAATTGTTAACGGAGTGCTGGTCGCAAAAATTACATCGCCTTTCAATTGAGTTGCTTTACGCTTTGCTGCAAATGCAAAATCAAAGAAGGCTTTAATACGTTTGAAGTAACTCATATGGTTGGAATACGGCACGGGGAACCAATGCACGTGAATACCTTGCTCCACTGAAGTGAACCAACCTTTCTTGTGAATGCCTTCATCGCACCATGACGTGACCATATGGACTTCATGCCCGGACGCTACCAAACGGCGCGCCATTTCATAGGATCGCGTACCTCCAGGCATACTGGGTGTATTAAAATACTGATGGAGATAAATAATCTTCACAACAAGGTCTCACGCTGGTTAATTTTAGAGCTACCCGATATTGTTACCTGGCGATATAGGATTTCGCAAACACAGCCCTCATGGTATGGTTTACGCGAATGAACCACAACGGGAATATAACGCAAAGGGCCTTTAGTTTTACTCTGAGTTTGCCAGCCTTCAATACAATCATGGCTATGGCAAATACGGGCGGCAAAACATTTTTAAGTACGTAAAGCAATCGTGTGGTGGCTCGACCTTTACGAATTTGCCCGCCAATTACGCGCTTCGATTTTTTATCGAGCTCCTGGTATGAGTTGCGTGCGGGATGATAAACAACCGCCTCGTTTAGGTATACCAAATCGTACCCTTGTTTAACTGCTCTTCTGACGAAATCTGCGTCGCCACCAGAGAAGCGACTGGCATCGAAGCCATTTACTTGATCAAACACTTTACGGCTGCACGCAAGATTGGCGGTAATAGCGTAACCTCGACGAACACATTTTTTTTGGTCCAATCCCAGAAGGCAATCATAAGCCTCATAAATATTCTCTTTGCCTTCTTCGAGGGGCACGACAATCACGTGGCCCGCCACGATTTTATTTTGATTGCCTTCGTTGGCGTAAAAATTTGTTAAAGTCTGGATCCATAATTCGTGGGGGCTACAATCTGAGTCAGTAAAAACCAGGTAGTCGCCTTTAGACGCTGCCACGCCACGGTTTCTTGCCGCATAGGAGCCGGGCTGCTCGCACACCAACAGCTTTGCGAGAGAGCCAGACGGCAGAGTAAGTGGTACATTAGAGCCATTGTCCACAACAATTAACTCCAAACCCTCATTCCCAACCATCAAATCACTTAGCGCCATCGTCAGGGCGGCGCAGCGCTCCCAATCATTGTAGTGTGGAATAATGACACTTATTGTCACGTCATTAGTTTGCATACTGCCTCTCAAAAAAATCTTTTTTGATTCAATATTTAAAGATCCTGAGCGGGCTCAGAATCGGTGAACTCATTATTTCCGATCTTATTTGGCCGTTTCAAATAATTAACGATGCGAATTACCAGTGCGGAGAAAACGAAGAAAAATACAGCCGTGTAAAAACTGTGGCTAAAGGAATACCTTACTAGTTGCTGAATTGCGAGAATTGAGAGCCAGCCATATTCCGGAAAAGTCTTAATTAGCCAATAGCATTCTTTTACAAGATAAAACACAAATACGAGGAGTGCTAAACAACCGAAGATTCCGGTTGAAATCAGCATCTCCATAAACATGTTGTGCGGGTAATAACCGTACCCCTTGACAATATGGCTGCTACCAATGAGTGGGCTGGTTGCAAATTGCTGGAATGACAACCGCCATATGTCGAGGCGACTTGACGAAGATGAGCCCGACTCAATATCTGAAAGTATGGAGGTAACACGGCTTGTTATTGTGCTAAAAGCATCACCAAAAAAAATCACAATCCCTAGTACGACTAAAAGTGAGACGACAAGGTTTGATGTTTTAGTGGGCTGACCGGACCTTGCAACAGCTGCAAAGGCGGCGGCGGCGACCAAACCTAATACAGAGCCACGAGAGGCGCCCAGAAGGAACGGAATCATAAGAAGTGCAATCACAACTCCTAAATAAAGCAGCGGTAAGCGCCTGATGAGCATAAGGTAATAGGCGATACCAATTCCTGCCGCCGATACATAAGATAAAATAAGCGGATTCAATATTGCGTCATCATCCTTTGCTAGCAGTCTGCCGCTACCCAGTTGATCGTAGTAAAAAACGGCGCAAAAAAAACCAAATGCGGCGAGGGAAATTAATGCCCACGTTAATAGTGTGTCGTATGCCTTTGAAGAGACACGCACCGATAATATTAAAATAAATGGTATAAATACGTAGGCGAAATAACTGGCTATTAAAAACCAAGGAGAGCTATGGCCGGAGTCCCTAAAACTAAAACATAAACGCGTGACATACGAAAACGAAATAAATAAAAAAAGATAAAAAAAACGGTTATCTAAAGAGCGCGGCAAACCTCGTAGAAACACAGCGCCTAGC
>JBNKFP010000292.1:0-3288 GCA_050289365.1 Cellvibrionaceae bacterium | reverse complement strand
CGGTGTACGACACCTTAAACCACAATATCGGTGGTGTGAGTCAGCAACAGGGGGGCGATACTTCGCTTACCTTCTCCAGTCAGTTTGGCACTGTCTCCGTTAGCCAACTGCCCATTATTTCCGGTCCCGGTATGAGTCAGCCCCCAGTGCAAACTAATTTTGCGCAGCCTTCATCCAATTCGTTTAATAGTGCACAAAATGTTGCCGAAAATGAATCTGGCAATAACAGTCAAGGGAATACGCAAAATACGGGTAGCACTGATGACATTATTAACTTGATTGAGAAACTAGCAAAATTGCGAGATGCAGGTGCAATCAGTGAGGAAGACTTTAATACCAAAAAAATGGATTTATTAGCTCGGATTTAACCGGTCAATAAAATGAAATCGTTGTTAGCCGTAACGACGATTTCTGTTGATGTGGATCACAAATAAAAAAGACCGCATATGATGCGGCCAAGACTCTGATCGGAATATTCTGACTTGCTTATCGCTATTTGATGAATAGCATTTCGGAATATTTTGGCAGTGGCCAATATTGGCTTGCTACCAGCGTTTCTAATGTATCTGCGTAGGTTCGAGTAGTATCCATCAGTGAACGAATTTCCCCAGCACAATATTTCATATGTTCTTCGGTAGAAGGGAAGTCGTGCTTTTCCATGGATTTTTTAAGTTCGTTTGCGGTAGATATCATAGCGTTGGCATTTTCGGCGATATCGGCAGCCAATGAAGCATCCAGTTTTATGCCCATATCACCCGCTGCGCCGATGGTGTGAGTCAATTCGGATAAATAGGTCATTGCCGCTGGATAGATGGAGGTTGTGGCCATTTCCACAACCAGTTTCGCTTCCATTTCAATCGAAAGAATGTATTGCTCAGAATAGACCTCGTAGCGACTGGCCAATTCCACCGGAGACAGAACGCCTGTGCTTTTAAACAATTCTTTGATCGACTCATCCAAGTAGGCAGGCAGCGCATCCGCTGTGGTTGGCAGGTTTTTCAGGCCGCGTTCTTCCACGGCCATACGATGCCACTCCGCTGAATAGCCGTCGCCGCCAAACACCACATTGCTGTGCTTATCCATCAGTTCTTTGAGAACCGCAACAACGGCAGCAGTTTGATCTAGACCGGACGTCAGTGCAGCTTCAAGTTTTTCGGCAATCCAATTTAAGGAGTCGGCAAGCATGGTATTCATTGCCACCAGTGGCCCGGATACTGACTGAGCTGACCCGACGGCCCTAAATTCGAAGCGATTGCCTGTGAACGCAAATGGGGAGGTGCGGTTGCGATCGCCTGGGTCACGCTTAAACGTTAAGATTTCTGCCAAGCCTAAGTCCATTATGCCGCCGCTTTCGGTCGGTTCAATTTTGCCAGCCTTAATGTCCATAAAGACTTTTTCTAACTGGTCGCCGAGATAAACTGACAGGATTGCGGGCGGAGCTTCGTTTGCGCCAAGGCGGTGGTCATTGCCCGCAGAGGCAATGGCTGCGCGCAAAAGTGGGCCATAGAGATGCACTCCACGAATAACCGCACCACAAAATAACAAAAAGTTTAGATTTTTTTCTGGCGTATTGCCTGGGTCGAGTAGGTTGCCCTGGGTGGCGTTGCCAACAGACCAGTTCACGTGCTTGCCGGATCCGTTGACGCCCGCAAAAGGTTTTTCGTGGAGCAGCGCCATAAAACCATGGCGTTTTGCGGTCAGTCTCATTACCGTCATCAACAGTTGTTGGTGGTCTGCCGCGACGTTAGCGGATTCAAAATAGGGCGCTATTTCAAATTGCCCTGGTGCCACTTCATTGTGGTGCGTTTTGGCTGGGATCCCCAATTTGTACAACTGATCTTCAAAGTCTTGCATAAAGACCTGAACGCGCTCTGGGATGGCACCAAAGTAATGGTCATCGAATTCTTGTCCTTTAGCGGGGGGGGCGCCAAACAGCGTGCGACCTGCCAGCAGCAAGTCTGGGCGACTGTTGGCAAAATTCTCGTCCACTAAAAAGTACTCTTGCTCTGCACCGCAACTGGAACTGAGGGTGGCAATATCGGTTTCACCCATTAATTTCAAGACTTTTTGCGCCGCCTTGTTCATTGCCGCATTGGAGCGCATCAAAGGGATTTTTTTATCTAGGGCTTCACCTGTCCAAGACATAAATACGCTTGGAATCATGAGGGTAGCGCCATTGGCGGTGTGCATGATGTAGGCTGGACTGGTCGGATCCCACGCCGTGTAACCGCGTGCAGCATTCGTCATACGCAAGCTGCCATTCGGAAACGACGAGCCGTCGGGTTCACCCTTGATCAATAAACTGCCGGTAAACTCAGTGATTGCACCGCCGGATGAGGTGGTGACAATGAAGCCATCGTGTTTTTCGGCGGTGGCGTTGGTCATCGGATAAAAAATGTGGGAGAAAAATTTTACGCCTTTTGACAGAGCCCAATCTTTCATCGCTGCTGCGACGACGTCTGCGGTCGCTGGGTCTAGTGCTGCGCCGGTTTGCACGGTTTTGGTCATTGCCTTGAAAGCGCTTTTGGATAGGCACTCTTCCATGGTGGATAAGTTGAAAACATTGACCGCCCAAATTTTGCTGAGGGGTTCTGGTTGTTCCACAGCGAGAGGTTCATTGTTAGAAATTTGATTTATCGCGAATACACGTGATTCGTTACCACTCATAATTCATGCCCTGTCATTGTTAAAGTTAGTCAAAATGTGCAAATCAAACCCAAGGGTTTCGTAAGAACCAAGCCCATTACTGCAGATTGGGGTACCTGATGAAGGGCAGATCTATGAAAATAGAAGGCTGAATTGCAATTCGTACACACTGCTCAGCAATAAACGAACCAGGTATGAATTTTGGCGACAAAAGGAAGTTCGAGAGGGTGGCCGCTTTAGTTTAAAAGGGGCACCTCCCGTGTTATAACGCGTCATTGTCCAGTGAAGCATCGGAGATCTATGTTGTTTTTATTTACTCAATTTGCAGACTGGCTGGTTTACGGCCTTTTGAATTTTGATCGAGATACGCGAGTCGGTGGCGCGCTTCATTTTTTTGTCGAAGATACCAGTAAAATATTCTTTCTACTGGTGATCATGATCTATGTGCTGGCGCTGGCTCGCTCCACTTTAAATATCGAAAGGGTACGATCGTTCTTGCTGAATAGTGGCAGGGGGTTCGGCTACTTAATGGGTTCCTGTTTTGGTGCCATTACGCCTTTTTGTTCCTGTTCCAGTATTCCGCTTTTTCTTGGATTTACGTCGGAGGGGATTCCTGTGGGTATGACCATGGCATTTTTACTG
>JBNKFP010000291.1:0-3296 GCA_050289365.1 Cellvibrionaceae bacterium | reverse complement strand
GGTTTTTTTCCCACGGTGATATGGAAAGCGTGCGAGCATCCAGAACACTGACATTGGCCACTTGAGACAAAGGCGTTGGACTGCCGTAATAAGAAACCATCACACTGTCTAGAATGCTGGGATGGGCGCGTCCCGTGCGAATTTTATTGAAATTCACGCCAAGCACTTCAACGCTCTTTTTCATGCGCTCTTGCGCACTATTTTTTATATCACTAATCATTGACATTATCCTCGATCAAAGTCCCCTCGTTGCCGCCAACGACAATGTTTAAGAGAGCACCAGGTTTCGCCATTTGAAATACGCGGACAGGCATTTGATGTTCTTGACAAAGACAGATAGCGGTCAAATCCATCACGGCCAATTTATCCGCCAAGACTTGGTCATAACTTAAATGGGTATAACGGGTTGCAGAGGGATCGCGCATAGGATCTGCGGTATAAACGCCGTCCACTTTAGTGGCTTTCAGTACCAATTCCGCTTCCACCTCTATCCCTCGCAGGCACGCGGCGGAATCGGTAGTAAAGAAGGGGTTGCCGGTACCGGCGGAGAAAATAACAACTTCGCCATCCTCAAGAAGACGAATCGCACGCCGGCGATCGTAGTGTTCAACGACACCACTCATCGGAATTGCAGACATAACGCTACAGGAAATATTGGATCGCTCTAAAGCATCGCGCATGGCCAAGGCATTCATGACAGTAGCGAGCATGCCCATATGATCGCCCGTAACACGGTCCAAGCCCGCTTTATTCAGAGCCGCTCCGCGAAATAGGTTACCGCCACCAATGACCAAACCGACTTGCACACCGATACCGACCAACTGACCAATCTCCAGGGCCATTTTGTCCAGTACCTTTGGATCAATACCAAAACCCTCATCGCCCATTAACTGCTCACCGCTCAGCTTGAGCAGGATGCGTTTGTATTTTCGATCACGAGTGGTGGGCATATTCACTTTCTCCAATGCAAAAAATTGGCGGAAGTTTAACAGCAAAAAGGCGAGAGAAGCGACCTCCCCCCGCCTTTTTATTTTGTATGGCTCGACCCACTAGGCAGTTATTCTAGAGTACCCAGAGGGTAATTCGAGGTTAACTCTGAAGAATCAAGCCGCCGCAGACTAGCCTTTAGAAGCCTGAACTTGCGCGGCAACTTCAGCGGCAAAATCAGATTCAGCCTTCTCGATGCCTTCGCCGACTTCATAGCGCACAAAATTAACCACTTCTGCACCGGCTTTCTTCGCCAGAGCACCGACGCTCAATTCAGGGTCCTTAACAAATGGCTGCTCAATCAAACTGGTTTCTTTCAGGAATTTATTGATACGCCCCATAACCATTTTTTCGACGATCTCAGCAGGCTTACCTTCCATATCGGGCTGCGCTTTAATGATTTCCTTCTCTTTTTCCACCACCTCGGCTGGCATATCTTCGGGTCTGACAACCTGTGGATTTACCGCGGCAACATGCATAGCGATATCTTTTGCCAAATCAACAGTGCCACCTTTCAGCTCAACCAACACACCGATGCGACTGTTGGAATGAACGTAGGCACCAACCACTCCGGCCTCGGGCGCTACCGCGGTAATACGTCGAACGCTGATGTTCTCACCAATTTTTTGTACCAGCGCTTCACGGGCAGCTTCTAAGTCGCCAGCCATAACCGCAGCCACGTCGGCTTGCTTAGTTTCGTAAGCACTGCTCAATACATTCTGGGTGAAACCCAAAAAGTTGTCATCGCGGGCAACAAAGTCAGTCTCAGAATTCACTTCGATTAACATGCCGTAACTGCCATCATCGGCAATACGCACAGCAACAACACCTTCGGCTGCCGTTCGATCCGCTTTTTTAGCTGCCTTCAAACCGCTAGCCTTACGTAGATTTTCAATAGCCACGTCAATGTCGCCATCCGTTTCAACCAATGCTTTTTTACATTCCATCATGCCCAAGCCAGTGCGCTCGCGCAGTTCTTTAACTAATGCAGCAGTAATTGCCATGTTCTAGTCCTCAATCATCAAATTCAAAAAAGGGTTTGGGACAATAGTAAAATGGGGGCCAAAACCCCCATTACCGTTTAAACTCTATCTATGTCAGCGTTGTGACACAGAGAATCTCACCCCAAATTAGGCTTCGCCGGCTGCAGCCTGCTCGTCCTGGACTTCAACAAACTCGTCTTTATTGGGTACAGAAGAAGCCTGTGCAGCACCCTCTAAGCACGCATCTGACATCGCCGTGGTATAGAGCTTAATGGCGCGAATGGCATCGTCATTGCCCGGCACAACATAGTCGACACCTGCTGGGTTACTGTTCGTGTCGACAACAGCAATAACGGGAATGCCCAATTTGTTTGCTTCCTGAACAGCGATGTGCTCGTGCTCTACATCGATAACAAACAATGCATCTGGCAGGCCACCCATATCTTTGATACCGCCAATGGACAACTCCAATTTCTCCATCATGCGAGTACGCATCAGGGCTTCTTTTTTGGTCAACTTGTCGAAAGTGCCATCTTTGCTTTGAGTTTCCAATTCGCGAAAACGACGAATAGAAGCGCGAATGGTTTTGTAGTTGGTCAACATACCACCCAACCAACGATGACTCACAAAAGGCATATTGGCCCGTTGCGCTTGCTCAATAACCGATTTCTGTGCTGCACGCTTGGTGCCGACAAACAGAACTTTCTTCTTTTGTGCGGCCATTTTACGCACCATTTCAAGCGCATCGTTAAAGGCGGGAACGGTGTATTCCAAGTTAATGATATGAATCTTGTTACGTGCACCGAAAATATACTGGCCCATTTTTGGGTTCCAGTAACGGGTTTGGTGACCGAAGTGGACACCGGCTTGCAGCATATCGCGCATGCTAACTTGTGGCATAAATTGAATTCCTATAGTTTCCGGGTTAAGCCTCCACATACCCCACTAAACCAACCCCCTTAAAGTCAATCACAATTAAGAGAGCACCCAGGCCAGTGTGTCGGTGTGTGTGCGACGTTGATGTTTGTTTTACCTGCAATAACGCAGGGCGCGCTTTATACCACAAACACACAGATTTGAAAAGCTCGACCATACCGACTCTTATCTTGAGTCGACAAACACACCGCTCAAATTTAGGCGGCCCCACAAACGCCTATAACGGCGTTGTCGGCATGAAGGAAGCGCAGGCAAGTTACATACCCCCTTGGCCAAGAGCCCCACTTCGGCCTGGGGGCCGAGCCTTATCACAAACACTTGGCGCACTCTATTTACCCCATTTAACGCACCATATCCTCTATCACGCTACTCCAGCACCGTCCGCTCATG
>JBNKFP010000290.1:0-3308 GCA_050289365.1 Cellvibrionaceae bacterium | reverse complement strand
CAGTGACCCTGCACCAGAACCCCGCCCTGGTCCCACAGGAATATCATGATCTTTAGCCCACTGGATAAAATCCATTACGATCAAAAAGTAACCGGGAAAGCCCATCTGATTGATAATATCGAGCTCAAAGGTAAGGCGTTCGTCATAGACTTTACGCTGCTCATGGAAGTCCGCGGCATTGCGATCCAAAATGCGCGTCAGACGTTTTTCCAGGCCCTCCTGACAAATTTTGATGAAAAATTCGGTTTCCGTTAAACCCTCAGGAATGGGGTATTCGGGTAAGAAGTATTTCCCCAATTGGATTTCCAGATTACAGCGCTTGGCGATCTCAACACTGTTGACCAGCGCTTCCGGCAGATCACTGAACAGTTCCGTCATTTCCTCAGCGGAGCGCAGATATTGTTCCTGGTTGTAGCGCCGTTCGCGACGGGGATCATCCAGGGGTCTTCCCTCGCCAATACACACTCGGGCTTCGTGAACTTCAAATTGATCTGCGGTTAAAAATCGCACATCATTGGTGGCCACGACAGGGCAGTCGAACTCTTGTGCCAGGGCCACTGCACCCTCGATATAGTCACCTTCATTATCCCGTCCAGTGCGCTGCAGTTCGAGGTAATAGCGGTCGGGAAAATCTTGCATCCACCCTTGCAGTAAACTTTTTGCGGTTTCCAACTTTTGACCGACGATGGCTTTGCCAACGTCGCCATAGCGCGCCCCCGACAGTGCGATCACACCGTCACTGAACTCACTGACCCATTCGCGACGGACGTAGGGAACACCTAAATATTGGCCCTTTTGATAGGCTCGGGAAATCAATTCAATTATGTTTTTGTAGCCGACGTTGTCCATTGCGATTAGTGTGATCAAACTCTCGCTGGCATCCTCTTCCTCGGCGCGGATCACCAAGTCGCAACCGCAAATGGGTTTGATGCCTGACCCCTGTAGGGTTTTATAAAACTTCACCAAACCGAAAAAATTGGAGAGATCCGAAATACCACATGCGCCCATATTCAATTCTTGTAGGCGCTTAACCAGGCCTTTTATACGCACGATACTGTCTACCAAGGAAAACTCAGTGCGCACCCGTAAATGTACAAAATTTAAACTCATTAGCTCTCGTGTCCTTTGGCTGGAACCGCCCTATGCTAAACCTTTACGGGGGCAAAGGTGAACCACTATTACGCATCACGCGCCAAAACCGAGCTTTTGATTTTCTCTGTCTTTTTAGAAATAGGTAAATTGACTATAATTCAGCCAATTTATGCGCCGTTGTATTCAGATCTGCGCCAACTGATCGCATTTCAACAATGCTTTTCTTATTGGTGTAATATTTGCCTTGTATAACGAACGTCAGACCAGGGAGCACCCTTTGATTGGATAGAATATCCGCTGAAATTTTGCTCAGTGTGAGATAGGTGTAGTAAGTAGGAGACAACTGACTTCCTAAATTTTTACTAACAATCCACGTGGTAATCATTCGTCCTATGCAGTACACAAAGGTCATGATCGAACAGGTTTTTGAAATCCGAAAAGTTGCGCCGCAGCCGCTCAAAAGCAAAATCAAACTATCAGATCCTAACCTTTTTGGGATTTTGGCTGAAGCCTACAATCAATTACAGGACAGTGTGCTTAAGCAACACATAGAAAGGTTAATGTCTTTTGCCGGCCCCAATTGGAGCGCATTGTTAGATTCGCAGAATCCAGCGGAATCACGCAAAAGCAGCAAAACCTACAGAGGACAAGAGGTGACGACCAAGACGGATCAACAAGCGATATCACCCATTACCAAAAAACAGATTATTTACCGAGGTCAATTGGTTTACAACTAACCAGAGGGCTAAAAACCGTTTCTAAGTTCTTGAAGATGCCAACACAGCTTAAACATTTTTTTGGAATCAGCGCCATGATTTCTGCACCAAAAGGTTTTTCTCAGCATCCTTCAATTTTGATTTAAATTGGGTTTCTATAGAACTCGTATTTTCCTGGCGTCTGATCCGTTTTTGCGTATAATCGCCGCCCCAATTAAAGACCATACCCATGGGCTATAAACCTAAGGCCGGGACTCTCATCCAGAACCCCGCCTCAACATCAGAGCACGCACACAATGCACACGTTAAGTAGTTTGTTTCAACAAATCCGAAAAACCTACCTTCATGACCTCAAAAAGGAAATTGAAGTGTACAACAACACTTTTGAGCACACGCTTATTGAAGCCTTGGTCGAATTGGGAGGCAAAGGCAATTTGCCTCCCGCCTTTCAGCTGCATCGCGTGGACATGGTATCCAATTCAGACAATTACACAGACTTTTCGGAATGCAATAGCATCAATACCGTCTATTTCAAACCAAGGAATATACAACTGAACCACAAAACCTCACTGCGCCTTGAGCCATTTTTATGGCAATCGGTCGACATTGAGTGCCGGGGAAGCGATTTGGATTCGCGTGTACTGCAACGCTGGATTTACCACTGGATCAACGATCAACACCGAGATCGCGATTGCCCATTTCAGTTGAAGGGCTGCGTTCACGGCATTAAGGTTGCGAATGAAAGCGCGCCACTGAATTGTTTTTCCGTGGATTTGGGATCAGCAAAGGAAACCGCATTGATTGAATTGCTTCATTTGCTGAGCAAATCCAATGCTGAGCACATTAGGGTATTTTCCAACGCACTCTACGAATAAGGCAAGGTGCATGCTGCTCGCGCCTCGGCCAGATCCGCACGAGCAGCAATTTGTATTCGCAACACTAAAAATGCCCAGTAATCCAAAGCGCTTACTCAGCGGGTTAATCTGAGTTAAGCTTAGCTTTCAATAATAGGACTGGCCCAAAGGTCGTAATCGTCAGCGTCATCAACCGTCACCGGCAACATATCCCCCGGTCTGAGGTCGAAGTCGCCTTCAATATTCACCACCCCATCAATTTCCGGTGCATCGGCAGCGCTGCGCGCAACAACCAAACCCGGCTCAACACGATCAACCAAAACGTCAATTTCACGGCCAATTTTTTGTTCCAGTTTCGCAGCGGAGATGGCTTGTTGCTTTTCCATAAAACGCTGCCAGCGTTCCTGTTTCACTTCATCGGGCACGGGATTGGGAAGTTCATTGGCGGTCGCACCGCTAACAGGCGAATATTCAAAGCACCCTACTCGATCCAACTGCGCTTCATCTAACCAATCCAGCAACATGTCAAAATCTTGATCGGTTTCTCCCGGGAATCCAACAATAAAAGTGGAGCGCAAGGTGAGATCTGGACACATCTCCCGCCACTTGTGAATGCGCTCCAGAGTTTTTTCCTGATGGGCCGGAC
>JBNKFP010000289.1:0-3312 GCA_050289365.1 Cellvibrionaceae bacterium | reverse complement strand
TTTGAAATAAAAAAACAGAATACATCTCTTTCATAGACAAAAGGTGACATTTTGTGACAAAATAGAGCGTGTTATGTCGGCATCACCAACTCCCTCCCCTACATTTAGGACAGCCTTGCGCTTTTTTCGCAAGCGCAACCGCTTGACGCAAGAAGAATTGGGGCGTGCAGTCGGCTACAGTCGGGAACAGATTGCCCGTCTTGAAAATGGATCGCGACAACCTGACATCACAGCGATAACGGCCTTATTTATTCCTGCGCTGGCGCTCAATGAACAAGAAGGGGAGAGTCTCTTGCAACTGGCACATCAGGCCCGCGACGGCCATTCCCCCACCCCCCGTTATCAACTACCCGCTCCCCTTGTCCCACTCATCGGGCGAACAACCGAACAGCAACAGCTTGCGGCTTTACTGACCCAAACCAGACTGCTTACCCTTGTGGGGGCACCAGGCATTGGCAAAACCCGCCTCGCATTGGAAGTTGCACAGCAGAGCAATTTTGCTGACGGTGCCGCTTTTGTCGCGCTGGCTTCTTTGGATACCGCCGCCGATGTCATCCACACCCTACTCACTTCGCTGGGGATTACTTCCAGCCATGATGATGAAGCTACACTTATCACCCATCTGGCCAACAACCGCCTCCTGCTTGTTCTTGACAACTGCGAACAATTGTTGCCCGATCTCAGTCTGCTGGTGGGGCGCTGGCTGGAGCGTTTGCCTCATTTGACCCTGTTATGTACCAGTAGGGAACCACTCGATTTGTATGGTGAGCAGCTTTATACGGTACCACCGCTGGAACTGCCGGAACCATCTGCGGCTGCGGATATTGGCACGCTAACGGCCATTCCGGCAATGGCGCTGTTACTGGCCCGGGTACGAGCCCATCATTCTTCATTCACACTTTCGGCCGAAAATGCGCCAGCCCTTATCACACTCTGCCACGCTCTCGACGGATTACCCCTAGCGTTGGAACTGGCCGCTGTACAATTACCTAGCCACGCCCCAGCCACCATCATCGCCCAACTGCATAGCCTGGGTGGCACAGCCTGGCTGCGCCAACATCTGCACAATATCGCTCCGCGTCACCGCACCTTGCAATTGGCCATTGACTGGAGTGTCCGTCTGCTTTCAATGGAGCAGCAGCAAGCTTTTGCCCAGCTCAGTATCTTTCACGGTGGGGGTGATGAAACGGCCGTTTTGGCTGTTACCGACTGCCAACGGGACACATTAACCGCCCTAGCCCGAGCAAACCTCATCGATTGGCAGGCTGAACGCATAACCCAGCTCGAGACCTTGCGTGTTGATGGCTTTGCACGTCTCCTGGCGCAAAATCAAGTAGAAGCCTGCCAGGAACGACATGCAACCTATTACGCCACGTTCGCAAACAACATATATCATGGATTATTAGGGGATGAGCAAAGTTTATGGGCAGAGCGGGCCTTACGCGACCATCCTAATTTGCTGGCTGCAGTGCGTTGGGCGATCAATACCCAAAATGGCGCGTTAGCCATCGCTCTCACCGGACATTTGTGGTGGTTTTGGTATCGACAAGGGCTTCTCACCCTCGGTCGCGAATTACTCACAGCCGCTTTACAATTGACAACTCCCAATCTCGACCAGCGGGCACAAGCACTTAACGGCCTCGCCAGCATTTGTATGGAACTGCACGCAACAGCCGAAAGCTTACAGTATCATCAGGAAGGATTGGCTTTGCGTCAACAATTAGGCGACCCAGCTGGGGTGTCCATCGTCTTGCACAATATGGCCTTAACAGCATACCGTATGAACGAGTATGAGCAGGCTATCGATTGGTTATTGGAAGCAATTGCGACCACTCCTGACTCCGCTAACGCCCTCAACTATGCCCATCTTGGCCTCATCGCGCAAGAAATGGATAATCTGGAACAGGGGCGGCTCTGGTTTGAAACGGCGCAAGCATTGGCCAAAACGGCCGATTCGTGGACGCAAGCCTTTGTCGCTTGCAATTATGCCGATCTGCTTTGTACGACAGGTGTCATGGCACAAGCGCAGGCTTTAGCCGAAATGAGTTTGCGGTTGTTTATCGACCAACATGACACGCTTTACCTCAGTGATGCCCAAATGGTATTGGCCAAAATTGCCCTAGCGCAGGGAGCCGATGAAGATGCAATAGCCTGGTGCGATCAGGCAATTATCGCCTATCGCCAACGCCAGCAATGGTCGGAGTTGGCAAACGCCCTATTATTGCAAGTGCAGTTGACCTTACGAGCGGGTAACAAAACAATGGCTCAAATAATTTTTGACGAGGCGCAGGCGGTCGCACTTCGACAGCCAACCCCACTAGCACCACTTGTCAGGCAACGATTTAAACAAATAGCAGCGGCTCTTCAGGCTTAGGGGTTATTATAGCTTCGACTAGATGCTTGTAATCTTCTTCCAAGCCTTTAAACAACCAAATACGCTAGACCGTTTTATGAGAACGATACACAACTGCATGGGTGAAATCGGCCGTTATTCAGCAAAGTATCGAAGGGTGCGCAAACGAGTTGTCATTAAACCTCGTGCAAAGCCGCCAAGACACAAAGGTATCCCTTTTCTTGGCGACTTTATACTTTAACAAGAGATTATTTTTACATGAGCTGACAACTTGTTCGCAAACCCAAGTCACAAACTCAAGATCGAGGCTCAACTATTAAGAGTGTGCGCATCAGGTAAAATTAAATATTATGGTTTTTCCAAGCATTGATTTACTTGATAAAAGCATACACAATGGATAATTTAACATTTCCATCGGAGCCTAATACTGAAACAAACTTCTTTTGACGGATAGCCCACAGGTAAATTTGTTTCAGTTTAACTGTTTCGCATTAAATCTTTATCCGTCAATATCAATTAGAAAGATCGACGACGACGTAATAGGCCAAAAAAAGCAGAAATCAGTGCGGCACCGAGTACAGACCAGATAATTGGGAAAGGTTGACCTTCAATACTAACGGCCCAAAACTCTGGTAGACCAAATTGTTGCGCGATCCACATACCCAAGTAGGCACCCACAAACCCGAGGACAATGTTGGCAGTTTCGGATTCGGCTCAAGAGCGATACCGTCATTTACCTAGCGACGGGAAAACGTCGTCAGGTACGTACCCTCATGCCCCCATTAGGTAAAGGAAGTTGCTATGCTCATGTTTGGATAACCGCACAAAAATATGGCCCACTACATCTAGCGGTTGCCCACGTCATTACGCCAAATGGCAGTGAAAAGTGGGCTATTATTAGCGATGAGCCAGTTGGACGACATACGTTTGACGAGTACGGACTCCGTTTTGACATTGAA
>JBNKFP010000288.1:0-3345 GCA_050289365.1 Cellvibrionaceae bacterium | reverse complement strand
CATAGAGAAAAACGACTGAGTATTGTGGGTTAATTCACAGCATCCAGTCGATCTAGAGCACACCTCACTGACAATAAAATCTACGGAGAGGCAATTGATCAGCATAACGATAAAAATCCACTTCTATACTGCTGATGAAGCCCGCTGGTTTGCGGACCGAACCGAATTGTGATGATTTCGGCAGTACCAGTGTGCGAAAACGAAAAATTAAAACCTAGGGTTACTCGCATGCACATTTTAACTAACGCGCTAATGATCATTTCGCCGACTTTGCGCTTGTCGGCCACACGAGAGATGGCCGCAGCTCTTAGGGTATGGTCTCAAGTCGCCCGTCAGTAACAACAACTACATTAAAAGCCACCGTCGGCTAGGGGCAGCTTAATAACGTGGTCCACTAGCACGGTTCATTAACAAACTGACGACCAGAAAATCCCCATCAGTATGGATTCCGGTTTGTTTTAGGGTGTGGTGGAACATAGTCCCGTCAACATTAGCAATATGAGATGGAATTCCCTCTTTAGGCAGGACCACCCCATTTTTTTTAAAAACCCTTTCGATCAGCTCAATTCAGAAACCCAAACTTTCACCGTCACTTCCGCACCGGGATTACCCAAAAAATTTCCGGCAACAGGGGGCACGGATTCCGGCAGACGGGCAACCGCTACCGCAACATGATCTTCACCCACAATATTGCCGATCGTAGGATCAAAACCTTTCCAACCGGCTCCTGGGATAAAGACTTCGGCCCAAGCATGGGTAGAGCCGGATATATCCATACCGGCATTGGAATTGACGTAGCCACTGACAAAGCGTGCGGCAAAACCCAAACGTTTGGCAGCCGCCATAAATAAGCTTGCAGAATCTCGGCAGGAGCCAGAACCTAACGCCAAGGTTTGCGCCGCAGCTTGTACACCTTCCTCCTCACGCATACAGTAAGATATGGATTGATAAATCCGTTGGTTTAAACGCAGCAACAAAGCGAAGGTTTGGATTTTTTCATTAAACTGCCACATTCCGTCTGCCCAGTGATTAAGCGCGGGGTCCTCCGGTTTATTGGCAATGTTCACATAGGGTTGCAATAAAACTCTATCTTCATCTGAATACTGAAATGGATAGTTGACGGCATAGTCCGCCACCAAAAAATCGTGCGGCACCAAATCATATTGTTGAATAACAATTTCACTGTCGATATTCAACATTCGAGTTTTACCGGAAAATGTCGCCGTTGCAACGGAATTGCCTTCTACATCTCTTTGCCAGCGCAAAGCTGCTGCTGGCGTTATATCCAGGCGCGAAGACTCCAATCGCAGTTCATGCCCCTCTCTGGGGCGCAAGCGCAATGTATGAGGCAAGAGCTGGACTGTGTTGGAAAATTCATAGTGGGTCTGGTGGAGTATTTTGTATCGTTTCATATTGCAATCCATCTCTCAGTAGTTAAATCAGTGGCAGACGATGCGAAAAATGAAACTGCAGTATCTGTAAATATCACCCAATGCTTACGAATATCACCCCAACAGGGATCAGCCAATCGTGTTCGCTCGAGTGATTATATTGTTGTTTTTTCGTGACACATCCTTTGATGATTGCGGACTCACTGTACTAACCGTAGCATGCCCCATTGCGACCTTAATGAACCAAGCCGAAGGCATCAAAAAGATACCTCGGCGAACGTTCGAGGTAAGCAATCCTAGACCCTGCCATACTAATATGCCGCTATTTTGAATAATTACAATGACTATTTCGGTTATTTGACAGCAATACTCACTAAACCAAGCCGACTTCACTGACCGCCGCCCCTACAATCTCTTACTAATATCCAATTTTGCCAGCTACGCTATTACCACTTATCCGGTTCAAGCCAAACACAGGGATTTATAACCCACCTTTTTCACTGTCACAAATCCATTTTGCCAAACGTTCCCTTATCAGTGCCCCTTGTCCTTCACGAAGAGATTGAACAGTAAAGACTGGCGCGACTTAAATTCAGTTTCAAACGCTTCTTCCCGCGTCAAAAAGCAGAGATCAGATGAAAGGTATTGATAAACAGGAGCTGACTGGAATGCAAAGGCTTGCTAATAGAGGGAACGAAATGCAGAGAGCAGTCGATAACAGGTTAAACCCAAAAGACTCGGGGCACCCCACGAAGTGGATTCGTCAGTAGCCCCGCAAAGGTAATTAAATGGGTTGCCCGCCATAATTGCTTTCTGGCTTTTTTGGAGGATCGGCTACGACGTTGGGAGGTACCTCCGTAATACGACCGCCTCTGGCCAAAAATGCCTCTACGTCACTTTGCAATTGCTGGCGCAGACTATCCCGTAAACCCACTTCCTCATCGTAGTCCGAGTCTGTCGAAGAGGATGCTTGGAAATGCACATCATCTTCCAGGTCAGTTTCTACGTCGTCATTTTCAAATTCATTTTCGTCGTTCATAAGATCCTCACAATAGTTTCAAATCAAGCAAGGAAAGGAAAAAACACTTGCGTGCATGTCCCGCGGTTGGTGCATTCAGTACAACAGAGGCCAGCAAATCGACTCAACCCAAACGTTTTGAACAACAGCGTGTGAAGGTATTTATAGTTCAGTCAGAATTTCGCGTCATCATAAACATACATTTTTTTTAGTTTTTTTTGTTCTAAATTATCGACCTCTTTGAAAAAAGGGTTATTTAACTCCATCATCAAAAGAGCGAATTGTTATCGCTACCATCAATACGCAATAGCCTTTACATTAGATACTTCGAACCGCAATAAGAGTGTGAATGCTCACTATCCGGCAAAGCTAAAAGCGCGGGGATTTAGTATGGCGAGCAACGCTATGCACACCGCAATGAGAGGAATACACGCCAACAGCAAAAAGTGCCACCCCCAAAGATTCAACAGTATGCCCGCCCCCAAAGCCGCACCGGCTTGGCAGGACACGACCACCAAATCATTTAATGCCTGCGCGCGAAACTGATCGTAACCACGACTGGCTTTAGGCACCAAGGCGGTTGCTGCCACAAACATAAAATTCCACCCCAACCCAAGCAAAACCAAAACCGGCCAGAAATGCATTAATGTGGCCCCATTTAAACCAATTCCAATTGCCACGACGTAGCAACACAAGCCAAACAGAATCATCTGGTTTTCACCCATTCTTGCCAGCAGCCATCCGCTGAACAGAGAAGGCAAAAACATGGCCAACACATGCCCTTGGATAACCTCTTTGGTATGAATCAAGTCGATATGATTGTGGTTGTGCATCGTGATGGGCGTCGCGGTCATAATCAGGCTCATTACCGCGTAAGCTGTGGCCGCAACCAAGACTGCAAACACATAGTCTTTATTTTTGGGGACTTGCTTGACC
>JBNKFP010000287.1:0-3349 GCA_050289365.1 Cellvibrionaceae bacterium | reverse complement strand
TTACTCCTGATTTGTTACCTTCGGATGTTACGGGTACAGATATATATCGCCCTGAAACTGGCACTTTTGAGTTTCAGCGAGGGCCTATTTTTCACAACTTGGTGTTAGCGGATGAAATTAACCGTGCGCCCGCTAAAGTTCAATCAGCCTTGCTTGAAGCCATGGCCGAGCGACAGATCAGCGTCGGCAAATCCACTTACAAACTGCCCGAATTGTTTTTGGTCATGGCCACCCAAAACCCAATCGAACAAGAAGGCACCTACCCTCTGCCGGAAGCCCAATTAGATCGGTTTTTAATGCATGTAAAAGTAGACTACCCCGATATCAATGCCGAGCGTGAAATCCTGCGACTCACCCGCGCGGAAGCTGATCAACAGCAAAAAACATTAGCACAACCCACACCTGTCAGTCAGCAGATGCTGTTCAGTGCCCGTCAGGAAGCCCTTACAGTACATATGTCGGAAGCAGTGGAAGAGTACATCGTACAACTCACTGCGGCTACACGCACCCCAGACGCCTACAGCCCAGAGTTAGTACGCTGGATCGAATTCGGGGTAAGCCCGCGGGCCACCATCAGCCTCGACCGCTGTGCCCGCGCCCACGCATGGCTGGATGGCAAGGATTTTGTTTCTCCGGACGATGTACGCAGCGTCATTTTCGATGTATTTCGCCACCGTCTGCTGCTCAGCTTTGAAGCGGAAGCCAACGGTCTCAACGCTGACGACGTCATCCGCCAATTGTTGACACTGGTGCCTGTCGCCTAATGTTCAAGGTGAGTAAAAATACCCCTGGGGTCTATGTTAGCGTTGATGAACTCGTTCAGTTACGCACCTTAGCGAAGGATCTCAGCCTAACAGCTCGCAGACGTAGCTTGGCCATGCTCGATGGCGCTGTTCGAACCCGCTATAGGGGCAGAGGCATGGAATTCGCGGAAGTCCGCCCCTATCAAGCAGGTGATGATATACGCACGATCGATTGGCGCGTTACTGCCCGTATGCAAGCGCCCTATACCAAGCTGTTTCAGGAGGAGCGAGAGCGTCCGGTATTTGTTTTGCTCGACCAGCGTTCGCCAATGTTCTTTGGCAGTCGCCACCAATTTAAATCCGTGTATGCCGCAAAGTTAGCGGCGACCATTGCATGGACCGCAAATGGTAACAACGATCGCATCGGAGCCTTGGTTTTCGGGGATCACTTACAAAAAGACATTCGCGCCAAACGAAGTAAACACGCGGTCCTTGAACTGATCAACAACGTGGCCGAACTTAATCATCAATTAATTTCTCCGTTCGCCGAATCTCCGTCTGTCAACTTGAGCACCATGCTCACGGAAACAAGTCGCATTGCTCGCCCAGGCAGTTTAGTGATTTTGTTGTCGGACTTCAGCGATTTTGACCAAAGTTGTGCAGAGCCGCTGGCGAATATCGGTAAAAGATCGGACGTGATGGCTTTTCACATTTTTGATCCATTAGAGCGCGAATTACCACCTGTTGGGCAACTCATGGTCTCCAACGGCCGTGATCGCACCGCCATCAATGCCATGAGCGTCGGCTCGGCGTTCACCAATAATTTCGAAACACAGCAGTCGGGTTTGCGTCAAGCTTGCTTGAATGCAGGCATACAGTATGTCAAAACCGATATGAGTCAGGACCTCAATGATTTTGCACGGGATATGTTCGGTCAGCGTAAAGCCAGCCCCAAAAAGATGTCCCCTAGTGTGACCATTGGAGGCTTGACGTGAACCCAGAACAAAACCCCCAAGTACAGCAGCTTATAGCGCAGCTCAATGGCATCATCGAACCCGAGCCCAGTTTTGCGCTGGCGTATGGTTGGTGGATACTCTCGGGCTTGATTTTGATCATCATTGCGCTTTTGGCTCTCAAGCTGTTTGGCTGGCATAAATCTCGAGTCTATCGAGTCAGCGCGCGCAAATTGGTCAATCAATTAATACCCAGCTCGACCCTATCCTATGCCTACTCAATGAATCAAATTTTAAAGCGCACGGCCATAAGTGCGTACGGGCGCAATAAAGTGGCTCACTTGCAAGGCCGGGAATGGATCGAATTTTTAATTCAAACCAAAGGTTCTGCGCAGTTTCCTTCTGAGATTCAAGATTTACTCAATTTTGGGCTTTACCAAGCTCAGTATCCTTTCGATTCCCAACAACTTAAATCATTCACACTGGCCTGGATAGGAAGCCATTCACCCGCCCTTGCCAAACAACGCATGGAGGCCGCCAGTGTTTGAATTCGCCCTGCCATGGTTATTTGTGATTTTGCCCCTACCCCTTTTAGCCTACGCATTCCTGCCTGCCAGCCAACATCAGGAAAGCGCTATCCGCGTGCCTTTTTATCAAACACTATTGGGACTTGGTCAAAGCAAAAGTAAAAATGCCCACAACAGCTTACTGCAAAGAA
Source organism: Cellvibrionaceae bacterium (assembly GCA_050289365.1). Taxonomy (GTDB): domain Bacteria; phylum Pseudomonadota; class Gammaproteobacteria; order Pseudomonadales; family Cellvibrionaceae; genus JBNKFP01. Next base: position 935 of record JBNKFP010000287.1, on the reverse strand, counting down.
TCCTGCTTTTACTGTGCTGGATCGCTTTGGTCACTGCGGCAGCTCGCCCGCAGTGGGTGGGCGAACCGATCGACATGCCCTCGGAGGGTCGGGATTTGCTGCTGGCAGTGGATATTTCCGGCAGTATGGAGACACCGGATATGGTGGTGCAAAACCGGCAGTTGCAGCGCATTGATGTGGTGAAATTCGTGGTGGGTGATTTTGTTAAACGACGTGAAACCGATCGTTTAGGCTTAATTTTGTTTGGCTCACAGGCTTATTTACAAGCACCTTTGACCATTGACCGCACCACCGTAAACACCCTGTTACAAGAAGCTCAATTAGGTTTTGCAGGCCAACAAACGGCCATTGGCGACGCCATAGGCCTGGCCATTAAGCGTTTGCGGGATCGACCGGCAGAAAGCCGTGTCTTGATTTTACTCACAGACGGTGCCAACACCGCCGGTGAAGTCGATCCCAAACAAGCAGCAGATTTAGCCAAACTCGCGGGCATTAAAATCTACACCGTGGGTATTGGTGCAGATGAAATGATTCAAGAGACTTTTTTCGGACGACGACGTATCAACCCTTCCGCCGATTTGGATGAAGGCACTCTGAATTACATTGCTCAGCAAACCGGAGGACAGTATTTTCGAGCCAAAGGCCCAGAGGACTTAACTCGCATTTATCAAACTCTCGATGAATTAGAGCCCATTGAACAAAACGATGAGGTATTTCGGCCCGTACAACCCCTATTTTTTTGGCCGCTGAGTCTAGCGCTTATGTTGAGTATCTTGATTGCCAGTCTACGCGTGGATTGGAGTCGACTGACGAGCAGTATCGGTCTATCTGAAGAGAGGGTGCAATAATGGATACTTTGCATGCTTTTCATTTTTTGCGCCCCTGGTGGTTTTTGGCACTGCTGCCCACACTATTGTTGGGCAGCAGCTTATGGT
>JBNKFP010000286.1:0-3355 GCA_050289365.1 Cellvibrionaceae bacterium | reverse complement strand
CGTACATGTCAAATTGATTATTGTAAGCGGCCCGATAACCACCGCCCGCAGCCACTCTTGATGAACCGCAACGATTACCGCTAACATCACCAAACGCCGCATTGGCAAACCAGCCGTTTTGTATATACAAACTACCGTACACTTGCAGACCATCCTGTGTACAGCTTGGACTCCAGTCCAGAGTTTGACTTATGAACTGCACGCCGCCGTAGGTGTAAGACACTTTAGGGGAAGAGCGCTTTGCATTAATCGCGGTCTTGTTCACCTTAAGGTTGGGATCCACTTTCACTTCCGCCTGCGCTTGAAACGCCACCATCATTAAGGGTACGGAAACCAAACTGCGCAGTAGATTTGTCCAATTCATAAAGCAACACCTTTTAAAATTCATGGATGGGGGATTTCGACCCCTTAAGCACGATGCTAGCCGGCAACACGAACAGTCATTGATGGCCGGCTACCCGCCGCGCGGCTTTTGTAACACAAAAACACACTAAATGCAGCAAAGTATCTGACGTTCCCCAGTCTGTGACCGTCACCCACAAATCGCATATGAGTTACACTGACAAAATTGCCGAAACGCTGAAGTCGACTTATGATTCCCCCTTGGTCATTGTTACTATTACGAAAACCACAAAACAGTAAGGTTCATTCCGCCATGAAAACCAGTGTTTTTCTTATTTTTGTGATGTTCCTTTGGAGCAACCTAGCCTGCGCCCAAACGCCGAATACAAAAACAGATTGGTGGAACATACCTTACCCAACCACCTTTGACAAAACCCAACTGAGACAGCAAACCCGAATCCGGGTTCAAGGTAATCAGTTTATCGAAGAAAACGGCAAACCTTTTATTTTTCGCGGTGTGAATATTACCGATCCCGATAAATTGCAAAAACAAAAACAGTGGCAAAAAGGGATTTTTATTGAGCTCGCGGAAAATTGGGGGGTCAATTCGATTCGAATACCTGTTCACCCGATCGCATGGCGCGGCCGCGGTAAAATGGAATATTTAAAATTATTGGATCAAGCAGTGGTATGGGCGAATGATTTAGGCATTTATCTAATATTCGACTGGAACTCCATGGGTTATTTGCCGACGGAGCAATTTCAGCATCCCATCTATGATACGACCATCAAAGAAACCCGAGATTTTTGGCGCACCATTGCCTTTCGTTACCAAGGCATAGCCACTGTCGCCATCTACGACCTGTTCAATGAACCCACAACGATCCGGAATTCGCTTGGAAGGCGGAATTGGTCGGAATGGAAAGAGCTCAACGAAAGTTTGATTGATCACATCTACGCCATTGATAATACCGCCATCCCCATGGTAGCGGGTTTCGATTGGGCCTATGACCTCACCCCTCTAAAAGAGTCCCCTATTGATCGCCCGGGCATTGCCTATGCGGTTCACCCCTACCCGCAAAAGGTATCTCCGAAAGAACCTACGGACGCCAATTATTTCGCGCAATGGCAGGAAGTCTGGGGATTTGCTGCGAAAAAATATCCGCTGATTGCCAGTGAAATTGGCTGGGTTCAACCCGATGGATTCGGTGCCTATGTGCCCATCAAAGATGATGGGCACTATGGTCCGCGTATCATCACATTTTTAACCGAACGCAATATTTCATGGGCGGTCTGTTGTTTCGATACCGAGTGGGCACCCACCATGATTTCGGACTGGAACTTTTCTCCCACCGAGCAGGGTCATTTTTTCAAAAAAGTGTTTAACGAATTGCAAGATGCAACAGAAAATCCTGAAGTCAACTTAGAAAATGAATAGGTGCTAAGAACAGCGTCGCAGAATCGCAAGGCTGTTGATTTTTTCAATAGTTTCAAATTGCCCTTGACGCAACACTTCCTGTAGAGCGAGGTAGGGCCCCTGCCCTCCGTCTTCTGGTCGCTCAAAAATATCGTGAATTGCCAGAATCCCTCCTGGGACCACGTGCTTGCTCCACTGCACACAATCGTGCTTCGCCGCCTCATGGGAATGCCCTCCATCAATAAATACAAAAGATAATGGCGCTGCCCAATGCTTTACCACCACTTCGGAATAGCTGACAATAGGCACAACCACTTGGCTCAATTGAAACAGCGCAAGGGTTTGCCTTAACGTGGGTAAGCTGTCCATGGTTTTGCGCGCCGAATCGTACAAATCTTGATCGTGATATTCTTCCCCCAATTGATGCTCCTCGGATCCGCGATGGTGATCCAGAGCAAACAATAGAGTGCTATTTAAACGACAGGCCTCGCCCAGATAAATACTGGACAACCCGCAGTAACTGCCTATTTCAAGAGCTGGCGCCAAATGCCCGACTTCACGCGCCCAGGTAAATAAAGCCGCCGCTTCATCCTCCGCGAGAAAGCCTTTGATTTTCCATTGATCTACTTTTTGATGTAATTCAGCTATAGTCGGTGTTTTCATTGTGGGACGACTCCATGCGCAAAGACCATAGGCCCTATTGGATTAAATTATTCTGTTTAAAATTTAATAACTGGTATACCCAGCGCTTTATTAAACCACAGTTTGATGCATTGGGCTGCTCACCCATGGTGATAAAACCACGCTCTTGTCAAATCCATGGGAAGCATATTCGCGCAGGAAATTATTTGCATTTAATCAGTCATCCACTCAAACCCGTACGCATGACCACTTGGTCCAGCAAATCACAGGCGGGCAGCATAACACTAGGCGATTATTGTTTGATATCCCCAGGAGTAGAGCTGACGTCTGCCGTTAATATTTACATTGGCCACAACACCATGATCGGCGCAGACACTTCTGTACAAGATAGCGACTGGCACGGTTTATACAATCGCACCAGACCATTTCGCTGTAGCCAAGCCATTCAGGTTGGAAATAATGTTTGGATTGGTGCGCGCTGCATTATCACTAAGGGAGTCAACATAGGAGAAAACAGTGTGATCGGTGCCGGTTCCGTAGTCACCCACAATATTCCAGCCAATGTGGTTGCTGCCGGGAATCCAGCACGAGTTGTAAAAACGCTCAACCCCAAACGGCGAATGCTGAAACGAGAATTTTTATTTCAACAGGGCGATGTCTATTGGCAAAATCAAAATTTGATTACCCAATACCTGACTGCGGGCAATAGCTTCTTAAAATGGCTGAGGGTATTACTAAAGCCTTCAACCTTAGACTAAACAGAGGTGATAAATAAACGGTTTTTGAATACTGAAGGTGAATATTTCACAGACGACGAGTTGATAAGGCGTTTTAATTAGGACGTACCAAACACCCATCAAAGGAATGCAAAATGAAAAACGCTGCAAAACGCTCTTGGCGGCTACCTACAATTTTAGCCGCACTTGCCTTCACCTCATTCGCCCAAACCAGCAA
>JBNKFP010000285.1:0-3357 GCA_050289365.1 Cellvibrionaceae bacterium | reverse complement strand
CATCACCCTGGCGGAACCGGATTTGTATTTCTCTGGCGGTACCATCATTCTGGATCACGGTCACAATTTGTCTTCAACATTTTTACACCTGAGCAAGGTCTTGGTCAAAGTCGGTGATCGAGTTGGTCAGGGGGATTTGATCGCTGAAGTGGGAGCCACCGGCAGAGCCACTGGCCCCCATCTGGACTGGCGCATGAACTGGTCTGATCAACGCGTTGATCCGCAGCTGTTGATGGTGGATACTCCCATGCCGAACGCCAATAAAAACACAAAATGAGGTGAATAGAAACAGCTTATGATCGATAAGAAATTGCTTAGTATGTTGGTGTGCCCAGTGAGTAAGGCGCCCTTGGTTTACGATAAGGACGCACAAGAATTAGTTTGTCCCGCCAGCGGTCTCGCCTATCCGGTGCGTGATGATATCCCGGTAATGTTGGAGGCGGAGGCCCGCCAGTTAACTCTGGATGAGAAAGAACGATACCGCCATTCGTGAAGGTGGAAACGTTCTTCCTCGAGCTGAAAGTAACTTAAATTTTAATCAATCAATCGACGGAGATATTGCGATGGCGGAGAAAACGCTCTTTAGCAAAATCATTGACGGGGATATTCCGTCAGAGTTTGTATATCAAGATGATTATTGTGTCTGCATTCGCGACATCGCCCCGCAAGCGCCAACCCATTTGCTGATCATTCCCCGCAAACCTATCCCTAAAATAGTGGATGCCAGTGCCGAAGATGGCGAATTGCTGGGGCACTTGATGCTCGCTGCGGGGAAGATTGCGCGGCAACTTGGTGTCGAGGATGCATTTCGTTTGATCATTAATAATGGCGCAGGTGCTGGGCAGACTGTTTTCCATTTGCACCTCCATCTGCTGGCGAACAAAACCTTCGAAGAGGGCAGTTTAGGCGCGAATTAACCCCTCGAGAGTCCCATAGCAGCGTCCTGTGGGCGCCTTGCTTTCAATTGTTTCAACGCCCCTTTATACTTGGCCGCTTTTCACCTCAGTCAATACTTAGCTCAACTTTTGGAACCGTTTTATGAAAAGTGCCGAGATTCGGGACGCATTTTTAAATTATTTTGCGAGCCAGGGCCACAGTGTCATTTCCAGTAGCTCTTTGGTGCCCAACAATGATCCAACCCTGTTGTTCACTAACGCGGGTATGGTGCAATTCAAAGATGTGTTTCTCGGTAACGATCCTCGCAGTTACTCTCGTGCCACCAGTTCTCAGCGCTGTGTTAGGGCTGGGGGCAAGCACAACGATTTAGAAAACGTCGGCTATACCGCGCGTCACCATACATTTTTTGAGATGTTGGGTAATTTCAGTTTCGGTGATTACTTTAAGCGAGATGCGATTCGTTTTGCATGGCAATTTTTAACCGAAGTTTTAGGTTTGCCGGCAGAGAAGTTGTGGGTCACTGTGCACATCAGTGACGACGAAGCAGCCGATATTTGGATTAAAGAAATGGGTGTCGATCCCCAGCGCTTTTCCCGTTTGGATGAGGATAACTTCTGGCAGATGGGCGATACAGGGCCCTGCGGCCCCAGCTCAGAAATTTTTTATGATCACGGCGAACATGTTCCTGGTGGTCCTCCTGGCAGTGAAAATGATGATCTCGATCGCTATATTGAGATTTGGAATCTGGTCTTTATGCAGTTCGAGCGGCAAAGCAGTGGTGAATTGATTCCCTTGCCTAAGCCGTCCGTGGATACCGGGATGGGATTGGAGCGTATTGCTGCAGTCATGCAAGGTGTGCACAGTAATTACGAGATCGATTTGTTCCAGGCGCTGTTGCGTGCGGCGGCAGAAGCGACGGGCTGTGAAAATCTGGAAAACAAGTCATTGCGTGTTATCGCCGACCACATCCGCTCCTGTTCGTTTTTGGTGGCCGACGGCGTGCTTCCGTCAAATGAGGGGCGCGGCTATGTATTGCGCCGTATTATCCGTCGAGCCATCCGTCACGGTCACAAATTAGGCCAAGAACAACGTTTTTTCCACAAACTCGTTGCCGCCTTGGCTGCGCAAATGGGGCAGGCCTATCCCGAGTTGGTCACTAAGCAAGCTCAAATCACCAAGGTTCTTTTAACGGAAGAGGAGCAATTTGCGAAAACCTTGGCCAATGGCATGGAAGTACTGGAAAGCAAATTGGCTGAGTTGACCGATCAGAAAATACCGGGAGACGTCATTTTTACTTTGTATGACACCTACGGCTTCCCTGTGGATTTGACCAACGATATTGCTCGCGAACGCGACTTGGCCATGGATATGGAGGGCTACAACCGTTTAATGGAGATGCAAAAGCAGAAATCCCGCGAAGCCGGTAAATTCACCGTAGATTACACAGCCGGTTTAGATTTTGACGGTCAGACTCGCTTTGAAGGCTACAGCGAGTTGAGCTTGAGTACAGAAATTAGAGCCATGGCTAAGGGTGCTGACTTGGTCGATCTGTTGCAAGAGGGGGACGAGGGGGTGCTCGTGCTAAGCCAAACCTCCTTTTATGCCGAATCCGGTGGGCAGGTAGGTGACACGGGTTACATCGAATCCGGCAGCGCTCGTTTTGAAGTGCTCGATTGCCAAAAAGATGGTGCCAATCATCTGCATATCGGCCGCGTGATTCAGGGTTCGTTTGCGGTCAAGGATAAGGTCACAACACGTGTATCGGATCAAGTGCGCAAGGCAACCGCTTTGAATCACTCCGCTACGCACCTTTTGCACGCCGCTTTACGTAAAGTGTTGGGAGATCACGTAGCGCAAAAAGGATCCTTGGTGGATTCTATGCGTTTGCGCTTTGACTTCGCTCACTTTGAGGCCATGACCGCGGATCAGTTGCAACAGGTTGAAACTTTGGTCAATCATGAAATACGTAAGAATACTGCCGTTGTGACAGAGATATGCGCCATTGAAGAGGCGAAAGCAAAAGGGGCTATGGCACTGTTTGGGGAGAAATATGGCGACACTGTGCGCGTGTTAAGCATGGGTGACGGTTTTTCCATTGAGCTTTGCGGTGGTACTCACGTCAACCGTACCGGCGATATTGGCCTGTTAAAAATCACCTCAGAATCCGGTATTCAGGCTGGTGTTCGTCGAATTGAGGCAGTAACCGGTGATCAGGCTTTGGCATTGTTAAATCAAGCGCAGAATACACTTACAGCAGTCGCCGCTATCTTGAAAGTCGCTCCAGCGGCGGCGTTGGAAAAGGCGGAATCCTTACTTGCCGAGAATAAGCGCCTGGAGAAAGCTCTGGCTCAGGCCAATAGTCAGTTGGCGTCCTCCAATGTTGGTGAGTGGCTGCAGGAAGCCCAGGATATTGGCGGTGTAAAAGTCCTTGCCAAAGTGATTACGGATACCAATGACAGC
>JBNKFP010000284.1:0-3366 GCA_050289365.1 Cellvibrionaceae bacterium | reverse complement strand
TACCTCGTTCAAGTGGTACTGGATCTGTGAGCTGATGAGCAGCTCCTCATCCTCCTTATGCTGCAACTCTGCAGGGGTGCAGCTGCAAGTTCAGAAAGAGTGTAACAACAGATCAGCAAGAATGCAAGATAGAAAAAAATTACGAGCAATCAAAACTAGACTCACTTTCGCGCGCTCAACGCCTGAAAGTGTCTATGCTTTCAGGCCAGCCTTCCCAAGCCCTGGCCATAAACCAGGGCTTTTTGGTTTTTCAGTATAGGAAATTCAAATTACTTAACGGGATCACCAAGCAAACTTTGGCAGAAATGCCTTTACGGGATCCCATTGGCAAAAGGACTGTTTTATGCCTGTTTATATAGAGCTGAATCAAAATGGCGGCGGTGCTGGTGTTGCGGTAAAAATTTATACCGCAGACATAGACCCCAAAGCCATGACGCAATTAAAAAATACTGCGGCCCTGCCGATTGTTGGCCCCCACGTTGCGGCTATGCCCGATGTCCATCTGGGTCTTGGCGCGACCGTAGGCTCGGTGATACCAACCCGACAAGCCATTATTCCCTCCGCCGTGGGAGTGGATATTGGCTGCGGCATGAACGCATTGCAACTGTCGTTAAAATCAACGCAGCTGCCAGACAATCTTGCCGGACTGCGCGCCGCGATTGAGCGAGCCGTGCCCGTTGGGCTACAGGCTCACAAGATGGTCAGCGCACGTCAAGCGGCGTGCCAACCACTCGCGCCAGAGTTAGAGAAGTTGTTTGCCCTCTATCCAGCCTTAAGCAAACAGCTGAAAAAGCCCAATACCACTTGGGTAATTCAGCTCGATACCCTGGGTAGCGGCAATCATTTTATTGAGTTGTGTTTGGACGAGTCGGGTTATGCATGGATCATGCTGCATTCCGGTAGCCGCGGTATTGGCAATGCCATAGGCCAACACTTTATCCATCGCGCGCGCAAACAGATAGAAAATAGGGAGCGCAAAATGGTGGACGCGAATTTGGCTTGGTTTGACGATCAGCAACAGGATTTTGCGGGTTATCTGCGTGCAGTGACCTGGGCCCAGGAATACGCGCGGGTCAATCGCATGGAGATGATGAATCTGGTGTTAAGGGCCATTAAGCCATTGTTACCGGATTTCAGCATTCGCCACGAGGCCATTAATTGTCACCACAATTATGTGCAACAGGAACAGCACTTCGGGCAACACCTTTACATCACGCGTAAAGGTGCGATCAGTGCTAAGCAGGGTGAGCTCGGGATTGTGCCAGGCAGCATGGGCGCAAAATCCTTTATTGTCGAAGGTTTAGGCAATGAAGATTCTTTCTGTTCATGCTCACATGGTGCGGGACGCAAATTCAGTCGCACGGAAGCGCGCCGGCGCTTTAAACGCAGCGACTTGGAAGAGCAAACCAAAGGCGTCGAATGTCGTAAAGACAATCATGTGATCGATGAAATTCCAGCCGCCTATAAGGATATTGATCAAGTTATGGTGAACCAAAACGATTTGGTAAAGGTGCGCCATACTTTGAAACAAGTACTTTGTGTAAAAGGGTAAAAAATTATGAGCAAATCAAAAAAACCGACATTAGCTGTGCCAAAACAACCACGCAACCCGGTTGCGTTAAATCCACTTCTCAAAAAGGGCGGGGCTCACCAAAAATCCGGTAAAGCCATACGCGCTCGAGAAAAACAAGCGCTGCGCACGCAAGTGCGCAGCTCTGACACACACTCACATGCTGCTTGAAGTTGTTGCTGCCCTTTCCGTCATAGGTACAGACGGCTGTTCGATTTCCGGTTCCGGTAATTGCCCGGTCACATCTAAATAGACAACGTAAAATGAATTGATCCACAAATACAGACCACAAATAATAGCAATTTGATTGCCCATGGTAATTTTTTGATTGGATTTTCCAAAGGGGTCGTCAGCGCTGCGATTAATCACTAGCTGAGCCGAATAGAGCGCGTAAAAATAAATTAACCTGGCAATCACAATACTAAAAAATCCATAGGTGGGTCCTCGCAACTGAAATTGCTCGCCAATTATAAATAAGAACAACGCCAAAATATCTGCCCCAATAAAAACCCAGGCCTTCTGAGCTGATTTCCATTCAAGGGGCCGTGGCGACAGCTGGTTTTGACGAGCAATTTCTGCGAATAATTCATGTACAAAAAACACGGCAAATAAAGTGCGTCCCAAGCGAAACACTTTGCGACCAGTTGATTGTTCAAAGCTCATCCAATTGCGATACAGCCAATAGACGTGGTAAAGCCCCACCGTCGCACAGAAAAGTAGGGTAAATTTACCGAGAGAAACAACTGGAAAGACTTTTGGGGAGGTTGGGTTCATAGCTCAGCAAAAAGTCTCGACACAAAGGCCGAGACTTTACATTAGATGTGACGCACAGAATCTATCTCGTACTCAACTGTACCACCGGGTGCGTTGACCACGGCAACATCGCCGACTTCTTTACCGACCAGAGCTCGAGCGATAGGCGAAGACACAGAGATTTTATTTAATTTGATATTGGCCTCATCCTCGCCGACAATTTGATAGGTTACTTCCTGATCCGTCTCAACATTAATCAGTTTCACGGTCGCACCAAAAATCACCCGGCCGCTCTCAGCAATGGATTTGACATCAATGATTTGCGCGTGGGATAACTTGCCTTCAATTTCTTGAATTCGACCCTCACAAAAGCTCTGCTGTTCACGAGCAGCATGATATTCGGCGTTTTCTTTTAGGTCGCCGTGTTCGCGGGCTTCGGCAATGGCCTGCACAATCCGCGGCCGCTCCACTTTTTTCAATTGTTCCAACTCAAGCCGTAAACTTTCTGCGCCTTCGACCGTCATTGGAACTTTAGTAATTGCCATTATTGAATCCCCTCATGGATATCTTGCAGCCGGCGCACTTGCTGTTTTTGTCCAAAACGCAATGCCATACACAGTGCGTTTGCCGCTGCGATTGTTGTTGTGTAATAAACCCGCTGATTTTCGGCACTGCGCCGAATGGGCGAAGAATCGCGAATGGCTTGCTTTCCCTCGGTAGTATTGACGACCAAATCTATTTCTTTATTTTTGATCATATCCACGACGTGTGGGCGCCCCTCAGCGACTTTATTGACGATTTTTACTTCAAGACCGTGATTTTGCAAATAGGCCGCGGTGCCCCGTGTGGCGATTAACTCAAACCCAAAATCCACGAGCTCTTTGGCGACAATCACCGCATTCTCTTTGTCCACATCACGCACGCTAATAAATGCGCGGCCTTTAGTTGGTATAGCCGCACCACTGCCAGTCTGCGCCTTGGAAAACGCTTCTGCAAAGGTGTCACCAATACCCATCACTTCCCCAGTGGATTTCATTTCTGGC
>JBNKFP010000283.1:0-3370 GCA_050289365.1 Cellvibrionaceae bacterium | reverse complement strand
CGAAATCGGATGTTCAGAAAATATTGCATTAGGAAGTTTACTCAATTTTGCGGTAATTTCCGGTTCGCTGAGTATTGGGATGTTGTTTGCGTTTATGTCCTATAAAAGACAATTTATTTCTCGCACGAACGCTTTAATTGATCGTGTTGTAGACGTTATGATGTTGGGGCTCCACTTAGGGCGAGTGGCGGATATTACACTGGAAGAAAAGGAGAATTTAGCAGGTGAGAAAATCGCTTGTCGCCCGCAAGATATTAGGGTTCATAACCTAGCCTACCGCTATCACGAAAATGAACCCTTTTTATTTAAAAATATCAATTTTTGTATCCGCGCCGGTGAGTCGGTTGCTATTGTTGGCCCTTCGGGCGTCGGTAAGTCAACACTGATTAAAGTGATGCTGGGCTTGATTCAACCTTCAGAGGGGGCGGTATTTTGGGGGGAATTACCCTTGTCCAAAATTGACAAGCGCAGTTTTCGCGATATTGCATCGGCAGTGCTCCAGGAGGATCAATTAATGGCCGGATCCATAAAAGACAATATTGTATTCAGTTCTTTGGAAATGGATGAGCAATGGATGAAAGCCTGCGCTAATATGGCGGCAATCGACGATGAAATTCAGAATATGCCTATGGCTTACAATACCTTAATTGGCGATATGGGAACGTGTTTATCCAGTGGCCAGAAGCAGCGCATATTGTTGGCTCGTGCACTCTATCGAAAGCCAAAGCTGCTGTTTTTAGATGAGGCCACCAGTCATCTTGATATTGACAATGAGCGCAAGATCAATGATGCGTTGGCGAAGCTCGCGATCACGCGCATTATCGTAGCCCACAGACCGAAAACCATAGCCAGTGCTGATAGGGTATTAGCCTTAACGGAAAAAGGTTTGGAGGAGATCAACAGCAAAGATTTATATGACCCCGCTGGTCGAGCAAAATCTGTTGCGCCAATGATGAGCGACTCAATGATCAGTGTTTGATATTGAATCGTATGGTTGTGTGAGCGATGCGTATTCGCACGATGTCAACTTCTTTCGCTAAACCGCCACGGTCATTTAGGTTTCCATTTCAGCTAGGGTGGCGGCATTGTATCGCTCACCAAATACTTTGTTGGGCGCAAATGCGTTGTCCAGGTAGTCGATTTCGTGTTCCGTTAAATGAACATCCAGCGCTAAAAAATTTTGTTGTGCATGTTGTGCTACTTGGGTGCCCGGAATTGTAATCAATTCGCTTTCTTTTGCTAACAACCATGCCAGGGCGAGTTGGGCTGGGGTGCATTGTTTTTCATCGGCGAGTGAGAGAATGGTGTCTAACAAGTTTTTGTTGCGCGTAAAATTTTCACCTTGGAAACGAGGCATACTGCGGCGTAAATCATTTGCTACGAGCGCATCTGTATCGGTCAAATTGCCAGTTAAAAAACCGCGGCCCAATGGGCTGAAAGCGACGAAGGTAATATTCAATTCTTTGCAGGTGGTTAATACCGCGCCCTCCGGATTGCGAGTCCACAGTGAATATTCGGATTGCAGTGCTGCTATGGGGTGAATGCTGTGTGCTTTTCTTAAGGTGTTAGCATTGACTTCCGATAAGCCAATACTTTTAATTTTGCCTTCTTCAACCAATTGCGCCATTGTGCCCACTTGATCTTCCAGCGGCACCTTTGGATCTACCCGATGCAGATAGTACAAATCAATTACATCGGTTTGTAAATTTTTTAAGCTCGTTTCGCAGGTGCGTCGAATTACATCGGGTCGAGCATCAATTGAACGTTTGCCGTCGTCCCCGCGAATCAATCCGCACTTGCTCGCCATGACATATTCATGTCGCCGGGTTTTTAAGGTTTCTCCAATTAATTTTTCATTTTCCCCAAAACCGTAGAGCGCCGCAGTGTCCAGAAAGTTGTAGCCAATATCCAGCGCATGGTGGAGTGTTTGAGTGGCGGATTCAAAATTCGGAACGCCGTAGGCGTGCGACATGCTCATGCAGCCTAGTCCGACCGGAGCGACTTCAAATTGCGCGAGTTTTCTCGTTTTCATAAAACCCTAAATTGAGATCAATTCATTAATAGAAGCGACAATGTGAATGATAATGTGGTTTAAGGCAAGCCCATCAGGCTATTTTATCGCATCCGCATTTTCGAGCAGTAATACACCTGCGCCCGTATTGGAAATGGGGGCGTGGTAGTGTTTGTGTAAGGTGCGAATGTTATCACCCACAGCGCCGCGCATCACCATCCACATTATGGTTTCAATGCCCTCTGTACCCGCCTGCCGCATAATGTCGGAATTGCTCAGTTTGGTAAATTCCTGCGGTTGGTGAATAATTTTTTCCATGCACTCTAAATCAAATTCGGGATTGATTATGCCCGCTCGAGATCCCTGGAGTTGATGGGACATGCCACCGGTGCCAATGACCACCACTTTCATATCATCGGGATAACTTGCGATGGCTTTGCCCAGCGCCCGACCTAAATCGAAGCAACGTTTAGCGCTAGGCACTGGGTGCTGCACTGTATTCACCGCCAGCGGAATGGCTTTTAGTGGCCACACATCTTCTTCACCCCAGAGCAGCGTCATAGGTACCACAAAGCCGTGATCCACCAGCATTTCCTGGCAGATGGTCATGTCAAATTCTGCCGCGATAAGGTGCTCGATCATATGCCAGGATAACTGTTCGTCTCCTGCCACCGAACCCTGTGTGCGCAGTCCCCAACCTTCGTCCGCAGTGGCATAATGGGCCGCCGCGCCGATGGCGAAGGTGGGTACGGTATCCAAAAAGAAATTGAGGCCATGATCGTTGTAAACCACAATGGCCAAATCCGGCTTATGCTGTTGTAACCAGTTTCGAACCGGTTGGTAGCCGTCAAAAAATCGTTTCCAATAGGGGTCGTCCTGCAGTTTTTTGGCGATCGCAATGCCAATCGCCGGAATGTGTGAAGTGCTGATACCGCCAATCACTCTAGCCATTAAAGTAACCTCCAATTTCCTTTAACTTAGCTGGAAAGGGTTCGGCATTTTGCGCTAGGCGCGCTTTGAATTGTTCGGTGGTAATGTTGCTCATTTGTGCGCAGGCATCTTGAATCGTCATGCCGTGAAAAATGGCGATTTTCGCTAAATAGTAGATGTTGCCGCCGAGCTCCAATAAACGGCTAAAATTGGCTTTCAACACCGCGGCTTTTTCCTCATCATTGAGTTCAAATTTATCACAGTAGGCCGCCATGTCCTGGGCAAATTCATCTCGATTGGCGGCGGTCGAACTGGGACACGCATCTGGCCGCGGTGGCAAAGGCCAAGTCGGTGCTGCGCAGGGCCGGGTATCCGGTCGTGCTGTCGCGGGCCTTTGACCGGCGCACACCGTCGCATCAATGCGGCACA
>JBNKFP010000282.1:0-3382 GCA_050289365.1 Cellvibrionaceae bacterium | reverse complement strand
CAGGCCATTGCCTACCCGGTGCTGCAGGGGTATGCGCCACTGCCAGGCGCTGTTCCGCGCGATGGAGCGGGTGAAGAGCACCGGCGGCGCAACGGCTTTGGTCTGCACCGCGACAGCGCTGTCACAGGGCAACCAGTGGGACCAGGATTCGAAGCCGGTGTGCAGGTTTTTTTCAATCAGCAGCGCGCGCATGCCGGTGCAGTCGAGAGTTTTCGAAGCGAATGCCGAGCTTGTAGGTGCCCTGGGTAGCGGCGAGAAATTCGACCTCGTCTATGCCCAGCAGGCGGTGGAAAAACACCAGGGTGGGAATGGTGGCCTCGCCCACGCCGATGGTGCCGATGGACTCGGACTACACCAAGGTAATCTCCAACTGCCCGCCCATCAGCTTCGACAGGGCTGCAGCCGTCATCCAGCCCGCCGTTGAACCAAGCGCCCATGGCGTTGTACTGCTGCTCCACGTCCTGCTCGGCGTAGGTATAGTCAAGGGTGGCTTCAAAGTGCTCTAGATGTGCTTTTTATACCACTTACGGTGATCGGTATGTTATACGACAATGTAAAACCTGGTGATATAAATATACGAGACAGGGGGAACAGGGGGTGGGACCTGGCTGGGCGGGAGCAGTATTAGAATTATCTATGGGGAGTTACGACCACTACCTGGGCAATATTCACACCGGAGAAGTAAGGCGTATCAAAACAAAGATAGGCGATTAAATCCCGAGCACTCAATAAATTGCCACCACTACTCAAATAGCTGGCAATTTCCTTTTTTGTCGGCCAGGAACGATAACCAAACTGAGGATTATCGTGTTGCTCAACCAAAGCAAACTGACCGTGCGCACACTCCTGAATAAATTCCTGCAACAACAACGCCCCAAGTTCGGCATGCATCATTAAAGCTTGAAAATACGACTCGGCTTTTACGCAGGAGATTTTCCTCTGTAAAAAAATCGGACCCTCATCCACACCCACGGTAACCTTATGTAAACTTACCGAAACTTCCTGTACGTTACGGGCCATTTTTTGAAAAACCGGATCGACCCCGCGATCGTCGGGTAACAAAGAAGGGTGAAGGTTAATACACTGGGCATTCACACCCTCGATAAACACTTGCTTGAATATTTGATTACAGCCATTCACCAACAAAAAATCAGGATTCAGTCGGTTTACTTGATCAATACACTCGGATGAATTAAAATTATTCGATGAATAAATATCAAATCCGCAATGCTTTTGTAACCGTTGCAAACTCCATATTTGCCAGTCACCAGGGCTTTTAGCCAGTATGTCGGTCCATCCCAGCAGTAATTGATTTAACATCAGATAGCCCGTATACCTCGTCCCGAAGTAAGAGTACAAAAATGCCAAATCCTTAGGCCCGGCAATATTCCGCTTACCAATAGACACCGGCTTGGTAGATACAATCACGGATGCCACATTTCCCTTTAACACCCGCAAATATACATTCAAAAAATACAAAGAGTACAACGAAGGTAAGGTAGCAATTACAATTTTCATATCCTAAACAATGTCCATGGATTGTAAGATCTGTAGTGCATTGGTGTGGGTAACAACACCGGGGCGAATGGTGTAATCGAAGACAAATTGTAACTTGTTGTCGTTACCTGCAACCGACTCCTGAAAATGATAATAGGTAACAGAAGCGGCCACCTCTTCAGATTTAGCAATAAAAATATCATTGGTTGAGATAAGCCCATAACAATCATAGGTTTTCAATTTTTCCAACAAGCGGATAAACACTATTTTCCGCTCCAAGTCATTCGAACCTCGTAAAACCTCATCCAACAAAAACAGTACTTTGTTACTGGCCGCTGTGCTGTTTTGATTCAGGTACTGAATAATTTCCTTAATCTTGAGTGCTTCGGCCATAAATAGTGATACCCCATCCAGCAGCGAATCGGTCACATGCATACTGGTCAATACCGTAAGTCTTGGCATTGCCAAGGATTTCGCACAGACAGCCCCCCCGGCCATAGCCAACACAGCATTGATGCCAATCATGCGTAAAAAAGACGTCTTCCCCGACATATGAGAGCCGGTTATAACACTAAATCGGTGTTGTTCGTCCAACATAATGGAATTAGCCACTACCACCTCAGGCGAAAGCAAAGGGTGCCCGCCCCTCTCGATGACCAGCGGTGAGGACAAATCATCGTTAATGACAGGTAACGTCCAGGTTGGATTCTCGTAGGTTAACGCAGACAAGATTAGCAAGGCTTCCATATCGGCAATCGCCGAGAGGTTATTATCAAAGCTATGCTCCAGACGGCTGGCACAGATTTCTATGGATTTAACAATATACAGGTCCCAGGCAAACAACAAATTCAAAAATATGTAGGCAATCGCGTTAAAGCGCACTTCAGACAGTAGGATGACTTTTTTGAGCTGATTTAACTCATTGGAGAAAGATTGCTTCCCCAACCCCGTCGCCCCTTCGCCAGAAACCTGAGCCACGACGTTAGCCACGAATTTCGGCATGCCATCCTGTTTATCCATGGACTTTCCCAACTCTTCAATGGCCCGGCTAATACGCATTAAGCCGTCGAGTTTCCGCGCATCGACATTGGTTTGAAAATAGGTTTTCTTTATTTGGCCAATGTGAGCAACCAAGAGCAAAAAATTTATTGCAATATAACCCACCGGGAAGTGTGGCGACAACATACCCGACGCAGTGGCAGCTATAGACAACAAACCGACCGCGTTCCACAGCAACAATAGTTGTTTAAATAGATGATTGGCCTGCTCGTTGACTTGGCGGGATTTAAACCAATCATTCATTTTTTTGATCGATGAAATATCACCCACCTCACGACCATAGACATTCATATCCTGACGCAATGCTACCTGCTCTGATAAGCGTCGCTGTGCTTTTTGCCGATTGATAAGCTCCTCGGTTTCGGCTTCATTTTGCAACCAGTTTACCAAACGCTCCATACCCAAAGAGGACGTAATACCCTCCACATAAACCAGCAGTGACCGATTACCTCCAATATTTAAATCGTGCCAGTAGGTTTTGCGGGAATCATTTTGGATACCACTATGCAGCATCTGCCAGTCGCGGTTGATACGCGCCAGTGTAAGCTCGTTCACCTTCAGCAGTCCTTGCTGGTGTTTTTTATCAGCACTAGTAATCTGATAGCCTCGGTAGAACCAATAGAAGGCGACCAGGAATAAAGCACCCGGGACTAGCCATTGGACAGACGAAAAGCTGTAATACAAGCAAGGCAGAAAAAAACCGAATGTCGCGAGACGAGCATAAGAAAAGCGCCTGATTGATGCTATCTTTAATTCAATAGACCTTGCCAAATCAACAACAGCTTGTTGAGTAGTGTTCTTAACCACACTGTTTTCTTCCGCCACA
>JBNKFP010000281.1:0-3386 GCA_050289365.1 Cellvibrionaceae bacterium | reverse complement strand
AATCGCGCCTACCAGCAATACTTAAGTTTCGACACCAATCTAAACAAACATATTTATCTGCGCGCCATCCAAGATAAAAACGAAACCTTGTTCTATCGTCTGGTGCAGGATCATCTCGAAGAAATGATGCCCATCATTTATACCCCAACAGTCGGTGATGCTTGCGAATTATTTTCCAGCATTTATCGCAACGCGCGCGGCCTATTTATTTCGTACCCAGAGCGCGAGCACATCGACGAAATTCTCCACAACGCCACCAAACGCAATGTCAAAGTCATTGTGGTAACGGACGGTGAACGGGTACTTGGACTTGGCGACCAGGGTGTTGGGGGCATGGGTATATCCATTGGAAAATTGACACTCTATACGGTATGCGGTGGCATCAGCCCCGCTTATACCTTGCCCATTATTTTGGATGTCGGCACCAATAACGAAAAGCTTCTGCATGACCCTATGTATATGGGATGGCGCAACAAACGCATCAATCGCCAGGAGTACGATGAATTTCTAGACTGCTTTATCCAAGCTGTCAAAGCGCGCTGGCCAAAAGTGCTGCTGCAGTTTGAAGACTTTGCGCAACCCAATGCCACCCCCCTGTTAGAGCGCTACCGCACACAAATCTGCTGTTTTAATGATGACATTCAAGGCACGGCGTCCGTCACTTTGGGCACCTTATTGGCCGCATGCCGATTAAAGGGCGTGCCACTGAAAGATCAAAATGTGGTGTTTGTCGGTGCCGGTTCGGCGGGATGTGGCATCGCCGAGCACATCATTTTAAAAATGGTCCATGAAGGGCTCAGTGATGCGGAAGCTCGGCAGCGGGTATTCATGGTGGATCGCTTTGGCCTGCTGACGGAAGGCATGGATAACTTGCGGGATTTCCAATCACGCCTATGTCAGAGCAAAGACCCGCTCACAACATGGGATTACGACGCGCCCTACCCACAGCTGTTAGATGTTATTCGCAACGTCAAACCCAGTATTTTGATTGGCGTTTCCGGACAACCAGGGCTATTCACAGAAGAAGCAATTCGCACAATGAGTCAACATTGCAATCGGCCTATTATTTTTCCACTTAGCAACCCAATCAAACAAATTGAAGCCACGCCCAAGCAAGTGCTCGAATGGAGTGACGGCCAGGCGATCGTGGCCACCGGTAGCCCGTTTGATCCGGTGGAGTATCAGGGGCAGTCTTATCCCATTGCTCAATGCAATAACAGTTATATCTTCCCCGGTATTGGCTTGGGCGTGACCGCAGCGAGCATCCAATTGATCACGGACGAAATGTTGATGCTGGCAAGCACGTTGCTCGCGGAATCTTCACCACTGGCCAATAACGGCGAAGGCAAGTTACTCCCACCGCTCACGGAAATTGCCGAGTTGAGTAAAAAGATCGCGTTCGGGATCGCCAAGCTCGCTCAAGAACAAGGCTTAGCGCTGACCATGCCCGATGAACTGCTGCGCAACAAGATTCACAAAGCATACTGGCAACCCAGCTATCGCTACTATAAAAGAGTGAGCATTTAGTGCGGTGCGATGCCTACATGGACGTAGGAAGGGGCGAGAGCAGGGATGCGTTAAGCTTTGCCTACATGGACGTAGGTAAGGAGCGAAAACAGGATGAGAAGCGTCGCCCTGCTTTCCAAGAGCCCACGAGTGTAAACCACTATAGCGAATGTTATTCGTAGCCCAATTGTTTTTGGTGTTGCAATAAGCGCTGCAAAGATACACTGGCTCGGTCCAATTCTCGGTTGGCCTGCTCTAACTCAATGACCACGTCGGCCGCCTCGCCATGCAGAACTTTGGTCGCCTCCAAGTGTTCCTTGCGCTCTTCTAGGGTACCTTCACCACTGACCAGGAGTTGCTCGTGAGTTTCAATGTCCTCGTCGATTTGGACGAGATGCTCTTCGAGCTGCTTGACTTGTGCCGCGATATGCTTAACGTTTTGCTGGGCGACATAGCGCTCTTTACCGATATTGAAGGCATCAACAAAACTTTTTTCATCTGCTACAACAGCACAGATTCCATTGTAGCTTCCGCCACGGACACCCAATGAAAATCCGCGAGGCGCGGTGCAATAGGACTGCACCCCTTTCAGGTGCCCCTCTTCATAGGCGTTCAAATCGGGGGTAACCCCTACTTTCGCACAGGCTTTGCGATGCGCACCAATGGTTTGCATGGAGTGGCCTCGACTGCCGTCTTCAAAGCCAATCAATCTCCAATCGGCACTTAAGCACTCCTCTTTGCTAAGACTCGCGCAGCCAGATAACAACAGGCTCAGCCAGAGGGCGGCGGCGACAGCTTTGACTGAATGAAAATCAATAATCATATCTAACACAATCCGCTTGGTGAGTGTCCATTGAGTATAACCAAGAATATGGGAAAATAATGTCAACCTCATGGCCAACAACACTATAGTAGACCACCCAAAGGCAAGGGTTCGCGCAAAACCTGATTACCACTGCGGATAAGGGCGTGCATGACACATGACACAAGAAATTACAAAAGCCCAGGAGGCCACCATCCCTACAGGTCCACATTCGAGATGGCGCGCCACGAGGCAGGCCACATAAAAGAGCGTTGGGGTTCAAATAAATTGGCGTAATGATTGCTCCCTGCGACCAGCTTGTCCGGTACGTCTAGACTGGCAAAGCATTCAACCTGAATCCGTAACTTCGAGGCGAATTCAGAGTGCCATAGGTGTTTTCTCAGTGAACTTTAAAAGTCTTAGCTTTATTGGTGCGATAGGCTTGCGCCCGCCAAATAAAATTAACGTAAAGAGCCATGTAGGTCCGCAGTACCATTGCCATTTGGGGCCAAAGTACCGTTGATATCCTTTCTATTCAGGTAAGTGTTTACTGTGTCGTTCGCGATTTTCCAATTTTTTACGCTCACTTTTTTTCAACAGAACATAGGTTGCGCCATAACCGCCGTGATGTTTCTGTGCAGAGTGAAAGGCCAACACTTCCGGCAGTTGCGGCAACCAGAAGGCGACGCAACTTTTTAACATCGCAGGCTGTTCGCGACCCTCACCTTTACCGTGGGTAATCAACACAGCGCGAACATCGTTGTTCACACAATCTTGAATGAATTGATACACCTCACGCCGCGCTTTATCGACGGTTAATTTATGCAAATCCAAGCGCGCATCAATTGCATATTTACCCAAACGCAAATTTTTAAATACTCCGTGCTGCACGCCGGGCCGTTGAAAACTGAGCAGCGCCAAGGGCTCTACCATTTCCATTGGCTCTCCCGCCAGCGGGTCCTGCACCGTCATCACTTCGGCTGCAGCAGCTTGGCGCCGGCGGTCGTTTGGTGATTCCCGTTGGCACCGAGCGTCAGCACCTGCAGGTCGTTACCCGAACGCATGAGGGATATGAGAC
>JBNKFP010000280.1:0-3402 GCA_050289365.1 Cellvibrionaceae bacterium | reverse complement strand
ACTCGCATTCGACATCATTGTTGCTTCTGGCCCCAACAGCGCCTACGCACATCACGAAAACAGTGATCGGCAATTGCAAGCAGGGGACACTATTATCGTCGATATGGGTGCGGAGGTTGCTGCCTACAAAAGCGACATGACCCGCTCATTTTATCTGGGGGCACAAGCGTCGGTATTTTATTTTGAGCTATATCAACTGGTCTTACGGGCGCAAACGGCCGTTTTCCAGCAGGCTAAACTGGGGATGAATCTCAAAGCCGTCGATACCTTGGCTCGCGACATTTTGGACCGGGCCGGACACGCCGAACATTTCGGCCACGGCCTGGGGCATGGTTTGGGGCTGGACATCCACGAAGACCCGTTCCTCTCCCCTCGCGCCTCAGAAGAGGACACGCTTGAGGTAGGCACCATTGTCACCATCGAACCAGGCTGTTACCTGCCCGACCGGAGCGGCATCCGCCTGGAGGAAACAGCGCTCATGACCGACAGTGGCCTCGTGCCGCTAACCCACTGCCCCAAACAGCCAAACATCGCGTAACAACGCTATGCGTCTTGAAAAACGAACCGCAGAGGCGCAGAGGACGCCGATTTTTTACCAAAAATTCATCTCTGCGCTCTCCGCGTCTCCGGCGTTCGACGAGGGCGCTGGCATCGCAAGACGTATGTGCCAATACTCACTCACTCAACACCTCATGCCACGCAGCAGGCAATTTCTGGCGTTTCTACGAGTTGAACGTCCTTACGAATCTCCATTTTCTTTTCCGTCTTATTAGCAGGTAGGGCAGAAAGTGCGAGTCGCGCCAGCCGTTTCTGCTCGGCTTTGCGCAGCAAATCCTTGTAATGCTCAAGATGTACTAGCCAATCAGCTTGGGTTAACATTGTTGCGTCTCCTTTACTTGTTTCTCACCCATGTAGACGCACAACTTTTTAAAAGGACGCAAATTTTGGTGAATTACCCACCCCTTCACCGTTCAAGTGAACCTGCCCCAAAGTTTTTTAATCACGATCCCCCGTGCAATCAGTAGAAACGGCTGCACAGTGAGTACAATGAGGTTCGTAGTGGATGACCCGATTAAAGCGATCAAATTCAAAATGACAGCAATCTAAAAACGCATCCTTCAATTTTGCCCTGGCCCGCTGCACGCGTGACTTGGCACCTGATACCGATAAACCAAGCTGGTCAGCCATTTCGGCTTGAGTCAAGCCTTGAATTCCAGTAAGCGTTAATGCCTGTCTGTATTTTTCTGGTATGCAATTCAGCATATCTTGGACAGAAGCAGCCAGATCGGCAATAATATCTGGTTCTTCTGGCAAGGCTGGCAAACTTTCAGGCAGCTCAGCCTCTGGTCGGGCGCGGCGAAAATAGTCAACAACAGTGTTGCGCGTAACTTGATAGATCCAGCTCTCAAGTTTTTCTGAGTCTTGAACGCTATTTATATGGCTGTGGATCTTTAAATATATATCTTGCAAGATATCCTGTGTCATATCAGGGTCGGATACCTTCCCAAGAATGAAGTTTCGTAGTTTTGCATCAAAGTCAAGATAGATCTGTTCGACTTTCATTTCTTTCTCAAATCCTGTAAACACAACAACAATTCCGTATTAAACAGTTTGAGTTGTTCATCAGGCCAGCCAGCGCAACGAACCCGAAACAGACAACATTTAAGGCCACCGGTATCAAACATTCTAATTTCAGTTATTTTGACATTGGTGGTTTACGGCCGTAAGCCGCAAAAATACTCAAGGACGTATCCTGTCCACCTGGATTCGTAGAGCGGCATCTCCCCTCTGCATCATCTACTGCCACATCAGTAAGTCCCGCAGCCACAAACCAGTCACCGATGAGATCACGCTCAAAACCCAACCAGCGATCAGCCATTTCCTCAAGCATCCATTCCTGATCATGGGCATCTAAATCAGTTAGCACCAGCCGCCCACCAGGACTTAAGACACGCACTAATTCAACAATCGCTGCAGCAGGATCAGGATCATGATGAAGGTACATGTTGCCAAAGACAGCATCGACTGAATTGTCGGGCAATGGCAGCGTGCCGCCTTGTGCTTCACGCAATTCTACATTGTCATAAGCCGCAAGATTTCGCTTCGCCACCTCCAACATTTCTGGCGATTCGTCAAAACCGTACGCTTTAGCCACGCGGGAAGCCACCCCCTGAATGAAAAAGCCCGTACCGGTACCCACATCCGCTACAATCGCGTTGGGTGTGAGGCAAGCCAATCCAATAGCCGCATCCCGCATTTCCTCAGTAAAGTAGCCGCTGCGCATGTCATCCCAATCTTTAGCGACTCGGGCAAAATAGTCATTATTATTCATAAGGAACCTCCTGCAAACCGTCGGCAAGCGCCCTCTTTAGGGCTTCAACTTCGCTTTCACCAAACCGCTCAATAATTTTATGTAAATAAACTTCGTGCCGGATGTACTCTTCGGTAATGTTGATAAGATCAGTATTGTGGGACCAAAACGCTTGGCAACTATTAGGGGGAGATGTCGCGCCGACCAACACTTCTTGACCATCTACAACTAGATTGATGGAGCCAACTTCTATCTGGACAATTTCTTCTTCAAAAGCGTGACAATAATGAAGTCCCGGCATTGTTTCTGTGTCACCACAACTGACGATGACGACACGGAGATCTTGGTTTACGGCCGTTTCCAAATCAGCCCTTAATGATTGCAATATTTCTGCCCAGGCAACCAGGTAAACAGACTTCTCCGCCCTGGCAATCATGCTTCGCGCCCTGTTCATAATTGAGTCCTGCCCCCGTAAATTCCAAAGATTTTCTGAACGACCCATCGTTTCCAACCGCTCAATTTCGACCTCCAAAATAGAGAGTTTGTCGGTAAACTGCTCCTCAAGGTGCAACCGCAGTTCGTCAAACCCCAACGGCGCATACTCAACCGGATCAGCTTGATAGCTGATTGCAAATCCTCGGCTGGTAAGCCTATCTAATGTTTCGTAAACTCGGGAACGCGGGATTCCGGTTAGCTTGCTGAGACGATATCCGTTAATCGGATTTTCCTGCAACAAGCCCAGGTAAGCTCGTGCCTCATATGTGGAAAAACCTACATTTTCCAAAGCGGTAATGGCCTGTTTATTCATAGATGCCCTTTAGTGGTTACTTTAGTAGTTACTAAATCAGTTTAATCGTTTTTTGACGATATGTCAAGAGAAATTGAAATACGTTGGTTAACAATGCGACTGTGATAGTAACGGCCGTTATTCACCATACAGCATGCGGAAATTGGACCAATGCGCAACTATTTAGTTGCGCATTTTCCAGTGTCATGTTACAATATACGCAACTTATCAGTTTCGCTTCACGCGAACCAAAAATCTGCAAGCAAAAGGGAGAAAAAATGACAACTATCGATCAAATTGAAAC
>JBNKFP010000279.1:0-3415 GCA_050289365.1 Cellvibrionaceae bacterium | reverse complement strand
TACACCCATGGGGATCACTTTATCCATGGGCGCTAGCTCGGTGAATATTGGGCCAACGGGAGTCACCGTATCCGGTCCCATTGTGAAACTGAATTAAGGTGGGTGGCGCACAACGACTATGAATAAAAATAATCCGGTCGAAAAAGAATTTAAAAAACTGCATAAACAGTGGCAGAAATTTCTCGACAGTGATATTCCGGTTTTTCACTGGAAAGTACCTGCGGATTCGGTGCAATTGCTCAATGCCTTTATCAAAATGAAAGAGCAATTTGACGAAAAAAATCCAGATCTATTCGTGCATCTGACTGTGCCTTTTAGCGGTACTAAACAATACGCATGGGATTTAACCGAAGAATTTAATGGTTTAATTCAAGATGGTCTTGGTGATTCGGTGCCGGAAGAGGGGGAGGATTGTCAGTGGCAGGCGCCCGACACCAGCACTATGAAAAGTGGTTTTCAGGCGCTATTGCAAAGTGCCGACGCCTTATTAAAAGAATTTGGTGACTGTTTGGAGTCGCTGGTCATGGTGATTGCGCCACCTTCGGTGGTGGAGGATCAGCAATATCAACAATGGTGGCAATGGGTTTGCACCATTCACCGAGATTATGATGAGTGGCCAAATAAATTAAAGTTGGTGTGTTTCGATCATATATCGAACCCTTTTTTGCAACCACTGGTAGAGCAATTTCCTGAACAATTATTCAGCGAGGTCGCTGACGTTAATTACAAAGCTGCGCTGAATAAAGTTTTGGATGATGCCGATGATGGTTCTGATGCGGCAAAGGTGCGCAAAAATATTTTTGCCATGAATAATGCCATCATCGAAAACGATGGTAAAACCCTCAAGCAGGCACGTGATACTGCACTGCCTTTAACCCAGGAAAATAAATGGTTTGATTTGGCTGCAACAGTCAATATGACCTGTGCTGCGGGTTTGATGAATTGGAAGCATTACGATACTGCGATCAACGAATATCAACAGGCGCAAGATCATGCCAAGCAAGGCATGCAAGCGGATATTCCCGGCAGCGAAAAATTATTGCTGCAATCCATGCTCAATGAATCCACCTGTCATTTTCTCAATAATAATTTGACCCCCGCGGCAAAGTCCTATCAAAAAACCGCGGAGTTGGCGCAAGAGTTAAAAGAACCTTGGTTTGAGTTGGAGGCTTGGCGCATGGGCAGTTTTTGTCTAGAGCGCGCCTCACAGAACCAAAGCGCGTGGGCGTTTGGCAAAAATGCCTTGACCGTGGGGCGGCAAATGGATGCTGAGCAGCGCCAACAATCCACCCTGCCGTTTGTAGGGCAAGCGCTGATGCGCATGAGCCCAGATAAAAGTGTTGCCCACGAAGTCGATGGTGCAATGATTGATCTTCTCGGTGACGATTGGAAGGAACCTTTGAGGCAAGCAAACTCATGATGCCCGCAGTAAAACATTTTGACCCCATTATGGGAGTCGACATCCATATTTTAATTATTCCCATGGTTGGCCCAGTCCCAATACCCCATCCCCATGTGGCCATGGTCTTGGATCCAATGGATTTTATTCCGGTCATAGGGGCAACGGTGTTGGTGGGCCCCATGCGTCGCGGTACCGCCGGTACAGCGGGGAAATCCATCCCCCATATTCCGATGGGAGCGCCTTTCGCCAAGCCACCGATGAACGAATCGGAAATTTTTATGGGCAGCGCCATGGTCTTGGCCGATGGTTCGCCCATGACGTTTACCGCCTTGCCCGTATTGACCTGTCACGATATTGGCATGATTGCGCCGCCGCGCAAAAAACCGAAAAAAACCTATGGCATGATGATGCCCACCAGTATGGTGACCGCCATACCGGCGGGTCTGCCAGTATTGGTTGGTGGTCCACCCACAATTGATATGATGGGTGTCGCCATGGCCGGCGGCATGAAAGCCATGGGTGCGGCCATGGGCAAGTTGCGCAAGCTGCAAAAAGGCAGCAAAAAGATGAAAAAAGTCTCCGACGCAATCCACGACAAAGCCAAAAAGGCGATGGACAAGTTGGGGGTGCCGCCCAAAGCACAAAATAAAGTTCACAAAAGTATCTGCTCCATCACCGGCCACCCCGTGGATGTGGCGGCGGGAAAATTATTTACCGATGCTGTGGATTTTGAATTGCCTGGACCTTTGCCAATTAAGTGGGAGCGCACTTGGTTTAGTACCTCTGAATACAACGGACCGCTGGGCCACGGTTGGCACCATAATTATGATGTGTCCTTACGGCTCGGCGACAAAGCCTTGGCGGTGCGCATGGCCGACGGCCGCCCAGTCGGATTCCCTTTGCTGGAGGTGGGCGAAGCGGCCTTTCAGCGCGCCGAGCGTTTAACGCTGATTCGCGATTCCCGCGGTTACGCGATGGACACGGCTGAGGGTTTGCGCTACCGCTTTTTCCCTCAGCCCGCTGCAACGGGTAATTATCTGTTGCAGAGCCTGACGGAAAAAACCATGGGCTCCACCCTTAAATTCGCCTATTCCAGTAAAGCCGAATTGATCGAAATTACCGACAGCGTCGGCCGCTTTATTCGCTTTGAAAATGATGCCCAGGGTCGTATTCAGAAAATCTTTTTACCCACGCCCGAAGCGGACTCCGTCGATAACTTTTTTTGTGCGTTTGAATATTTCTATGAGCAAGGTGAATTGGTGGCCGCTGCCGACGCGCTCAAGCAAAAAACGCAGTATCGCTATGAAAATCACCTGCTGATGCAGGAAACCTTAAAAAATGGCCTGAATTTTCATTTTAAATTTGACGGCAAAGATCATACCGCGCGCTGCATTGAAACCTGGGGTGATGGTGAAATTTATTATCGTAAACTAGAGTACGATACTGAAAATAACGTCACGAAGGTGTTTGATTCAGAAGGCAACCTCACCGTCTACCATCACGACGGATCTCTGCCTCATCAAATCGTTAATCCCAAGGGATTTGTGTCTTATATTGAATATAATGACTATTCTCAAATTGTTACTGAAATTGATGAGGTCGGCGGTAAAACACAATATGAGTATGATGATTTTGGCAATGTCGTAAAGCAAGATTTACCTGGCGCAGCTTCCTACGAATATAAGTATGATATCAATCAAAACTTGGTTGAAGCTACGGACAGTGTGGGGGGGAAATGGCTATTTGCATATGATAATCAAAATCGACTTATCCTAGAAACGGATCCATTACAAAGAAAAACTCAATACCAATATTCAGATGTGGCCCTGGTTAGAATGGTTGATTCCGCCGGTGGTCAATACCATATTCTGTACGATCGCTACTGCAATATTCGTAGTATTGAAGACCCTCTCGGTACCCGTACGTGTTGGGAATTTGATCAGCTAGGCAATGTGACTAGTGTAATTGATCCCAACGGCAATCGCCGCGAGTTTCAACTTGATCGCTTAAACC
>JBNKFP010000278.1:0-3426 GCA_050289365.1 Cellvibrionaceae bacterium | reverse complement strand
GCTTTAAAGGTCACCCAGCCCTGATAGCGGCGATCTCCCTTGTTGGCGAATTCGAAGCGAAATTGTCGCACAAAACAGGGCATGCCACGGTAGCTTGCCAAGGTTAAACGGGTCAAAACTACGGACTGATCCAAGAGTTGCAGTCCGTGTTGCTGACAAAGCTGTTGGGCCACTTGAGTGGCCCGCTCGTTTATCCGTGCATTCTGGATGACTAGGGCGACAATCGTCGCAATGGCCAGCAAAAATAATACAGTGTTGATCGTCATTGCATGGCGCACCGTGGATTGAGTCGGTCAGAATAGAGATTAAGATATGAGGGTAAGTTCAGAGGAATACAAGTTTAAACCGAAAAACCATAATCTATCGGTTCTCGGGATGGTGCACAGGTTTGTGTCCAGGCATTCAATATACAATAAAAAGGCCCCGGGTAAAGGGGCCTCGGCGCTGGGGGGTTAACCTCGCCGTGAGGATGACACTCAGTTTGAGCGTGTTTGCGCATACTTGTACTTGACACGCTGCACGTATTCAGCCGTCCACACAATGGGCTCGCCATAGGCGTTTTTGTCGTCGCCGATAAACATGGCTTCCTTGATTTTGCCAATCGTTTCGAGATACGCCTTGCGGTCAGCCTCAACGCGATCCTGCCACCAATCGTTCGATGGGTAGAGTTCTTTGACTCGATTAACCGTAGAGGAATCGTTAATCCAGCCGTCAACGCCGTATTTGCCTTTTGGCAGAATTCCGGGATTGCCATCCAGGCCAATGCGCAAGTCGTTGGTCATGCGGTTCATGCCATCGGCATGGCAACCAATACAGGAGTGCCCGATGTTTAAACGTGGGTCGCCGTCGCGGGTTCGATTACTGCAGGTGCCGCCATTGCAAGAGTAAGAAAAGCCTGTTTGTGAGGCCATGTTGTCGCCGCCGTTGGTCAAGACTCGTGGGTCGCGCACGATATTGGTAAATGCATCCACTCGGCGTTGGTTTTCGCCACCGGTCAAGTAGTAACCCTGTAAGCCATTGGGCAGGTGGTAGATGATTTCTGCTGCGGCTTGCATAAAACCCCCTTTACCGGTGAAGTGTCGGCAGTTTTTAAAGGTGCCACCAGCGAAGCTTGTGGTTGGATCGCATCCTGGTGTGTTTTGATCAATGAAACCGCCAAACGAGCCGCTGGTCAGCGCTTGGTTCAGGCTGGCAATATGAGTGAAATGGGTATTGTCGTCACCGGTAGATTTCCACTGCACAAACTTAGGAATGGGATTGGCCCAGAATGGAAAGCGAATATCCTTGCCATCGGCATCAGCATAGATGTCATAGATACTGCGATCACGCCCACTTGCCAATTGGCCTGAGAAGACGTCAAAGCTTTTATAGAAGTAGCCGTTTGGTGTGCCACCACGGAACAACAAACGTGAATCGACGGTAATGGCATCTTTGACCAAAATGTAGTCGTAGGAATCGGCCCCTTTACTGTTGTCCAAGCCAATCTCTCGTTCAAATTCATCGGCATACATGGCCAATGCATTGATACCGTTATAGACGTCCGGGTGGGTCAGGGTGTAGATCAGTTGGGAGGCTTCTACCCATTTTAGGTTTTCGGGTTTGATGTATTCACCCGCTGCATTGGTGGATAGGCTTGTGGCCTTAAATCCGTCAATATAGGGCGGAATGGTTCCGGAAAAGGCGGCGCCTTCAACATTGCCGTGCAAAACACGCTCCCAGACACGCATTGCGTGAACCGGGTCTTGGCTGATGTTTCTGCTGTAGTTGTATTTTTGGCTTTGCACTTGCGCGTTGACCGTATTGCCCCGGTAGTCACGCTTGCCGTTACCAAATGCCAAGTCGTCGTCCGAACCGCCGAATTTCAGTTCGGTAACGCCTTTGTTATAACCCCAGTAGTCGCGGATATCGAACTTGTAGAGAATGCCCTTGCCATTTACATCAGCTGGATGAACCAGTGCTGGAGCCCAGCGAGCGTTGGTGTTAAGTGTTTTCGAAAGCGCCATGCGCACCAGATTCAGTTGATAGCCGCTCAAGCCTTCGTTGTGCAATTCATGCAGCGAGGTGTAAACGGTGTAATCGCGATCGTTAGACGCCAGGCTTTGCTTGTCATTGTTAATCCACTGTTCTACCTCTGCGGTACTGATATTGGTGGATTTGGGGACTTTTCGGAAACTTTCGTCGCTTGGCAGCATATTTTTGATTCCGTCCACCCAGCCTTTAACGGCAGTCAACATGTCTGCGGCAGCCGTGGCACAACTGGAGCCTGGGCAGTTGTGACGATCGATTTTCAGGCGTTCAACAAAACGAGACGTCTCTGGGTCGTAAGGGTTGATTTTGGTCAGCGCCGCCTCATGCGCAACCTCTGGGTCTGAATCGGAATGATAAGGTCTTTGGCCTAATCCTTGGCTATTGTGGCAGGCCACACAGCCGGATTTTTGTAGGTGTGGATAAAGGGTCTTCTTGAATACCTCTAATGATTTCGTACGATCGAACCCCGGAGCGTTGAATTCCACCGTTTCGTAATAGTGGCCACCACGTTTGGTGTCTGGCTGGCCAGATAGGCCATCCAAGAATTGAACATCGACGTTACCGGTTGAAGGATTGGATGGTGATGATGAATTGTTGGTGGCTGAGGCGTTGTTGCCTGCAGAGCTGGGGGATCCGGTATCGGCTGGAATGCAGCCGGTGAGAGCTGTTGCGACGGCGATGGTTCCCAACCAGAGGTAAGTTCGTTTTTTCATGGCGTGTAACCCTACTGGTGTTATGTTTATGATTTTTTTTGAAGAGTTGGATTTGGCTTGCCAGTTCTTTGCACACACCTCACTCGCGAACATAAAGCCCAATTCCACGCCAACTCTAGCATGAGGTTTTTTATGTATATGTGAGGGAAATCACCCCATATGAAGAATATTATCTATTTTCAATATGGCTGAATTAACCATAAGGGTCTATTTGACTTTAATGGGTCAATTTCGGCGGATGGGCGATCTCGGTTTATGTCCGAATCATCATCTAAAGTGCTGATTTGGAGGGGCTTTTTTGAGGTAAAAGAAAGCCCCTTTGGGAGGCCTTCTCTTTTTACGGCGGCTAGTTTTTGAGGGGTTTGTATTTGACGCGTTGCGGTTGGGCATTGGCCCCTTTGCGAGAGACAAAATCTTCGTGGTATTCGGTGTAGTTGCCTTCAAAAAACACCACTTCACTGTCGCCTTCATAAGCCAATATGTGGGTGGCTACCCGATCTAAAAACCAGCGGTCATGGGAGATGATCATAGCGCAGCCGGGAAACGCCAATATCGCATCTTCAAGGGCTCGCAATGTTTCGATATCCAAGTCGTTTGAGGGTTCGTCCAGCAACAACACGTTGGCGCCTTGTTTAAGCGTGTTCGCCAGGTGCAGTCGGCCCCGTTCACCACCGGACAGTTCACC
>JBNKFP010000277.1:0-3430 GCA_050289365.1 Cellvibrionaceae bacterium | reverse complement strand
GTCGTAGGTAAAAAAACCTTTGCCGGTTAAAGCTCGGACATCAATGACGTCGGGGCCTACGCTGCCAGAAAATACGGGTAAGTCGATTGTTTCGTTCAAACCGTCAACCGTAAGGTGAGCTTTCTTATCAGTCATTACGGACTCCTAATAAAGGTATTGAGGACTAACATACCCCGGTTTGTGGCGCAGGGTTGTTTATGCTGTGCAGAAGCTAATCAAGCCCAGGTCAACCATCGCACTGAAGCGGATTGGCAGAGTGTTGATTAGTTACTGTGTTTTTGGTGATTTCGACTGTGGCACAACCCATGTTCATCGTTGTACTCAAAATCCACCTTGATGTTTTGCATAAAATCGGTGTGAGGCCGATCTACTGCAATTTATAAACCCATCGTGAATTCGTTCGGGTCATAGCCTTAAGACAAGCAGCTAACCTTTATCCAGTTGCGCATTTTTTGTCACGTATATACTCGGCTGCGCGCTAGTATAGTGAAAAATGGTGACAATCGGGTAGCTTTGATACAGCGAAATTGCAAAAAGTCTGCTTAAATAAAAACATTAGACAAAATTATGCTCCCATATTGTGCGTAAATTTTGTGAAATTACCTTTTTGGTGCGGGTCTTTGCTTAACTGGCCGAATTGCAAGGGATTTTTACAGTAATTTGTTTGTAATTTTGCTGTGCTGTCTCTATAATTCGGCGCGTTTTTACGAGCTGTTTACCGCGCCTGAATTATCCACTCTTGCCCTTCAGTAACCCAAGAAATGGGTGACTTGGTTAGACGCAAGAAGCCCAACTCGTGCGGCCTTCCCGATGACTGCGAAGTCTGCGCAGCGCGACTCCGACAAAACGCCATGCCACTCTTGATTAAAGGTGCAAACATATTGTGAACAAAAATCGACCAGTCAATTTAGATCTATCGACAATTAAATTTCCAATTACTGCTCTTGTTTCCATTACTCACCGTGTTAGCGGTGTCGTCCTGCTCGGCGGCATTCTCATTTTGATGTGGATGCTAGACGCAAGTCTGACCTCGAAAGAGGGGTTCGCCTCAATCCAAGAACTGATCCAGCTGCCCTTGATGAAAGTGGTTTTGTGGGCGGTGTTAGCTGCGCTCGCGTACCACTTGGTAATGGGGTTGCGCCATTTAATTATGGATTTGGGTTTTGGAGAATCACTGGAAGGTGGAAGCATAGGTGCAACGATCGCCTTGGTGGTTGCAGTGGGTTCGATTGTCGCAATTGGAGGATGGCTGTTATGGTAACTGCAGTGACAAGTTTGGGGCGCAGTGGCGTAGCGGATTGGTTAATTCAGCGTGTCAGCGCAGTTATTTTGGCAGCTTACACCTTGTTTATGGTCGCTTATATCGCGACCACGCCCAATTTGGATTACGCGACCTGGAGCCATTTGTTCGATCAGTTGTGGATGCGAATATTCAGCTTCCTCGCTTTGCTGAGTACGGCGTCCCACGCCTGGATTGGATTGTGGACGGTGTTAACCGATTACGTCACCGAACGTCTCATGGGGGGCAAAGCCCTGTCCATCCGTATGGTGACCTTGGGGCTTTATGCATTAGTGACTGTGTCCTACCTGGTGTGGGGCGTCGAAATTCTTTGGGGGTTTTAAGTCCATGGCGAATATGAGAACAATGACATTTGACGGCATCGTAGTAGGCGGTGGCGGAGCGGGAATGCGCGCCGCGCTGCAGATGGCGCAGTCGGGTTTTAAAACCGCTGTGGTGACCAAAGTGTTTCCAACTCGATCCCATACCGTGTCCGCTCAGGGCGGTATTACCTGTGCGATTGCCAGTTCCGATCCCAACGATGATTGGCGTTGGCACATGTATGACACGGTCAAAGGGTCGGATTATATCGGCGACCAAGACGCGATTGAATACATGTGCTCAGTGGGTCCCGAGGCTGTATTTGAATTAGAGCATATGGGTTTGCCATTTTCGCGTACAGAAAATGGCCGTATTTATCAGCGCCCCTTCGGCGGCCAATCGAAAGATTTTGGTCGTGGCGGGCAAGCGGCGCGGACGTGTGCTGCTGCTGACCGAACCGGTCATGCGCTGTTGCACGCGCTCTATCAGCAAAACGTTAAAAACAATACGGTGTTTCTCAACGAATGGTTTGCTGTTGATATCGTAAAAAATCAAGATGGTGCTGTGGTTGGTGTCATCGCCATTAATATGGAAGATGGCGAGACAGTGTATATTCGCTCCAAGGCAACGGTATTGGCCACGGGTGGAGCCGGGCGTATCTACGCTTCTACCACCAATGCGCACATCAACACCGGCGACGGTATAGGCATGGCTATTCGTGCTGGCTTTCCCGTGCAAGACATTGAAATGTGGCAGTTCCATCCAACTGGAATTGCCGGTGCCGGCGTACTGGTGACCGAAGGATGTCGCGGTGAGGGCGGATATTTGGTCAACAAACACGGTGAGCGTTTTATGGAGCGCTATGCTCCCAATGCAAAAGACCTAGCTGGACGTGATGTCGTCGCCCGCTCCATGGTGTTGGAAATTCTAGATGGCCGTGGTTGTGGTGAAAACGGCGATCACGTATTTTTGAAGCTGGATCATTTGGGTGAAGAAACTCTGAACGCGAAGCTGCCAGGTATTTTAGAATTGTCGCGCACCTTCGCTCATGCCGACCCGGTAAAAGAACCGATTCCGGTCGTACCTACCTGTCACTATATGATGGGCGGTATTCCAACCAACGTTTCAGGTCAGGCCTTGACCTTGGATGCGGATGGCAACGATCAAGTGATTGATGGTTTGTACGCCTGCGGCGAAGTGGCTTGTGTTTCTGTTCACGGTGCCAATCGTCTCGGTGGTAATTCGCTGCTGGATTTGGTGGTGTTCGGTCGCGCATCGGGTATGTTTATCGAAAAAGCCTTGCGCGAAGGTGTTGAGCATCGTGCCGCCAGTGACAGCGATATTGAAACCGCCATGGCGCGTCTGAATAAGCTTAATAATGCTGAGCAAGGTGAAGCCGCTGCCGTAGTACGCAAAGATCTGCAAACCATCATGCAGAATTATTTTGGTGTATTCCGCAAAGGCGAATTTATGCAAGAGGGTATTAAGCAGTTGGCAGCACTGCGTGAGCGGGTAGAGAGTTTGTCCCTGGCAGATAAAAGTTCCGCGTTTAACACCGCTCGAATCGAAGCTCTTGAAGTGCAAAATTTGTTCGAAGTGGCTGAGGCGACGGCCATTGCCGCCGAAGAGCGCAAAGAATCCCGCGGCGCTCATGCCCGTGAAGATTTCCAAGACCGTGACGATGAGAATTGGTTGTGTCATTCCATGTATTTCCCGGGGGAAAAGCGGGTTGGCAAACGCGCAGTCAATTTTGCACCCAAAACAATGGACGCTTTTGCGCCTAAAATTCGAACCTATTAATTCGAGCGTAAGTTAGGATCAACCCATGTT
>JBNKFP010000276.1:0-3444 GCA_050289365.1 Cellvibrionaceae bacterium | reverse complement strand
GTGCAGGCGGACCCTTTCGACCTCGGCGCAGAGGCCAATGCCTTTGCCGCCGGACACCGGGACATGGGGGCGATCGTCACCTTTTCCGGCGTCGTGCGGGCCGATGGCGCCATGCAGGCCATGGAGATCGAACACTATCCGGGCATGACCGAAAAGTCTCTTCAGCAACTGGAACAACAAGCCCGCGAGCGTTGGCCCCTAATGGACGTCCGCATAATCCATCGCGTGGGTAAGCTCGAACCTGCTGAGCAAATTGTATTTGTGGGCACTTGTTCCGCTCACCGCAAAGCGGCATTTGCGGCCTGTGAATTCCTGATCGATGTGTTAAAAACCTCTGCTCCATTTTGGAAAAAAGAAGGCGATACATGGGTCGAGGCCAAAACCACCGATCTGCAGCACAGCGCAGCTTGGCTAGGGGAGCGAGACTGAATGTTACCCAGTCGCCGCCACCTGCAAAAGGCGTTTTTAAATTACTACAGGGTGCCCTTGCAGGTACCCTTTCGTCAATTTCGCAACGGTTTGATTTACTTTGCTGTCGGGATGATGACCGTACTCATGGCGGTGGCCAATATAGACTCGTCTATTCAGCAGGAAATTATTGTCTTATTGGGTCTGATTTTGACAGCGATTGGCTTTTTAATCGCCATGACTGCACAAATGAGAATATTGATTTCTCGCTTAGTGCAGTTTTTTGCTAAAGAGGATTCCTGAACAACAGCGTTAGATTGGGTCGGTATATGGCTGAAAGTATTTCATAAACTCTATTCCAGGCGCTAACATAATCCGCCAAGCCAAGCCTTCTGCATGGCTAAAATTCGGGTCCAGTTGTTCCACTGTTTTGAGTATCGCCAGCATCCACAGATCATACATATCCCTGGTAACCCCAACCCGCGCATGGACCACGGTCAATTTTTTTAGGGTTTCATTGCTGCATTTATGTCCAGAAAAATCCACCAAAAGCAGTACCGATTGTTCCAGCATATCAATCTGTCGTTTTAGATCAATATGGCGAAATATCTCGTGGATCAATGGCGAACTGTCGAGGAAATTTTGATAGAAACGAGAAAAAAAGACCTCCTCATTGCCCAGTACATTTTCCTCAAAGCTGCGATGAAAAAGCTCCGCAAATTTCACAAGCAATTATGCCCTTAGGATTTTCAGCTTAACTTAAGTCAAACACAGTTTCCTTGATTTCGCCAGTTGCACGATATAACGACAAAGCCATTCGGCAGAAAAAGCAAATTTGACGATCTCAACATTGGAAGCCAACCACTCAATCGGTAGAATGGCCAATATTTTTCGACACCCAGAGCGCAAGTACACCCATGATCCCCAAACTCAGCCCGGTTTCGGACACTCAAGAGTTGTATCTCACCTTTTTAGAGCGACTTGCCCAAAAAGGCTTTAACGGCGAAATCGCCATGGACTATGCCAACCGAACGGTTATGGCAACCGACAATTCCATTTACCAAATTCTGCCTCAGGGCGCGGTATACCCTAAAAATCTGGATGACCTGGTATTGTTGACAAGGCTGGCCAACGACAAGCAATTCACTGATATTGTGCTTTCCGCTCGCGGCGGAGGCACCGGCACCAATGGCCAATCCCTGACCGATGGCTTGGTGGTGGATATTTCGCGCCATATGAACCAAATTCTGGAGATCAACCACAGTGAACGCTGGGTACGAGTGCAAGCTGGCGTAGTCAAAGATCAACTCAATGCAGCCCTCAAACCCTTCGGACTGTTTTTTGCTCCGGAACTGTCCACCAGCAACCGCGCCACCATCGGCGGCATGATCAATACCGATGCCTCCGGACAAGGATCTTGCCTCTACGGCAAAACCCGCGACCATGTTTTGGAATTGACCTCGGTACTGATGGACGGCTCGGTTTTGCACTCCAAAGCCCTAGACCAAGAAAACTACATCGCCTTCTGCGAGCAACAAGACCGGATTGGCTTAACCCATCGCATTGTCGATAACATTTTCAAAGAGCACCACCAGCAAATAGAAACACAATTTCCCAAGCTCAATCGCTGTTTGACCGGTTACGACTTAGCACATATTCGGGACAATAAAGGTCGCTTTAATATCAACAACATACTTTGCGGCAGCGAGGGAACCCTGGCCTTTATCGGAGAGGCTAAATTGAATGTTTTACCGATTCCCAAAGTTTCAGCCTTGATCATTGTCCAATATGGCGATTTCAACTCGGCATTGCGTGATGCCAAAGGGTTGATGTCGGCTCAGCCCAGCAGCATTGAAACCATCGATTCCAAGGTACTGAACTTGGCAAAAGGCGATATCATCTGGCACGAGGTCGCTGAGTTTTTCCCACAGGATCTCGACAGCCTGCAAGGCATCAATCTGGTGGAATTCACGGATGACAGCCAAGAGCGCTTGACCAAACGGGTCGAACGTCTTGCGAAGGCCTTAGCAAAGCGCCCGTCTGGAGGCACCTGTTTGGGTTATACCATCGCCTGGGGTGACGACGCCGTAAAACGTATCTGGGCTATGCGAAAAAAAAGTGTAGGCCTGTTGGGGAATAGCCAAGGGGAGGCGCGCCCTATTCCATTTATCGAGGATACAGCAGTACCGCCAGAAAACCTAGCCGACTACATTCGCGAGTTACGTGAATTATTAGACTCACATGGGTTGGCTTATGGCATGTTTGGTCACGTCGATGCCGGTGTATTGCACGTGCGCCCGGCCATCGATATGAAAGATCCTGAACAGGAAAAATGGATTCGCAGCATCTCTGATCAAGTTCTAACTTTAACCCAGAAGTATCATGGCCTATTTTGGGGAGAGCATGGCAAGGGCGTGCGCTCGGAATACGCTCCCCAGTATTTTGGCGACCTTTACCCTCAATTGCAGCGAATTAAAGCGGCTTTCGACCCGAATAACCAACTCAATCCAGGGAAAATTGCCACTCCCTCTCCTGAAAATGCATTGTTAAAAATTGACGATGTACCAACCCGCGGCCAAACCGATCGACGCATCCCGGTCCAGGTTTGGCAAGCCTTTCCCGAAGCAGTGTATTGCAATGGCAACGGTGCTTGTTATAACTGGAACCTAAATGACCCTATGTGCCCTTCCTGGAAGGCCACTCGCGACCGAGTTCATTCGCCCAAGGGCCGCGCCTCCTTAATGCGGGAATGGTTGCGGCTGCTTACTGAAAAGGGTTTTGATCCGACAGCAGCGTCTAATGGATCCCTAACGCTAAAAGAAAAAGCTCAAAACCTGAAAGAAAAATTCAAAAGCGGTCTGGCAAAACGCCGCGGCGAGTACGATTTCTCGCACGAAGTATTACTCGCGATGGAAGGCTGTTTAGCCTGTAAGTCCTGCGTCGGCCAATGCCCGATTAAAGTAGATGTGCCCACCTTTCGCAGTCAATTTATGGCGCTGTACTACACACGCTATTGGCGCCCCCTAAAGGATTATC
>JBNKFP010000275.1:0-3541 GCA_050289365.1 Cellvibrionaceae bacterium | reverse complement strand
GAGATGTTTAAACAAGACTACTTTGCCTGTCGAGCGCCATATCAATATCAAAGCAGTCGCTTGATCGATAGCGGGAGCGGGTTGAATGGAACCTGCATACAAATCGATCTACAGGCAAACGGCGCTACAGCAACTGTTGATGGTGTTGGTGATGGCACAATCGCTGCCGCTGTTCATGCACTGGAAAGTCATACCGGGCATCGAATACAGGTGGTTGATTTTCATGAACACGCAGTGGGGATGGGAACTGATGTTGAAGCGGTTTGTTATATTGAGGTAAGGGTCGATGAGCAAAAATCGATTTTCGGTGCTGGACGCGACCGCAATATTGTTAGCGCTGCGATTAAGGCTTTATTGTGTGGTTTGAATCGGGCAGAAGCCGTGGGCGCCACCGAACACCCTGAATTCGCTGAAATTAAAAGGGTGCAAATGAATTAATGGGCAGCAGTTTAATACTTAAATTACAGCGGGATAATAGGCTACGAATTTTCGCTGTTGCGCTTCGTTACTGCAACTAAAGAGAAAGGAATCTAAATTCGCAAAGACAAGTGTCAGGGCGCAGTAGCATCCGAGATGCTGTTAACAACGCCAAAGCTCAAGCCTCCAAGCTGGTGCGAATGGGATTGCGGGTAGTATCTCGAAGCAGTTTGAGTCGAATTAATAATGAACAGCCATGGGAACTGTATCAGGCCTTGTTTTACAGGCTTTTAAACAAATGCCAGCCGCTGTCGGGTAAGCACTCTTTTCGCTTCCACAACAAACTCGACAATCGACTTGTGTTTTGTACTTTGTGACGCGAACTAAACAAAATATGCGTTATCACGTTATAAAGCGACAAAAAAATGTTGCAAGTGATCAAGCCATTGAACTGACGAGTAAAAAGGGGGCAGATTTAACAACGAACGCTACGTCGTGTTGGTTACAAGGATTCGGAAACAGGAAAGCAATATTATTATTTAACAAACTATTTTGATCTGGCTGCCCAAGCTATCGCAGATATTGACAAGCAGCGATGGCAGATAGAGTTATTTTTCAAATGGGTGAAGCAAAACCTAAAAATAAACTCATTTATCGGAATGAGTAAGAATGCTGTGTTGACTCAGATATGGGGTGCGAAGTGTACATATCTATTGATCTACTATTTCAAATGAGCCAATTTGCTACAGCCGTCGGCGCTGCAAATTTTTCAGCTCCTTCAACTAAACTGGTTTGAAAAGCGTAGCATTGTTGAGTTGCGCCAACCTCCAGATACTGGGCCCGATAAATCAGTCAATTTGGAGCTTGATTTTGCATAAACTATGGGACAGTACTGATACAGTGTAAAACGGGCTGAGTTGTGAATAATGAAGTACTTGTCCTTACACCTCTTTACGAACGCACCATCAGCCTATCACCTAATGAACGATCAGTTTGGGGCATGATTATAAATGATTGGCTTCAAACTAAAGTGGCCAAGACCTATCTCACCAACGATTTGAGATTGCTAGTGGAATTTACTTCATTTTATCCCTTGGCCACTAAATCATTTGCCTACAACTTAAAAATCGGCCCTGATTCCCAGTGAAAAGAATGCTCCGTTAAAACCAAAAGGTGCTGAGCGGCGCGAGTATCTAAATACACTGTTGCTGGCCATATTTTCCGCTCCAGGCTCAGACTCAAACAACCCTCCACGTGATGTTGTATTGGTAACTTCATCAGGAGTGACGTCAAATAGATTATTGGCCAAGACGAATGCCGTAAACCGCTCTGCAAAACGATAGCTAATACGCAAATCAGTCAGCACTTCGGGGCTGTAAGTTTGCTCTCCTGCATCATCAATAGTGGTGTACTCTCCATAGCGGTTAATTGCGAGGTTAACGCTTAGGTCATCAAGAGTGTACTTTGCGCTGAGAATTACTCGGTCCTTTGGTTGCCATTCTTCAATAATAGAAATGTCTTGTGCACTGAATACTACTGAAGGGGCCACCGCGGATAGTGCGCCTGCAGGTGGTACATAAGTGTCAGTAACTTCTGTTTTGCTGTAATTGGCCGCAAGGGTTAAGTCGATAAAGCCTGCACCCAGGTCAATGCCATAATACGTTGTGACTAAATCCACGCCACGTGTCTCAGTGTTGGCACCGTTGAGAAAAAATTGGGCAGCCCCTGCCCCTGCGGTGTTCAGTGCGGATGTCAATGCGCCGTTGCCGGGGTCATTATTTTCTGTTAATTGATTACTGATAACAATTCTGTCGTCGATATCAATTGCGTAAAAATCGACAGTTAAATTCCATTGGCTGGTTAAGTCTGCCACCAAACCTAAACTGACATTGGCTGACTCCTCTTCTTTTAACTCGGGTATTCCCAAAGCTTTGGCAACCTCACTGTCGTTGCGAAAGGTTCCCACGGTAACCGCACCGGCACCGCGGATCTGGGTACTGATATTGTTAAAATACAATTGCTGCATGGACGGTGCTCGAAAACCGCTACTGACTGCGCCACGCACAGTGAAATCATCGGTTATCGCAAAACTACTGGCGAGTTTATAATTAACGGTGTCCCCAAAGCCGTCGTATTCATCGTAACGCAGGGCCGCACTGACGAACCAGCGGTCGGTGGCCTGGTATTCGCTGTCTAGATAAACCGAAAAAACATCGCGAGTTTCGTCGACTTCTGATTCTGGTGCGATGCCATTAAATCCTTGAATACTGCCCGCGCCGTCTTGTGCGTAAAGTGATGCGCCCGTTTCTGGGACGGTATCATAGTCGCGGTAGGAATACGCTTCGCCAGCATAAACTTTATAAGCATCGGTGCGCAGCTCGGAACCCAGCGCGTAGCTGAAATCTCCAAAAAGCTGAGTGTAATCCAAATTTATAGTGGTCAGATTCAGCTCAAGACCGTAAGCATAGGCTTCGCGCGGAATGGTTGAGCGAATCGTGGCATCATCATAGCCCTGCTCAAATTGCATGTAATTGGCAAAGGAATAGTTCGCGCTGTTCTTGGTGGTGTAGTCGATGGTGTTGGTACCGGTTGTATACGACAGATCAAGGGTTGCGTCGTTGTCAAACTCCAAGGCATATCCGACGCTGTAGGAGAGATCATCAATTTCTGAATAAATTAAAGGTAAAAATCCATCTGGATCGGCAGGATTTAAACCATCACTGAGTTCTGCATTGGTGCCAGCGGGATTTCGATAAAAAGCGCCCGATTCATTCTCGCGACGTGAGTAGGTAATAAATCCGTACACCTCGCCTTCGCCAAGTTCAAAACCTGAATTCAATACAAAAGCAAACTGGTTAGATTCCGCGTCACCAATTCGAAAACCATCGCGCGCTGGGCCACTGACTTCACGTTGTTCGTTACCTGGTGCAGGCTCTAGATACCCATTAGAGTCCGTGTCCACACACCCGCCATATAAACACCCTCCTTGGGGGGCCGCGCGGTTGGTGTAACCTCGGTCACGATAACTCGCGGTCACATTTAAAAATCCTGAGCTACCCAGACTCAACCCCTTGTTGAGGCTCACTTGAAAGGTCTCGCCATCGCCTTCACTGTACTCACCATA
>JBNKFP010000274.1:0-3565 GCA_050289365.1 Cellvibrionaceae bacterium | reverse complement strand
GGACTATTTTCAGTTCAAATATGAGACCTTCAGAGACCAGTGCCGCAGCACGGTCGACTACTGCGGCACGCGCAGCGACACCCCCGCGGATGCCCTGGTGGGCGAGGAACCCGGTTACAGTTTTGCTGCGAATGTACTGCGTTTATTTTTTACGGTAAATTACTAAGTTCCATCCCTCATTAACGCTGATGTCATTATGGCGACCCTGTTTGCATACGGATCTCTCATGTATCCGGATATATGGCAAAGCCTTGTATCCGGTCATTACCCATCCCAGTCAGCCCATCTGTTTGGATTTCAGCGAGTATTCATTCGTGGCGACCGCTACCCAGTTTTGCGCCCGGCGGCGCAGCAGCAATCGGTAGCGGGGGTTGTTTACCACAATATTAATAGGCGCGATTTAAATCGGTTGGATGTGTTTGAAGGGGAGTTTTATCAGCGGGTTAGGGTGACCCTGTTCAATCGAGAACATCAAAAATGTACCGCCGAAGTCTATTTACTGAAACCAAAATATCGTCACCTCGCATCCA
The DNA here is from genome assembly GCA_050289365.1 of Cellvibrionaceae bacterium. Classification (GTDB taxonomy): domain Bacteria; phylum Pseudomonadota; class Gammaproteobacteria; order Pseudomonadales; family Cellvibrionaceae; genus JBNKFP01. The sequence continues at coordinate 3,035 of JBNKFP010000274.1, read as the reverse complement.
AAAGGCCCTGGGCCCCTGAGTATTTTGAGCACAAATTAAAACTGCAATTTCAGCGCACCTATTGCAAGCGTCATTCGCGGTAAGCGGCTGAGAGGATGAAAGACGGCCAGATACACGAGAGATTAGGGCTCGTTTGTTTAATATGTATTGCTAGTGAATCATGATGTGAACGCGGATCTGCATTTAAGGAGGCTCGGATCAAAATGGATTCGAGCCTCCAATCAAATCAGTTGGTGGTGATGGTGATTTGGTCGCTGATTTCGGTAGGAATCACTCGTTCCGTGACTCCCCAAATGGTGTAAGTCCCATCAGTCTTTTTAGCCAAAATATGGTCAGCTGCAATGGCGACTTCGGCAATATCTTTCAGTTGGTTTGGGCTCTTTTCTGTATTTCCGAGTTTCCCCCAAACCACTAGATCGCCGTTTGAATTTAAAGCCGCACTGGAATCGCCACCCGCAAATACGGCCACGATATCGGTTAGGCCTTGTGGAACCTCTAACTGGTTATAATCGTTGTCTCCCCAGCTGAAGACTTCGCCGGCAGAATTGACCGCAATACTGTGATTTTCCCCGGCGGCTATATCAACCATTGCGTATTCGTCGGTCATTTTTTTGGGGATGTTAGCCTGACCCAGTGCATAGGCGCCCCATACGACCACCCGTCCGTCGGCCAGCAGGGCAAGGCAATGATTGTAGCCTGCGTCAATTTTGACTGCATTGACAACGAATTGTGGAATAGCATGGGGGTCGTGTGGATCGTCGGCGCCTGCACCGAATAACGTCACCTCACCTGTCTCTGTGAGGGCGATAGTGAAGTTATCGCCAGAGGCGATGTCCTTAATATTGGTTAGGTCAATTGCCGGGAACGGGTATCTGTTTGCCCCACCACTGGCCCATGAGGACTGTTCGACAAATCCATCAACAGTGGCGACACCATCTTCCGATAAGGCGACGACATGGCTACTACCAATAGAGATACGTGAATACTCAGGGCCGTCGGGGAAATGGATGTTGGTGGTAGCCCAAGTTGTACCCCAGCTGAGCATTTGCCCGTCGGGCAGAATGACATAGTTAGTGCTGTAACTGGCTTCTATGCTCGCACCGGTCATGATCGAATGGTCAACGTGTTGGTTCGGTAAATTACTGCGCGATGCGACAGAGCCTGTGCAGGACAAGACCGAAATCATAAATGACAAAAAAACTGTTTTGGCTAGGGCACGATGAATCCACATGGTTCTCTCCTTCGTTATTGTTTTTAGATGAAGTCTATTTCTGGATGTATAAAATCTATCTGGCCGTAAAATCGTCTTTATTTAGGCATACAACTGGCGTGCTATCAATGCTCTGCTGCGGCCTCGTGGCTGAAAAGCAATTTCAGGCGCTATTTCTTGGGAAATATGATAACCAGAACCCAGAAATATTGCGTTATTGCTATTGTTCCTTCATTTTCCGTGGTGTGATATTGGTGCAGTTGGTCAGGCTAGATGCCAGTGCGACTGCCGCTAGAGTTATTCTCCTGCCCAAAAGGGCTGATCTTCAGCAAAGCGTTTGCGCAAATACTGACGCAGTTCGCGGAAGCGAGCGGTATCGCGCAGATCGGGGTGAGAAAGAAGCCATAAATTAAATCTATGCCAGCGCAACTCTGCTGGAATACGTACTAAACTGGGTTCTGGGTCGCACATAAAGCACGGCATCATCACCAGCCCCATATTTTCTTTCGCGGCCGCTAATTGTGCGAAGGGATCATTGAGTAAATGTTTGATGGGTAAATGTGGAAAAGCACTGCTCAACACCCAATCGGGATAAGCGCATTGATCGTCCCAGCCAACCCAACTGGATTGATTGTTATCGGTGAGGTCATGACTTGCTAAATAGATTTTTGAAGCGTAATTCGCCGAATAAATATCCACTACTTTCATGCCAACCAGTTCTTCTGGCGGTTTGATATTTTTTAATAAAATGCGCAGAGCGATATCGGCCTCACCGCGATTGAGATCGAAATTGTTCCAGGATGGCATGATTTCCAATTCTGTCGATGGATACAAATCTGTAAACTCTTTAAAGTAAGACATCAGCAGTGAGGTCGATAAGTGATTGGGGATGGTCACCCGAATAAGTCCCTGCATGACGGAATTCTTTGCTTGCATTTTTCGCTCAATTTCGTAGGCATCGTTTTCCATGCGCAGGGCGATTTGCAGCAATTCATGGCCGTGATCGGTTAAGGTGAAGCCCGATTGATCGCGATTAAATAATTTGACTTTTAAGTCACTTTCTAAAGTGGAAATGTTGCGGGTTATGGTAGACGCACTGGTGTGCTGTTCTTGCCCCGCTGCCCTTGCTGAGCCATTACGATAAAGGGATAAAAACAATTTGATTGAATTCCAATCCATAGACTTATCTCGTTAAGCCATACAGCTCAATATGCTTTGGTGTTATCCGTCCGCGAAATAATCCGCCGGCAAAAGACCGTTGTACCCCGGTTAATTGTTTTTTGAAGAGTCGCTTCGACCAATATTGCATTAGTAAAAAATTAGCCGACCCGGTGGCAGCATCTTCTGGGTTACCAAAGCGAGGAGCGAAATAGCGCATAGCATAATCGTATTGGTCATAGATACTGCCTTGGGCGGTGACAATCAATGCTTGCCGTGTCAAGGTGGCGAGAAAATGCATTTGGGGTTTGATCTGTTGAATGGTTTGGGCAGAGTCAAACTCTGCAATCAAATACTGTTTGTTAAATCCCATTGTCGAAAGCTGAGTGGGGATAGCTCCCAGTAAGCTCAACCAAAAGCTCCGATTGATACGGCGGCGCTCTGCAGGGGGCTGAGCTTCAGCGCGTAGCCCAAGCCAGTTGCCGGATTGTAAAACAGCAAATTCACCGGCATGACTGCGCAGTTTTAACTGGCTCAGTTGTGAACGATTCAGCCATTTCATTTTGAGCAAAGCGGCAGCGGCAGCAAAGCAGAGCGAGCTACACAAGCAGCAGCAATGGCTTGGCTCTGCCTGTCTGACGTGCTGGAGGAGAAGAAAAATGAGAAG
>JBNKFP010000273.1:0-3572 GCA_050289365.1 Cellvibrionaceae bacterium | reverse complement strand
CCACCAAAACCATCGGCAGAAAGGATATTCCCCAATACAGCTTAAAAGCCGTGTTCGAGGCGCTGGTCAATGCCGTCGCCCACCGCGACTATGCGATCTATGGCAGTAAAATTCGCCTGCACATGTTTGCGGACAGGCTGGTTATCTCATCGCCCGGAGCACTGGTGAATACGCTGGAAGTGGGTGATCTGGAATTGCGCCAGGCGACGCGAAATCAGCTTATAGCAACGCTGTTGGCAAGATGCCCGGTTGATAACATAAACCCACCAGTCATATTTGGCACAGTGACGGTAGAGGCACAAAGGGCCTACGGCCCGAATGTAGGACGAGCCATGATGATGGACAAACGCGGCGAAGGTGTGCCCGTGATCGTCAACGAGTCCGAACAATTGTCTGGTCGGCGCCCGGAATATCGTATGGCAGGTGAGGAGTTGCAGCTGACGATATTTGCCGCAGAGAAGGGGGTGATATGATCAAGCCTGTCAATAGTGCCGATCATCTCAATAAGCTGGTAGTGAAAGGCTATAAATCCATCGCTGCCTGCGATATAGAAATGGGGGCGCTGAATGTTTTGATTGGGGCTAACGGCGCAGGTAAATCCAATTTTATTGGTTTCTTTAAATTGATTGCCAAAATACTGGATGGACAACTTCAGTACACCGTGGGTAAAAGTGGCGGACCGGACGCCATGTTACATTTCGGACGCAAGACGACTGATCAGATGTCGGGTAAATTGTACTTCGGCAACAACGGTTATAAGTTCGCACTGGAAGCCACCCAGGACAACCGTCTAATGTTCTCGCGGGAATGCCTCTACTGGAATATGAGCGACGACAAGCATGTTTCATCCGGGCATTTTGAAACGGAGGTCGAGAAAAAGCGCAGTGGTATCTACGATTTTGTTGTGCCAGTAATGCGCAATTGGCGTGTGTATCACTTCCACGACACCAGTGATTCCGCCAGGGTTAAACAGATTCATGGTATCAACGACAATGAATACCTGCGTGAAGATGCGGCCAATCTTGCAGCTTTTCTCTATCGGCTGGAAAAAAACTTCCCCAGCCACTACACGCGCATTGTGAAAACTATTCAGTTAGTGGCACCGTTTTTTGGCGATTTCCACCTGCGTGCCACAACGGATAACCCTGATAAAATTCAATTGGAATGGGTTGAAAAGCACCAGAATGTGCCCTTTAAAGCCAATGAATTATCCGATGGCACATTGCGTTTTATCTGTCTTGCCACCGTATTGCTGCAACCGGAAGAGTTGATGCCCAGCTCAATCTTGATTGATGAGCCAGAGTTGGGGCTGCACCCCTATGCCATTGCGGTGTTGGGCTCCCTGATGAATTCCGCTGCCAAAGAACATCAGCTGATTATTTCCACGCAGTCGGTAGAACTGGTAAATGAGTTCGAAGCCGAGGACTTGATTGTTGTTGATAAGGCGGGGGGCTCCTCAACGTTTAAACGGCTTGATCAAGGCAGTTTGTCAGAATGGTTGGAGGATTACAGCCTTGGCGAACTATGGAAGAAAAATCTGCTTGGCGGCAGACCGACGAGGTAGTCACAGGGATGAAAAGAATCAATATCCTCGTCGAAGGGCAAACCGAGGAAACCTTCGTAAGAGATGTGTTGGTATCGCACTATAGCCCGAGTGGTATTTACTTAACGCCGATTTTGGCCGAAACCAGCCCAGGGCATAAAGGCGGAATTGTCAGTTACGGCAAGGTGAAGAATCAACTCACCAAGTTGTGCCGACAAGACAAAAGGGCCTATGTGACCACGATGATGGATTTTTACGGTCTGCCAACCTGCTTTCCCGGCATTAAGGCGCAGGATTATCCGGCGGGTGGCTCTGCGTCAGAGCAAGTCAGCTTTCTCGAAGAAAGGCTGAAAAACAGTATCTGTGAACCGAATTTCGTTCCATTTATGATGCTCCATGAGTATGAAGCTGTTTTATTTTGCGCGCCGGAAAAATTTAGCGATTGGATTGATGGCGATACAGCAAAAGCTATTGAGAAACTTAAGGCAGTGACGTCAGCATTCAATTCTCCAGAAGAGATTAACAACAGCCCGCAGACCGCACCATCTAAACGGATAGCAGGCATATTTCCTCAGTACAAGAAAACCTTACATGGCCCACTCATAGCTGACGATATTGGTCTGGACGTTATTCGTAAGCAGTGTAAACACTTTGATGGCTGGCTTAAAACAATTGAACAACTACCCGAGCTTGGGTAACACAAAAGCGTATTAAATCCGATGACACAAAACACAGTGAAAAAACAAAAGCTCGAACTTACTTGGATTGGCAAAGAAAAAAGGCCAAGGTTGGAGCCTCGAATACTGCTGGAAGATAAAGCGCTTTCCTATCGAAGTGAGGCTGCTGAGCAGTTGGCGGATGATCTGTTTGCTGACGAGAACGATGCACCCAAAGCATTCGATGACAACATCTTGATTCATGGCGATAACCTGCTGGCGCTAAAGGCGCTGGAGCAGAAGTATGCTGGCCAGTTGAAGTGTATTTTTATCGATCCTCCCTACAACACTGGGAGTGCCTTTACCCATTACGATGATGGATTAGAGCATTCCATGTGGTTGTCATTAATGCGAGACCGGCTGGAGGTAATGCGTACCCTTCTCAGTGAGGATGGTTCGTTGTGGATCACGATTGATGATAACGAGGCGCATTATTTAAAGGTAATGTGTGACGAAATATTTGGAAGAGAAAACTATGTCACGTCGGTGATTTGGGAAAAAGCAGATTCACCAAGAAATTCTGCGAGGCAGTTTTCGTCTGATCATGATTACATGCTTGTTTATTCAAAGTGCCCGGATTGGAAACCGAATAAGCTGCCCAGAACAGAAGAAGCAAACTCAATCTACACGAACCCTGACGATGATCCGAGAGGTCCTTGGCTTCCAGGCGATCCATATGCGAATAAGCCATATTCTAAAGGGTTGTATACGATTAAGGGGCCAACAGGTCGAGAGTTCTCTCCACCACCTGGCAGATATTGGCGCGTATCGCAAGAAAAGTTAAATGCGCTTGATGAGGATGGCAGGGTGTGGTGGGGGCCAAATCGCTCAGCGAGGCCAAGTATTAAGCGGTACCTTTCTGAAGTTTCAGAATTGGTTCCAAGGACAATTTGGGGCAAAAAAGATGTTGGTAGCAATAGAACATCTAAAAATGAAATGAGGAAACTATTTCCTGGGGATGCGTCTTTTGATACTCCAAAACCAGAGGCTTTATTGAATAGAGTAATTCATATAGCAACCTGCACTGGAGATTTAGTGCTTGACTCTTTTGCAGGTTCAGGAACCACCGGTGCAGTCGCCCACAAAATGGGGCGCCGTTGGATTATGGTCGAGCTTGGCGATCACTGTGAAACTCATATAGTGCCGCGTTTGAAAAAAGTTGTGGATGGTGAAGATCAGGGTGGTATTTCCACGTCGGTTAATTGGCAAGGTGGTGGCGGTTACCGCTATTTCAGGCTGGCGCCCTCCTTGCTCAAAAAAGACAACTGGGGCAACTGGATTATCAACAAGGAATACAACGCCGAAATGCTGTC
>JBNKFP010000272.1:0-3581 GCA_050289365.1 Cellvibrionaceae bacterium | reverse complement strand
CACGCTTGTTGAGTCGCGGCGAGCTCTATGTTCCGGCTCCGCACTTGCCAGCAACCCAGCAGGGAGAAACTTAAATGTTCAAACCACTCAATAAAGCGTCTTATTTACCACCGCCGGGCGCCTGCGATGCGCACTGCCATGTGTTTGGCCCGGCGCACCGGTTTCCCTATTCTGAGCAGCGCAAATACACTCCGGAAGACGCCCCCAAAGAGCAGTTGTTTGCCCTGCACAAACACTTTGGCTTTCAGCGTTCAGTCCTAGTACAGGCGAGCTGCCACGGCACGGATAACCGGGCCATGACGGATATGCTGCGCGATGCGCAAGGTACCTATCGTGGCGTTGCCATTATCGATGAAACCTTTTCCGAAGCGGATTTGCGCGCTTTACACAACGATGGTGTGCGCGGTATTCGCTTTAATTTTTTACCGCGTTTAGTGGATAGCAAACCTCGCGACTACTACCTCAATATTGCCCGAAAAATAACGGAATTGGGCTGGCATATTGTGGTGTATTTCGAAGCGGAGAATCTGCCCAATATTATTGACCTGCTTGAAGAACTTCCGGCACCTTTAGTCATCGATCATATGGGACGCCCCGATGTCTCACTGCCTTTAGAGCATGAAAACTTTCAGCAGATCTGCCATTTGATTGCCAATAACCCTGCCAACTACATAAAGGTCAGTTGCGTCGAGCGCCTGACCCGCACCGGCCCACCGTTTGATGATGTCATTCCTTTTGCCAAATATCTGGTCGATCATTTTCCCGACCAAGTCTTATGGGGAACCGACTGGCCGCATCCTAATATGGAACCGAATATTCCCGATGACAGCACTCTGGTTGACGGCATTCCCAAAATGGCAACAACAGCTGAGTTACAACAAAAATTGCTGGTGACCAACCCCCACAAACTTTATAACTTCGAAAAGTGATTTTACCGAACGTCAAAGAGAAGCAGACGAGATTTTATTATGAAAACAGTTGTGGTTAAAAATATCCCGCGTGCTGACCAGGAAACGGTTAAAGCCCTGGCCAAATTTGGTGTGGCGACAGTGCACGAAGCACAAGGGCGCACAGGCCTGTTAAAACCCTATATGCGACCGATTTACAAAGGCGCACAGATATCAGGTAATGCGGTGACCGTATTGGCGCAACCGGGCGACAATTGGATGATCCATGTGGCCATTGAAATGTGTGGCCCAGGGGACATACTGGTGATCGCCTGCACCACCGAAAATACCGATGGTATGTTTGGCGACCTCTTAGCAACGTCCGCCCAAACACGAGGCGTTGTCGGTTTAATTATTGAAGCGGGCTGTCGCGATATAAAAACATTGGAGGAAATGAATTTTCCGGTTTGGTCAAAGGCGATATCAGCCAGAGGCACAGTAAAAAATACTCTGGGCAGCGTCAATATTCCCATTGTCTGTGCCGGGCTGCTGATTCACCCCGGAGACATCATTGTCGCCGACGACGATGGCGTGGTCGCCGTGCCCAGCAAAGATGCCCAACAGGTTTTACAGGCAGCGATTAAGCGCGAAGCACTTGAAATTGAAAAACGAAAAATTTTAGCCAGCGGTGTCCTGGGCTTAGACCTCTATGCAATGCGCCCTCGCCTGCAAGAAGCCGGTCTCATTTATGTTGAAAATGCCGACGAGCTGGACAAGCTTTAAGGTTTTATAGGATTAAGGTAGACCTATGATTATTGATTGTCACGGACACTACACTACATTCCCACAAGAAGTTGCTGACTATAGAGCTGAACAGCGGCGCGCAGTAGCCGAAGACCCAAATTATATTGGGGAAAAAGGTACTCTGCTTATAAGCGACGACCAGCTGCGTGAAAGTATTGAAAAAAACCAGCTGCGTTTGCAGCGGGAACGCGGCACTGACCTGACCATATTTTCTCCCAGAGCCAGCTGGATGGGACACCACATAGGCAATCAACACACAAGCCGCTATTGGACGGAACATCAAAACGATATTATTAAACGCATTTGCGATTTATATCCCGAAAATTTTGCCCCCGTTGCTCAGTTGCCACAGTCACCGGGCCTCATGCCGGAAAATTTGATTCCTGAGTTGACCCGCTGCGTTGAAGAGATGGGTTTTATCGGCTGCAACCTCAATCCCGATACCAGCGGCGGCAATTGGAGCGATTTCCCCTTGAGCGACAAACGCTGGTACCCCTTTTACGAAAAAATGGTTGACCTCGATGTACCCGCAATGATTCACGTCAGCGAAGCTTGCAACCCCTGTGTGACCACCACCGGTTCGTATTATTTAGCAGCGGATACAACAGCATTTGATCAATTTATGTTTTCCGATGTGTTTCGAGATTTTCCTGACATTAAATTTATTATTCCCCACGGCGGCGGCGCGGTTCCCTATCATTGGGGGCGTTTTCGCGGCATAGCCCAGGACAAAGGACTGGGAGATTTACAAGAACGCGTATTAAACAATATCTTTTTCGACACATGTGTATACCATCAACCCGGTATCGACTTGCTGCTCGAAGTCATTCCGATTGACAATATTTTGTTTGCATCCGAAATGATTGGTGCGGTGCGCGGCATAGACCCGCAAAGCGGCCACAATTACGACGACACCAAGCGCTATATCGATGGCAATAAAAAATTGAATGATGAGGAGCGCTATAAGATTTTCGAGGGCAATGCGCGCAAAGTGTTTGGCCGACTCAAGGTATAAATCGCACCAGCGTCCAACACGGACTGATGCAATCGATTTCAATAGCACGATTTGAATAAAAAGGTGAACAACATGAGAATTTGCATGGCGGGCGTCGGCGCCTTTGCCACTAAGCACTTGGATGCACTGGCCAATATAGAAGGTGTGGAAGTAGTCTCTTTGGTCGGTCGCCGCGAAGACAATACCAAAGCCTTGGCCGCGGCTAAAAATATCCCTCACTGGACCACGGATTACAGTGCAGCGCTTGCCGACAAGAATGTTGACGCGGTTATTCTAACAACGCCAACCCAGGTCCACGCCGAGCAGGCCATTCAAGCGATGACGGCCGGGAAACATGTGCTCATCGAAATACCTATGTCCGATAGCTTGCAGGACGCGCAAGCTCTGGTCGACAAACAAAAGGAAACTGGCTTAATTGCCATGGTGGGACACACTCGACGCTTTAATCCCAGCCACCAATGGATTCACAATAAAATTAAAGCGGGTGAATTAACCATTCAACAAATGGATGTGCAAACCTATTTCTTTAGACGCACCAATACCAACGCCATGGGTAACCCACGCAGCTGGACCGACCATTTGCTGTGGCACCACGCCTGCCACACGGTCGATTTATTTCAGTACCAAACTGGAGAGACCGCCTCGGAAGTATTTGGCTTACAAGGGCCTATTCATCCAGATCTGGGCATCGCCATGGACATGAGCATCGGTTTGAAAGTGCCGTCCGGTGCCATCTGCACATTGTCACTGTCATTTAACAATGATGGCCCACTGGGAACCTTCTTTCGCTATATCTGCGACCAGGGCACTTACATTGCCCGCTACGATGACTTGGTGGATGGCCGCGAAAATCCAATCGACGTCAGCAACGTTGA
>JBNKFP010000271.1:0-3615 GCA_050289365.1 Cellvibrionaceae bacterium | reverse complement strand
CTCTAAGTCTTATCTTCCTCCGCTGGTGGCGCCCTTTCGACAGCGTGTTCGCCATGGTGACGCAGTGTGGTGTGTGACGCGCAAAAAGGGGCGGGTAGAGGTGTTAAGTGAGAGTGGACAGCATGAATTCGATGAAGTGATTTTTGCCTGCCATTCGGACCAAGCTCTGAATATTATCGCTGACACTTCGGACAATGAGCGAGACGTGCTGGGCGCGATGCGCTATCGGGAAAATCAGGTTACCTTGCACACGGATACAAAGTTTCTACCTAAGAGACGTCGTGCTTGGGCTAGCTGGAACTATTGCCTGAGCACGAAACCCGATGAGTTGCCAATACTGACTTACAATATGAATATGCTGCAAAACATTCAATCGAATACAACTTTTTGTGTGACGTTAAATGCGCAGTCGGCCATTGCGCAAGATGCCATACTGGGTGAGTATCATTATGCTCACCCAATTTTCGATCAGGCTGCCGTAGCGGCTCAAAAATCGTGGGGTTTGATTAACGGCGTAAATGGCCTTTGGTTTGCGGGAGCCTACTGGTTTAATGGTTTTCATGAGGATGGGGTGCGCAGTGCTATGCGCGTGGCTGAAGCGCTCGGTGGTGATGTTCTGTGACAGAATTAAAAAGTCGTATTTACACGGGATGGGTGAGGCATCGCAGGTTTACACCTCGCTTCCACGGGTTTCGCTACCGGGTTTTTATGATGTATTTGTCACTGGATGAGCTGGATAGGGTTTGCAGTCTATCGCCATTTTGGTCAATGAATAAATGGAATTTAGCGCAGTTTCGTCGCAAAGATTTTCACGGACCAGAGAATGTAGACTTGAAGCAGGCAGTATTGGACACCGTGTTTCGTAAAACTGGGGAACGTCCGGATGGCGATATTTTTATGCTGGTGAACTTGTGCTACTTTGGTTATACCATCAATCCGCTGAGCACATATTATTGTTTTGATAAAAATAATCGTTTGCATACCGTGCTTGCTGAAGTGACCAATACACCTTGGGCCGAGCGCCATGCCTATGTTCTTCGTTGTAATCCTCATCAGCAAAAACAACGTTTTGAATTTGCCAAAGCGTTCCATGTTTCACCGTTCAATGATTTGGACATGAATTATCATTGGTACAGTAATTTACCCAATAAAAACTTATACATTCAATTGGAAAACTGGCGGCAGGGCGAAAAAATTATGGATGCGACCCTAACCTTAAAAGAGAATCCGGTTGCGGGTAGCGAGCTCAATTGGATTTTAGTTCGCTTTCCGTTTATGACCGTGAAGGTTGCTGTGGCAATCTATTGGCAAGCTTTAAAATTGTGGTGGCGCAAGGTTGCTTATGTGCCCCATCCAAAAAATCACGCGGTAAGCTCTGCTGCCTATGCAAAGTCGAGGGGGAATATCCAATGAAATCTGCAGAATTACAAACGAAACAAAGAGCAGAAATCCAAGGGTCTTGGTTGGATAGTGTGTGCCGATCCATTGTGATTCGAATGCTACAGCAAATTAAAATTGGTCAGCTCACATTGGAGGATAATGGTGAGGTATTGCAGTTTGGAGATCAATGTGGTGACCACAATCTGCGAGCACACATTTTTGTGAATCACCCCGCTGCCTATCGAATGGTATTGATGAACGGCACTATTGGTTCTGGCGAGGCGTATATGCTCAATGCCTGGCATTCACCGGATTTGCTGATGGTGATTCGGTTGATGGTGCTCAATATGGAAATGTTGCAAAAAATGGATTCCAATTGGAGCTTTGCCAAAAAAATATTGAACCGTATTACGCATCGATTTCGGTCTAACAGTCGCACCGGATCTCGTAAAAATATCTCCGCGCACTACGATTTGGGCAATCATTTTTTTGGAACTTTTCTCGATCAAACCATGCTGTATTCTTCTGCTATTTATCCCAGTGCCAAAGCCAACTTATATGACGCATCTGTACATAAAATGCAGCGCATTTGTGAACGTCTTAACTTGACGGAATCGGATCATCTATTGGAAATCGGGACCGGCTGGGGCGGCATGGCCATTTATGCGGCGAAACATTTCGGTTGTAAAGTCACATCAGCGACGATTTCGAAAGAGCAATTTGAACATGCGTGTGAGTGGGTGAGGCGTGAGGGGCTGGAACAGCAAGTGACCATTGTGCTGAAAGATTACCGTGAATTAGAGGGACAGTTTGATAAGTTGGTGTCGATCGAAATGATTGAGGCGGTGGGGCATCAGTATTACACTCACTTTTTTCGCACCTGTTCGGAGCTGCTGAAACCGAAGGGAATAATGCTGATTCAATGCATTACGATAGCTGATCAGCGCTACGAATTAGAAAAAAATAATGTCGACTTTATTCAGCAGTATATTTTTCCCGGTGGTTGTCTGCCGTCCGTGTCTGTGATCATGGATCATATTGCACGCTGCACCGACATGCAGTTGTATCAATTGGAGGACATCACTCGGCATTATGCGCAAACTCTGGCGGATTGGCGCAAACGTTTTTTCCAAAATATCAATGACATTAAGCAGCAGGGATTCAGCGACGTGTTTGTACGAATGTGGGATTTTTATCTCTGCTATTGCGAAGGCGGCTTTCGTGAACGAGTGATTGCGACTTCACAAATGTTGTTTGTGAAGCCGCGATTTCGTGAACTGAACAATGTGTGAGGTCGATTGAAAACTGATGAAGCTGCACCTCAAAAGGTACAGCTTCATTTTTTAACGCAGTAATAGCAAACTGGATTGGCTGGCGGCGATCATGCGCGCGGTGTTGCTGCCGACAATAAATTGCCGAATTCGAGAGTGACCATAAGCCCCCATGATCAACAATTCGATTTGGTGGGCCTTTTGAAATTCCAGTAATTGCTCACAGACGGTACCGTAAAGGCGGTGTTCAGCGACTTTATAGCCTTGTTCCGACATAAGCGCACAGGCGCGGGCAAAATTGTTGGCTATTTGCGGCGTTTCATTGACGCAAACCATATGGCACGGCAAATCTTTGAGCAGGGGGCTGGCGGCCACTCTTTCCATGGCTTTATCGGATGTGGCGCTGCCGTCGTAAGCAATCATAAATTGACTGGGTGGAATAAAATTGCCAACCGTCATCAGTATTGGGCGGTGGGTGGCGCGGGCAACGCTTTCAACGTGACTGCCGATGCCATGATTGCTGTGTGTATTGCCGCCGCGCCCCATAACCAATAATCGAGTTTGTTGCTCGTGCTCCAGTATGGTGTTGAGTAAACTGTCGTGTCGCTGTTTAATCTCGCAGGGCACGTCGAGTTGGCTGTCAACATAGGCACGAGTCTGCTCCAACAATTGCCTTCCATGCTCCAAAGCTAAGGTATTGCGCTGAGCATCCAGTTCGGACAGTTCATCCAGTAAATGCTCGCGGCTGCCCAAACCAATACTGCCGGACAAATCGTCTCGCGCTGGTGTTATGGCTTTCTCCAGGACGTGCATAAGCAGTACCGGGGATTCCAGGCGCTGAGCCGCCCAAATGCTGGCGTCGCTGACGGATTGGGTAATGCCCGAACCGTCGATGCAACTGAGAATGTGACTGGTCATGTTGGTGAATTCCTTCAGTGATTCAGGCGGTGATTATTGTTGCTTT
>JBNKFP010000270.1:0-3627 GCA_050289365.1 Cellvibrionaceae bacterium | reverse complement strand
ACTCAATTGTTATTAAAAGTTGTCACCGCTGATGGCGTCCGTTCTAACTCAACAACCGCTAACTTTTAACATAGTTTAAGAGTTTAATCCATAAACGCTTGAAAGATTCCAGCTTATAGACCTTTTTGCCATATAGCTGCAGACCGCAACTGTTTAAGGTCATTCATTCCGCTCTGTTTTTCAACCGTCTTGAATCACTCACACGAGCACTCATGCGCTCAATAAATGTTCATTGGTTTGCCGCACACTCATTACGACAGCTCCAAGCACCGAGTCGTTGCCGACAAAAAACCGGACCAAAGGCCAATTCGTAATCCTTTCTCCGGTAAATTTCAAGTTTTAAGCGAAATTATCAGATTAACCCATTTATAATCGTTCAATCTGCCGGAATTCGCCACTGTCGTTGCGTTCAATTTTTTCATAGATTAGACGCAAAGCGCAGTTTTCCAGAATAAGGCTATCCTCTGCCGCCAAGTCATACCTCATTTGCGAAGAGCGCAGACTCACTTTTCATTACCGGAGCCCAAAATATGGCAAACCATTTCAAAAAAGACTCAAAAACACTTATTGTCATTATGGACCCAATTTCACAAATCACTTTTAAAAAAGATACCACTTTAGCGTTAATGCAAGCAGCGCAAACTCGCGGCTGGCAATTATTGTATGGCGAGCTGACGGATTTGTATTTAGATCAGGGGGTTGCTTTTGGTTCCTTGCAAGAAATTCAAGTTTTTGATGACAGCAATCAATGGTTCGAAATGGGTGAGCGCTACGACTTACCACTCGCAACCGGCGACGCTTTGCTGATGCGCAAGGACCCCCCATTTGACAATCAATATATCTACGCGACTTATATTCTTGAGCAGGCTGAGCAACAGGGCTGCCTAGTGGTGAATAAACCGCAAAGTTTGCGCGATTGCAACGAAAAAATTTTTGCCACGCAATTTGCCAACTGCTGCCCTCCAGTGATGGTATGCAGAGATAGCGATCGCCTAAGGTCATTCCATCAGCAGCACAAAGATGTGATTTTTAAACCCCTGGACGGAATGGGCGGCAGTCGTATTTTTCGCTGTCGCGAAGACGACCCCAATGTCAGCGTGATTTTGGAGACCCTAACGGAACACAATCAAGAATTCATCATGGCCCAAAAATTCATTCCAGCGATAAGCCAGGGTGACAAGCGCATCTTAGTGGTTGACGGCGAAGCCATCCCCTACTGTTTGGCGCGGATACCCGCCCAGGGCGAAACCCGCGGAAATTTAGCCGCCGGTGGGCGCGGAGTTGCTCAACCACTGACGGATCGAGACCGATGGATCGTGGCGCAAGTGGCTCCTACCTTAGTCGCCAAGGGCCTGTTATTCGTAGGCCTTGATGTGATTGGTGACTACCTCACTGAAATCAATGTGACCAGCCCCACCTGTGTACGGGAGATCGACGGTGCCTATGACACTCGCATCGGTGACCGCCTCATATCGGCTATTGAGGCCCGCATGGCGGCGGAATAGCCCATTTCCTCTAAATTAGCTTACAATGGCCACGCTAAAGCGGCTCGCCATTGGCGAGCTGATAATAATGACCGCAAGATAGCAGTGACCGTCCATGAGTATCGACAAGACCATTAGCGGAGAACGTCTCAGTTTTACCGTGTTCCTCGCCGTTGCAGTGCATGCGGTAATCATTTTAGGCATCACCTTTTCCTTTGATAACAATCACAAGATTGCCCCCAACTTGAACATTACGCTGGCGACCCACCAATCGAAAGATGCCCCAGAGAAAGCGGATTACTTGGCGCAACACAACCAGGAAGCGAGTGGCACGAAAGAGGAAACCAAAGAGCTGACCACCAACGAAACCACGGATGTGGTGGCCCCACAGATCAATCAAGTGGTACCCATACCCCAGCGCAAAACCACCGCAGCCAGTATCACCGAGCAAGAATACCTCACCACCAAAGACAGTAACTTCAAGGTATCTCGAGTTGACGAAAGCGATGAGACTCAAACTCAAGAGGAGCTGGAGGCGCAACAGGAAGACACCTTGCTGCTCAACCCCGAAATTGCCAGTTTGCGCGCCAAGTTGGACAAACTGCAGCAAGACTTTGCCCGCAGACCGAGAATCCGTCGTATGACCTCCGTGGCCACCAAGTCTTCTGCCGACGCGGAATACCTCAATCGCTGGACCCAAAAAGTGGAAAGCCTAGGCAACCAGCACTTTCCGCAAGCGGCACTGGAGCGCAAGCTCTTCGGAAGCTTACGCATGTCTGTCATCATCAACGACGATGGCACAGTGGATTCCGTTGAAATTCTAAAACCCTCTGGCTTCCCCGTGCTGGATCAAGCTGCGCTGCAGGTCATACGCCTATCCAGCCCGTTTGACCCCTTCCCCCCGGAAATCAAAAAAACCGCCGATCAATTGGATATTATCCGCACCTGGCGCTTTGAAATTACGGGCATGAGCACCGGCGGATAATAACAACACTCGATCGACCACAGTGCGCTAGATCGAAGCCTTTCAATCTCTGAGCTTGTTTTCTTTAGCAAACGCCTCATACTATGGTCATGACAAAAGACAGCTCCCCCAAAATGCCCAGTGGCGACTGCCTTCGCAATCATTTATTGATTGCGATGCCGAGCCTCAATGACCCCATCTTTGCCAATTCCATTACCTATATCTGTGACCACAGTGCCGACGGCGCCATGGGCTTGGTCATCAATCGAGCAATGGAAATTCAACTTGCGGATGTGTTCGAACAAATGGAGTTGGTCTATGAGCCGGAAATGGGTCGCCGACCTATTCTGTCTGGGGGCCCGGTTAGTCAACAACGCGGATTTGTGCTCCACCCCACGGAAGGCAGCTGGCAGAGCACCATTGCCATTGCCCCTGAAATCTCGCTCACCGCCTCACGCGATATCATTGACGCCATGGCCTCCGGTAAAGGCCCGAATAAAGCCCAGTTTGTTTTGGGTTATGCCGGTTGGGGTGCAGGGCAACTGGAGCAAGAACTCAAAGAAAACAGCTGGCTAACTGTACCAGCGGATAGCGAGATTGTGTTTGATACCCCCATTGAACAGCGCTGGCACACTGCGGCGAGTCGCCTGGGAATTGATTTGCATTTATTGCACAGTGCGCCGGGTCACGCCTAGTTGGCCCGCCTCCACCAACCTGGAGAATCCACGTGTCCGCCTTGACCCTGATGGCATTTGACTATGGCCTAAAAAATATTGGTGTCGCCTACGGTCAATCCATTACCGGCACCGCTTCTGAACTCCCCCCGCTAAAAGCCCGTGACGGCGTTCCGGATTGGCAACAGCTGGAGCAATTGCTCAAGCAGTGGCAACCGGTACGATTATTGGTGGGCTTACCGTTGAATATGGACGATACCGAAACGGATCTGTGCCCGCGCGTACGGAAATTCGCCAATCGCTTACATGGCCGCTTCGGTTTACAAGTAGAGCTGTATGATGAACGCTTGACCACGCGTATGGCCAAAGAAGAAGCCGCTGAACGCGGCCATCATGGTCACTACGCTTCGGCGCCGGTGGACTCCATCGCAGCACGCCTTTTGCTGGAGAGCTGGCTGCGTGAATACGGCTAGAATCGACGACTGCGGCCGTCTTCTTCCTCAAT
>JBNKFP010000269.1:0-3634 GCA_050289365.1 Cellvibrionaceae bacterium | reverse complement strand
GCCGCTGGTGCAGTTAACATTAGCCCCGTCTCGCGCTAGAGGGGAGCGGCTGGTGTTAATGACTCTGCATCACATTATTATCGATCATGTGGGGTTGGAATATGTCTTACAAGAGCTCGGTGCCTATCTGGCACAACAGACGCAACACTGGGGAAAACCGCTGCCTTACCGCGAATTTGTAGCTCATTCACTGGCACGCAATAATGATCGAAATGTGCTGGAATTTTTCAAGAAATACCTGGGTGACTTTACTCGACCTTCCTCACCGTATGAGTTAGTGGACGTTCGAGGAGATGGCAGTCATATTGAGCAAGCACACAAGGTGCTGCCATCAGCGCTGGCGCAAGCGATAAGGAGTACCTCCCGCCGTCTACAGACGAGCCCCGCGACTCTTTTTCATGCCGCCTGGGCCATGGTTATGGCGGTTACCAGCAATTGTGATGATGTGGTGTTTGGCACTGTGCTGTCCGGTCGTCTGCAGGGGACAATGGGGGCAGAGCGTTCATTGGGCTTGTTTATTAACACTTTGCCACTGCGGCTTCGATTAAAGGATAAGAATGTAGAACAACTGCTGGTTCAAACGGAGCAGGCACTGAGGGATTTACTGCACTACGAACACACCCCGTTGGTGCAGGTGCAGGAGTGTAGCGGTTTGGCTTCTGGTAAACCGTTATTCAGTGCAGTTCTCAACTATCGTCACTCCCATGAATTTTCAACGGATGAAGATCAGGTTCGGATGCGACAGGCTCAGTTTGGCATTGCAACTTTATCGGTGAAAGAGCGCAGCAATTACCCTTTGAATGTTTCAATCAGTGATTATGGCGAGAAGTTTTCCCTGGAAGCTTTGATCGATCGTTCTGTTTCGGCAGATAAAGTATTGGGCTATTTTGAATCAGCATTGGTTGAGCTACTTAATGCATTGAATCAAAAGAGCCGCCGCTTAGTTCTCCAGTTCAGTATTGTGTCACCGGCGGAGCAGAACATGCTTTTGCAGCAGTGGAGTCAGACGGCAAGGTGGTCAGCAACAGCGAACCTCGCCCATAAAAAATTGGGAATCAAAGGTGTCTATGTTCTCAATCAATACCATAGAGTTGTCCCAGTTGGGGTTGTCGGGGAGTTGTATCTGGCTTGTCAATCCACTGAAGGAAACTCTTCGACCAGGGTTATCGCCAATCCGTTTGACGAAGGTGGTGTTGCTCCCTATTTGTTTCGCAGTGGTGATTGGGTGCGTTGGCTGCCCAGTGGGGAATTGGACTATATCGGCCGCAGCGAACAGCAACGTCAATGGGAATGTGCGCACTTGGAGGCGCTATTGGCCCGCCACCCGTCGATTAGCGAAGTGGCTGTTGTCCCAGTTCACTCTGTTATAAGCGTATCGGCGGCGTACCTTGTGCCTAAGGATAACTTCGAATGGATTATGGGTAGTGCCGAAAGAAATAAGGATAACGCCGAAAGGATGAAGCATAACGTGGAAAGTTGTATTGATCGATCGACCCTATTGCGTTATATCACCAGCCAACCGGGTTTTTACACGATACCACACTCTATCGAGTGTTTGCGTGCTCTGCCTAAGAATCCAGACGGGACACCGGATTTTGCAAGGTTGCAAACCATGGCAAATAAAGCCGTTAGAATACGTGAGCGTATTGATCCGGAAACAGAGACGGAAAAAATACTGATCGAATTCTGGGGACAATTGTTGCCTTATGCCGCCGATGAAATAAGTTGTGACGATAATTTCTTTGCCCTGGGGGGACAGTCTTTGTTGATTACGCAGTTGGCGACGCGGGTCAATGATCAATTTTTTCTGGAATTAACGTTGCGCGATTTGTATGAGAAAGAAAACCTTAGAGCAATGGCTGCGCTGATTGATCGCGAACAAAAACTCAACGCATTGGATGAACATTTTCTGGACTCTATGAGTGAAGAAGAGGCTGAGAAATTTTTGTATGACCTGGGGGATGTATGACTCTAAGTCCTATTGGGGAGGCAATTGAATGTTGACGGCAAAAGAAAGACTACGACAGAAATTAAAGCAACGCAAGCAGTCCCCAATATCGAGTCAAATCAAGATTGTTGCTGCTGAATCGGGCGAGGAAAAAGTATTGTCCTTTGCGCAGGAGCGACTGTGGTTTTTGAGCCGTTTGATGGGCAACGCACCCGTTTATAATATTCCTCTGGGAATTCGTCTCGCGGGTTGTTTGGATACTGAAGCATTGAGGTTAAGTCTGCAATCAATTATCCATCGTCATCAGGCATTACGGACACGTTTTTCCGAGAGAGATGGCAGGGTCGTGCAAACGATCAAACAACCTGAAGAACTGCCACTAGAGATTGAAACTGTTTATGATAACGGTAAGTTAAAAAACATTATTCAACAAGAACGCCGTTATTGTTTTGATCTTGAGCAGGACAGTCTCTACCGTATTAGGCTATTGCATGATTGCTCTGGCATCAATTCTGCAAAAATGCCGGGTGAAAACTACGTATTGTTACTAACTTTTCATCATATTATTGCCGATGGCTGGTCGTTGGGCGTTTTTTTTAGAGAACTGGTCGAGTTGTATCATTGCGGCCGAGAAAAAGTATCTTCGACTTTACCCCTGTTGTCGATTCAATACGCGGATTTTGCCCTCTGGCAACGGCGTTGGTTTTGCGGCGACGTGCTGAATCAACAGTTAGACTACTGGCGACGGCAGCTACAGGAATTACCACCACTGTTGGAATTGCCCACTGATCGTCCGCGACCGAAGGAGCAGAGTTATCGCGGGGCAAATGCTGAAACTTTGTTATCCGTTGTGCTTGCCAGTCAACTGCGCGAGTTGAATCATCAATATCATGTGACGATGTTTATGTCATTGTTGTCGGCATTTGCTGTGCTGCTCAGTCGCTATTGCGGTCGACAGGATATCGCCATAGGAACGCCTATTGCTAATCGCAATAAGAAAGAGACGGAAAATTTGATTGGCTTTTTTGCCAATACATTAGTCATGCGCACGGACTTATCCGGTGATCCTTGCTTCGGGCAATTATTGCAACGCGTGCGAACTGTCGCATTAGCAGCCTATGCGCATCAGGATATTCCCTTTGAGAGTGTAGTTGAAGCGCTCAACCCCGAGCGCAATTTGAGTTATTCCCCCTTGTTCCAAGTGATGTTTGTGTTACAAAACACGCCTATGGGGAAGGTGTCTTTTGGGGATGTGGAATTGTCGCCATTGGTGGTCGAATATGAACCGGGCGAGGGTGTCTCGCGATTCGATATGACATTTACCCTGACCGAAACTGCACAGGGTATTCTGGCCGAAATGGAATACAGCTCTGATTTATTCGACCATAACACGATTGAGCGCATGCTGCGGCACTACCAACAATTGCTGGATGCCTTGATTGCCGAGCCGCAAACACCGGTTTCGCAACTGGAATTTCTCGGCGCACAAGAAAGGAAACAACTCCTGTCGGACTGGAACGCGACAGCCCAACCCGTCCCGGCGAAGTGGACACACGAATTATTTGAAGCGCAAGCCGATCTGCACGGGCCCTCCTGTGCGTTGATAGATCAACAGAATCAAATGAGTTACGCCGCGTTGGAAGGTCGGGCCAATCAGGTAGCCCACAGTTTACATGAGCGGGGCGT
>JBNKFP010000268.1:0-3668 GCA_050289365.1 Cellvibrionaceae bacterium | reverse complement strand
CGTCGCGAAGATCCTTACCGTTTTCCGTCTACCTTGAGTGAAATGGACCTGTATTTATTTGGTGAGGGCAGTCACGAGCGTTTATACGACTGGCTGGGCGCTCACGTTGTCACCGTTGATGGCGTCAGCGGTGTTCGGTTTAGTGTTTGGGCACCCAATGCTCAACGGGTTTCTGTCGTGGGGGAATTTAATTTTTGGGATGGCCGCCCGCATATGATGCGCAAACATATTCCCAGCGGTATTTGGGAGTTGTTTATTCCCGGCTTACAGGCAGGCGCACTTTACAAATACGAAATCAAAACCCGCGATGGCGCCTTGTTGCCGCATAAATCCGATCCTATGGGGTTCGCCGCTGAGCGTCCACCGCAAACGGCTTCTAGAGTGGTTGCCCCCAATAATTATGGCTGGCAAGACACGGAGTGGATGCAGACCCGCAAGCGTCACAACGATATCAATTGCCCAATCAGTGTCTATGAGGTACACCTGGGTTCCTGGCGTAAAAATGGGGATGACTTCCTCAGCTACAGAGAACTGGCAGAGCAATTAATTCCCTATGCCAAAGATTTGGGTTTTACCCACATTCAATTGATGCCCGTTAGTGAATTTCCATTTGATGGTTCCTGGGGGTATCAACCTGTGGGACTGTATGCGCCCACATCACGTTTTGGTGGTGCCGATGATTTTCGTTATTTTATTGATCAGTGTCATCAGCAGGGGCTGGGTGTATTAATCGATTGGGTGCCAGGTCATTTCCCGTCTGATGGTCATGGTTTGGCGCGATTCGATGGTACCCCCCTGTACGAACACGCTGATGATCGCCAGGGTTTTCATCCGGATTGGAACACTTATATTTATAACTACGGTCGCTGCGAAGTCGCCAACTTTTTATTCTCCAACGCACTGTACTGGCTCGATCAATTTCATGTAGACGGTTTACGAGTTGATGCGGTGGCATCCATGCTTTATTTGGATTACAGTCGCAACGAGGGCGAGTGGGTCCCCAACCACTATGGCGGACGGGAAAATCTCGATGCCATTGAACTGATTAAACGAACGAATTTAAAAGTCTACGAACATTTTCCCGATGCGATGATGATCGCTGAAGAGTCCACCGCATGGCCCGGTGTTTCTCATCCGGTTTATGCTGGCGGTTTGGGCTTTGGTTTTAAATGGAATATGGGTTGGATGAATGACAGTCTGCGTTATATGGAAAATGACCCGATACATCGCCAATACCATCACCATGATATGACCTTCAGTCTACTCTACGCATTTAATGAGAATTTTATTTTGCCACTGAGTCACGATGAAGTTGTGCACGGTAAACGTTCGCTGCTCGATAAAATGCCAGGCAATGGCGAACAGAAATTTGCCAATTTGCGTGCGTACTTTGGCTATATGTGGACTCACCCGGGTAAAAAATTATTGTTTATGGGTGGGGAATTTGCCCAAGGGCAGGAGTGGAATCACAATTTCAGTCTCGATTGGCATTTACTGGATGTTCACTGGCATCAAGGTGTGCAAAATTTAGTACGCGATTTAAATGATCTCTATGTGAGCCACCCAGCGTGCCATCAATTCGATTGTTCTCCCGAAGGGTTCGAATGGATTGAAGCGGATGATAACCATAATTCGGTATTTGCATTTGTGCGCAAATCGACCAGCCACCCACCTTTGGTCATTATCATTAATATGACCCCGGTCATGCGCCCCGATTATGTTTTGGGGGTTCCGGAACAGGGATTTTACCGTGAGGTTTTAAACACAGATGCACTCATTTATGGTGGCGAAGATCGAGGTAATAGTGGTGGCGTTCATTCGGTTGCGACGGAAAGTCACGGTCGGGCGCAAGCAATTAGTGTCATTTTGCCGCCACTGACAACACTGGTATTTGAATTGACCCGTTAAACCCTTCAAAGCGCGAGTAAGCGTTATTGGGGTGATCTAACAGTACCCATTTTATCAAGACAGCACGAAAGGGAATTTTTCATGATTGATCTAACTTGACGAATCGGCGGCGGGCAACAAAGTGGATCGAAAACATATGAATGAAAACTCGGGAAACTACAGAATTTTATCGGGAGTGCCTTATCCCTTAGGTGCTACCGTGACCGATCAGGGTGTTAATTTCACGTTATTTTCTCAGCATGCGGAAAAAGTTGAGTTGTGCCTGTTTGATGAAACAGGACAGAAAGAATTAAACCGAATCACGCTGCCTGAGTGCACAGACTATGTGTGGCATGGTTTGGTGGAAGGTTTGCCAGAAAAAAGTCTCTATGGCTATCGAGTTTACGGTCCATTTGAACCTCAGGTGGGACACAGATTCAATCACCATAAATTAATGCTCGACCCCTACGCAAAAGCATTTTCATCGGCGTTTCAATGGTCTGAAACACACTACGCTTATGATTTAAAAGATCCTGCTCAAGATTGCTCGTTTGACCGCACGGATAATGCGGCCTACTTGCCTAAATGCGTGGTGGTAGCGCCTACACCACCACCAAAGCCCTTGGCAAACCCTGTGGCTTGGAATGACACCATTATTTATGAGGTGCATATCAAAGGGTTTACTCAATTACAGGAAAAAATACCTAAAGAGCTACGCGGTACCTATGCCGGAATGGCTCATGACGAAGTTTTAAATTATTTGAAAGAATTGGGTGTGACCAGCGTTGAACTTTTGCCCGTGCACAGTTTTGTGGACGAACATTTTTTAATAAAACGCAATTTAGTCAATTACTGGGGTTACAACACTCTTAATTTTTTCACCCCCCACTGTGCCTATAACAGCGATCATAATCCAGACGAATTTAAAATGATGGTTGAGCGCTTCCACGAAGCGGGATTTGAAGTGATCTTGGATGTGGTCTATAACCACACCGCAGAAGGCAACCATTTAGGGCCAACCCTATCATTTCGTGGCATAGACAATTGTTCCTACTACAGTCTGCTCAGTCAGGATCCCCGTTTTTATGTCAATGATACCGGCTGTGGAAATACGTTTAATATTCGTCACCCACGGGTATTGCAGTTGGTGATGGACAGTTTACGTTACTGGGCGTCAGACATGGGAGTTGATGGGTTTCGTTTTGACTTAGCAACCGTGTTAGGGCGTGAAGCCCACGGATTTGATCAGCACGGCGGTTTTTTAGATGCCATTCGCCAAGACCCCTTATTGAATACCAAAAAAATGATTGCCGAACCCTGGGATATCGGCCCAGGCGGATATCAAGTGGGAAACTTTCCCGGCGGCTGGTCCGAGTGGAATGACCGTTATCGCGACACGATTCGACGTTATTGGCGCGGTGATCCTGGAATGCTACCGGAATTTGCTCGTCGCATTCACGGCTCTAGTGATATATTCGAACATTCCGGTCGAAAGCCTTCTTCAACCATCAATTTTGTTACCAGTCACGATGGTTTTACCATTCGCGATTTGGTCAGCTACAACCAGCGCCATAACCACGCCAATAAAGAAAATAACAATGACGGACATCACGCGAATTTCAGTTATAACTTTGGCGTGGAAGGGGAGACCAAAAACGAGCGTATTGCGGCCTTGCGAATTCGCCAGCAGCGCAATTATTTGGCGACGTTGTTGTTGAGCCAAGGTACGCCCATGTTACTTGCCGGCGACGAACTGGGCCGTACACAAGGGGGCAACAACA